>NZ_LJSC01000039.1:0-1496 GCF_001303875.1 Gemmobacter sp. LW-1 | reverse complement strand
GGCGGCCTCCAGCGCGGCTGCGGCGCGGGCCTCGGCGGTGATCGTCCTGCTCCAGTCGATGCTCATTCTGCGGCCTCCCCGGCAGGCGTGTAGTCAGGCAACAGGATCGGCCCGTCTGTGGTGACGAGGATCGGCTCGGGATGGGTGACCACCCGCGATTCAGGCGGTGCGGGCCACGGAATCGGGCCATGCGGCAGCAGCAGGGTCAGATGGATCACACCGCCGATCCGGGTGACCTCCGAGGCCAGCCAGTCGCAGTTCACCGCTTCACGCGGCAGGACGGCGCCCTCGGGCAAGGGGCCGAAGTCGAGATCCGCGCCGTCGATGGTCAGGACATCGCCCTGCCGGGACAGGGTGAGGGCGGAATCGGCGCGGAAGGGCGAGAACGAGATCTGCATGGGTGGTCCTCCTCAGAACCAGCGGCCGATGGCGGTCAGGCCGGGCAGCGAAAGGGTGCCCGACGAGGCATAGGAGAAGACGCGGTACTGCACACTGCCGACCGAGGGCGCGTTGATCCCCAGCCAGCGCGCCGCATTGCCGCCGCCCCCTGTCACCACAGGGGCGGAGAGGAACGAGGCCGGGAAGGTCCATGTCAGCAGGTTGCTGTGCATGTAGATCGGCCCGGCTGCGGTCGCGGCATCCACCCCGGCGGCAATGACCGTGCAGATCTGGGTGCCGTCAGCGAAGCGGACATATTCGCCATTGGCATTGCTGCCGCGTTCGATGACCTTGCCGGTCGGAACGCCGCCGGACTGGGAGACCGTCCCGAGCAGCGATCCCTGATGGAATTGCTCCACCCACGGTCCCCAGCCGGATGTGCCCCAGCTTCGGGAGAACTCCCGCAGGGCCGATGCGATGGAGGCGCCGCCGTAGCTGATGAACTTCTGGATCACGTTGGTGGTGCTGCGCGCCACCACGATCAGGGCGCCAGCACCGGAGATCCCCGGCGGGTAATTGTTCCCGGTCGTGTTGGCCGATGACGAATTGTAGAAAAGCCCGGAAGTCAGGATGGTATCGAGATTATCCGCAGCGGTCAGAGAAATTGCGGTGCCCAGACCGAAATCGCCAGTCTTCAGCAACCGCCCGGCGGCGGTATCCTTGTCGTTCTGGGTCACGGCGGTGCCGAGCAGCTTGCCGTTGAGCGTATAATCGCTGCCCGCCCGCGAGAGGGCAGAGCCGCCCAGCAGACCACGGGCCTGCGATGTCAGGTCTGCCAGTTGCGCAGAGCCTGCGCCATCGAACCACGGCAGCTTGTTCGCCATCGTTTCCAGCGCCGCAAGCGCCGAAAGATTGCCGTTCGAAAGCTCCTCCAGCAGTTCCCGCGCCGAGGCCAGCGCGCGGGTCATATCCGGCGTGAAGCGGACCTCGTAGTTCACAGCGGTCTGGGCGGCCCCCGGCCAGGGATAAGCGAGCGTGAGCGAGGTCGCGCTGTTGACGCTGGCGATCCTGACACTCAGCCTGGCCGCCCAGAACATGTCCCCTGCCTCCAGCCCGGC
>NZ_LJSC01000038.1:47414-62888 GCF_001303875.1 Gemmobacter sp. LW-1 | reverse complement strand
TGACCCGGCGCAACCTGTGCCGCTTTCAGCGCCTCCAGCGCGGTATCAAGGCCCATCATTGGCACGACGCCGCGCGCCATGAAATCCGTCGCCAGTGCCTCGTCGAAATTCTCGGGCAGTGAGGCGACAGCGAAGGCCGGGCGGCCGGTCGCCGCCTGCGCGGCCGCCACGGCCTCAAGCGCGGGCCGGAAACTGGATGGGTCACAGCGGTCGGGGCGTGGCGGGTCGATGATGAAGATACCAGCGTCATAAGCGGACAGCATCGTGCTGAACACATCGGTGGTGCGCGGCCCGTCCCCCCAAATGAAGGTATGATAATCCAACGGGTTGGATATTGTGACAATCGGGCCGAGAATATCGGCCAGCCGGGTGCGGGTCGTTTCGGGCACCGGCGGAAAGGTGATCCCGGCGGGATCGGCCAGATCGGCGACCAGCCCTGCCTCACCGCCCGAGCAGGAGAGCGAGCAGAGCCGTTCACCCAGTCCGGGGCAGTGGGTGTGGAATACTTTCAACACCTCCAGCAGCGCGGGAAGGCTGGCCACTTCGGCGACGCCGCATTGCCGCAGGAAGGCGCTGGAGGCAGCCCCGCCCCCTGCCAGCGAGGCAGTATGCGAGGCCGCAGCGGCGCGCGATGCTTCGGTCTTGCCGGATTTCACCGCAACGATCCCCTTGCCCGCCACCCGCGCCGCTTCTGCCAGTGCAGCGAAAGCCGGGGCGTCGTCTATGCCCTCGATGTAAAGGCCCAGCGCCGTGACCCGCTCATCGGCCAGCAGCGCCCCGGCCAGTTCGGCCAGCCCCACCTGCGCGGCATTGCCCAGACAGGCAACATAGGCCACCGGAAGGGCGCGCGCCTGCATCGTCAGGTTGATGACGATATTCGACGATTGGGAAAGCAGTGCGACGCCCCGCTCCACCCGCTGCCCGCCGTGCTGGTCGGGCCACAGCAGCGCGCCGTCAAGGTAGTTGATGACGCCATAGCAGTTCGGCCCGAGGATCGGCATGTCCCCCGCGGCCGTCACCAGATCGGCCTGCAAACCGGCCTCTCCCGCCTCTTCCCAGCCGCTGGCGAAGCAGATGGCACCGCCGGCCCCCATGGCGGCCAGTTCGCGCACCACCTCTACCGTGGCGAAGCGGTTGACGCCAATGAAAGTGGCATCGGGCGGTTCAGGCAGGTCAGCGAGCGAGGGATAGGCTTTCAATCCGCCGATCGTCTCGCGTTTGGGGTGTACCGGCCAGACCGGGCCATCAAACCCCATCTTGCGGCATTGCTCGATGACATTCTCGGCCCATCCGGCACCGAGAACCGCAATGGAGCGTGGGCGCAACAGGCGATGGAGGCGCATCATATCCGCCCCTCCACCCCGTGCCCGAGGCCGGGGGCTGTCTGCCCCCGGACCCCCGAGGATATTTTTCGACAGAAAATGTAAGCACCCCGCTCGCCCTTGGCAAACGAGGTGCCATTTCCTGTCACGGCCATCGGCGTCCCCGCCTGTTCCGCAAGGCCACACTGGCCGAATCCAATGAAGAAGTGGTTAACGCGCAAGATCAGGCTCATTTTCTGTCGGAAAATATCCTCGGGGGGTGAGGCGCGCATGCGCCGAGGGGGGCAGACAGCCCCCCTGCCGTGGTCTCAGCCGCCAACCGCACGCAGAAGTTCGCGCGAGATGATATGCCGCTGGATCTCGGAGGTGCCCTCCCAGATCCGTTCGACGCGCGCATCGCGCCAGATCCGTTCCAGCGGCAACTCGTCCATCAGCCCCATACCACCGTGAATCTGGATCGCCTCATCGGCGATCATCGCCAGCACCTCGGTCGCCTTCAGCTTGGCCATGGACATGTCGGCCTCGGTCACCGAGCCTTGGTCAAACTTCCAGGCTGCCTCGCGGGTCAGGAGCTCCGCCGCCTTCAGCTCCATCGCCATATCGGCGAGCTTGAAGCTGATCCCTTGAAACTTGCCGATCTGCTGGCCGAATTGCTTGCGTTCGGCGGCATAGCTGATGGCATGTTGCAACGCCCGGTCGGCGCGACCGAGGCAAGTGGAGGCGACTTGCAGCCGCGTCGCGCCCAGCCAGGTGTTCGCCACCTCGAAGCCCTTGTGCACCTCGCCCAGAACCGCCGCTTCCGGCAAACGGCAATTGTCGAATTCCAGCACCGAATTGGTGTAACCACGGTGGCTGACATTGCGATAGCCATCGCGGACGGTGAAGCCCGGTGTGCCCTTGTCCACGAAGAAGGCGGTGATCAGCTTCTTCTTGCCGCGCGGGGTGTCTTCCTCGCCGGACGCCATGAAGACGATGGCGAAATCGGCCAGATCGGCGTGGCTGATGAAATGTTTGGTGCCGTTCAGCACCCAGTCGCCGCCCTCGCGCTTTGCACTGGCGGTCATGCCGCGCAGGTCCGACCCGGCACCGGGTTCGGTCATGGCAAGGCAATCCCACTTCTCCCCCCGGATACAGGGAAAGAGGTATTTCTCGCGCTGTTCGGCGCTTCCCGCCAGCAGGATGTTCGAGGGCCGCGCCACGCAGGTCCAGTGCAGGGCATAGTTCGCCCGGCCCAGTTCACGCTCGTATAGCAGCCATGACAGCGTATCGAGACCGGCGCCGCCGACCTCCTCGGGCATATTGGCAGCATAAAGCCCGGCCTCGATCGCCTTGGCCTGAAGCTCGCGGATCAGGTCCATCCGCAGATGGCCGGTGCGTTCCACCTCGGCCTCATGCGGGTAAAGCTCGTTCTCGACGAAGGCGCGGGTCGTTTCCACGATCATGCGCTGTTCTTCGGTCAGTCCGAAATCCATCTGTTTGCCCTTCGGGTCTTGAGGAAAGAAGCGGCCCGTCAGGCCCTGCGCTGGCCGACAAAGCGCCCGGCGGCCTCGGGCCGGGGCAGCGTCTTGTGGGCCTGAGTAATGGGTTCCAGCTTCGCCAGCACCCCGGGCGCGGCGGCGCAGGTTTTGTTGGCCTTCATGTCCACATGCAGCAGCATCTGTTCAAGGCTCGCCACCACCTCGTCGCCACGCTGGATACGGATGAACACATGCAGCCGCTTTTCATCGGCGCCCAGCACCTGAAGCGTGCCGGTCAGCCGGTCGCCCAGCTTGCATTCGCCCAGATGCATGATGTGCGTTTCGGCAGTGTAATAGCTATGTCCGGCGGCAACGTAATCCATCCCGGCCCCGATCAGCCGCAGGAAGGCATCCGAAGTTTCGGAGGCCGCGAACAGATAGCGGCTTTCGGTCATGTGGCCGTTATAGTCGATCCAGCCGGGCAGTACCTGCATCTGTGCCATGACCAGCGGTGCACCCGTCGGCGCCGCATCGTGGAATGCCACGGCGCGGCGGGCGTCATGGTCACGCAGCACCTTGCCCGCGCCCCAGTTGCGATCCTTCAGCGCCCGCAGGAAGCCGATCAGGTTGCTGTCGCGGATGCGCTCCAGCTCGCGGATCGAATGGTGGCCGGATTGCGCATCGGACTGGCCCGCGATCAGGTCCACAAGCTCGTCATTGAATTCCGGCACATCCGTCAGCTTGGTCCAGGGCCATTGCAGGCAGGGCCCGAACTGCGCCATGAAATGCTTCATCCCAGCTTCACCGCCCGCAACGCGATAGGTTTCGAAAAGCCCCATCTGGCCCCAGCGCAGGCCAAAGCCCATGCGGATGGCCTCGTCGATCTCCTCGGTGGTGGCTACGCCGTCCTTCACCAGCCACAATGCCTCGCGCCAGACGGCTTCAAGAAAGCGGTCGGCGATATGGGCGTCGATTTCCTTGCGGACATGCAGCGGGAACATGCCGATCTCACGCAGGATTTCCTTGGCGCGTTCAATGTCCCGGGCTGCGTTCTTCGGGCTGGGCACCACTTCGGCCAGCGGCAGGAGATAGACAGGGTTGAACGGATGCGCCACGAAGATCGTGCCGGGATTGGCCGCATGTTCCTGCAATTCCGAGGGTTTGAAGCCCGAGGTGGACGATCCGATCAGCGTCTCGGGCGCGGACTGCTGGATTTGCGCAAAGACGCGGTGCTTCAGTTCAAGCCGTTCGGACACCGATTCCTGAATATATTCGGCCCCTTCCACCGCTTCGGTGATGGTGCCCGCAAAGCTCAGCTTCCCTTCGGCAGGCATCGGCACATCCGACAGCGCCGGCAGCGCGGCGCGGGCATTGGCCAGAACCTCGCCGATCTTGCGTTCCGCCTGCGGATCGGGGTCGAAAACCGCCACATCCCAGCCGTTCAGCAGGAAGCGCGCGGCCCAGCCGCCCCCGATCACCCCGCCGCCAATGATTGCCGCCTTGCGCGCCATGTTCGTCCTCGTCCTGATGGGTTCGCGTCAATCGACGCAGATGCTTTGCGGCTGGCCGGTCTCGTCCAGATAATCCCGGCAGCCGAAGGGGTTGAGCGTGGGGGCACAGGTCCGGCTGGCCGTCAGGCAGTCACCCGCGCAGTCGCTGGCCCTTGTGCAGGACTTACCTGCATCCGGCGCGCGCTTGACGCAGAACTCGCCGCCCAGAAGGCCCGCGACACCGACCTGCCCGCCCTTCGCGATGCAATCGGCCTTGTCGGCCACCGACATGCTGGGACGCGGTGGCGCTTCGGCCTCGGGCTGGCAAGCCGCCAGCACCAGAAGGACCAGCGCCACCCGTCGCCTCATTTCGCCACCGGCGCGCGCTTCTCCAGCTTCAGCTTCGCGCGCACCTCGGCGGGCGTCAGCACCCGCGCACCCATGTTGGAAATCACGGTCACCGCGCGTTCCACCAGTTGCGCGTTGGTCGCAAGCACACCCTTGTCGAGCCAGAGGTTATCCTCCAGCCCCACGCGCACATTCCCGCCCGCCAGAACCGAGGCCGCCACATAGGGCATCTGATGCCGCCCCAGCGCGAAGGCCGACCAGTGCCAATGCTTCGGCACATTGTTCACCATCGCCATGAAAGTATTCAGATCATCCGGCGCGCCCCACGGCACGCCCATGCACAGTTGCACCAGCACCGGATCGGGAATGATGCCCTCTTCCGCAAGTTGCCTGGCGAACCAGAGATGGCCAGTGTCGAAGGCCTCGATCTCGATCCGCACGCCGCTCGCCACCATGCGCGCTGCCATGTCGCGCAGCATGCCGGGGGTGTTGACCATCACATAATCGGCTTCGGCGAAGTTCATCGTGCCACAGTCGAGCGTGCAGATCTCGGGTCGGCATTCCACCACATGCGCCACGCGCTCCGCCGCACCCGCCATATCGCTGCGTGCCGACATGCGGTTCATGTTTTCCGTGCCGTCGAACAGCAGGTCGCCGCCCATCCCGGCAGTCAGGTTCAGCACCACATCGGTTGCGCTGTCGCGGATCCGCTCGGTCACTTCGCGATACAGTGCCGGGTCGCGGGCAGGCTTGCCGGTTTCGGCGTCGCGCACATGGCAATGCACGACCGCCGCCCCTGCCTTTGCCGCCGCAATGGCGCTTTCGGCGATCTGCGCGGGGCTGCGCGGCACATGCGGCGAACGGTCCTGGGTGCCGCCCGAGCCGGTCACGGCGCAGGTTATGAAGACTTCGCGGTTCATGGCCAAGGGCATGGCATTCCTCCTGTTCCTTCCCGGCGAGATTAGCGGGCTTGTCGGGTCGCGCTTTGCAGTTTACGAAATCCGCATGGCAAAATCCGCAACGATCTTCGCCGCATCGCAGCAGCCGCTTTCGCTGGCGCTACTGGTGCTGCCGCATTGTTCCATTCTGGAAGTCGCCTCGACGCTCGATCCGCTGCGCTCGGCCAACCGGCATCTGGGAACCGAGGCCTACCGCTGGCGTGTGGTTTCCCCCGATGGCGGGCCGGTGCCGCTGACATGCGGGATCGAACTGCCCTCATCGGGCGCGCTGGCCACGGCCGAGGGCGCGGATGTGCTGATCGTCATTGCGGGCTACCGGCAATCCGAAGTTACCACCAAGCCGCTTCTGCGCGACCTGCGCCGGATCGCCCCGCGCTTTCGCGCGCTTGGCGGCATCGACGCCGGAGGCTGGGTGCTGGCGCGCGCCGGGTTGCTGGACGGCCAGCGCGCCACCGTGCATTGGGAGGATCTGGAGGATTTCGCCGCCACCTTTCCCGAAATCGAGGTCACCCCTGACCGCTTCACGCTTTCCGGGCGCTATTTCACCGCAGGGGGCGCCGCCCCCGCCGCCGACCTGATGCTCCATCTGATCCGCGCCCGCCATGGCCCGGCCACCGCGCTCCAGGTCGCGGCCAGCTTCGTCACCACCCCCCGCCCGGGAACCGAGCCGCAGATCACCGCGACCCGACCGGACCCGAGGCTCGACGCCCGCGTCGCCCGCGCCATCGCGCGGATGGAGGCGCGGCTCGACAGCCCCGAAACGGCAGCCGAGACCGCCGCCGCGCTTGGCCTCTCCCCCCGTCGGCTGGAACAACTGTTCCGCGAAAACATTGGCCTCTCGCCCGCCGCTCATGCGCTTGGCCTGCGCTTGCAGGCAGCGCGGCGGCTGCTGACCGACACCCGCCACCCGCTGACCGAAATCGCGCTGCGCACCGGCTTTTCCAGCGCCGCCACGCTGACGCGCGCCTTCACCCGAAAATTCGGTGCCCCGCCCAGCCAGTTTCGCAAAACCCGCTGACGCGCACGCGCCAACGGGTCTTGCTTCTTGCAAAAATACTCAAAAGACGTCTGCCGCCCTCAGGCCGCGTCCAGAAGCCCGCGCCCCTTCAGCAACGCCTCCACCCCCGGCATCCGGCCCCGGAATTCCAGATACAGCTCTTCCGCCGGACGCGAACCACCGGCCGACAGGATGAACCTTTCCAGCTTTGCTGCCGTTTCGGGATCGAAGGCATCGCCGGTTTCCTCGAAGGCGGCGAAAGCATCAGCGTCCATCACCTCGGACCACATGTAGCTGTAGTAGCCCGAGGAATAGCCGTCGCCGGAAAACACATGTGCGAAATGCGGCGTGGCGTGGCGCATGCGGATCGCGTGAGGCATGCCGAGTTCTGCCAGAACCTCGGTCTGTTTCTGCATCGGATCGGCGGGCGCCGCGCCTTCGTGAAACGCCAGATCGACCATGGCCGAGGCCACGAATTCCACCGTGGCGAAGCCCTGATCGTAGCTGCCCGCGTCCAGCAGCCGTTTCAGCATGTCGGCAGGCATCGCCTCGCCGGTCTGCCAATGCTTCGCATGGGCCTCCAGCACCTCGGGCACTTCCAGCCAGTGTTCGTAAAGCTGGCTCGGCAGTTCCACAAAATCACGCGCCACGCTGGTGCCGCTGATGAACCCATAGGTCACATCCGACAGCATCTGATGCAGCGCATGGCCGAATTCATGGAACAAGGTGCGCGCATCATCATAGGACAGCAGCGCCGGGTCGCCCTTGGCGAAGTTGCAGATATTGACCACGATCGGCCGCACATCCTGCCCCAGCCGCTTCTGGCTGCGCATCGCCGAACACCACGCGCCCGAGCGTTTGGACCCGCGCGCGAAGTAATCGCCGATGAAGACCGCAACGTGCTGACCCTTGCGCGTCACCTCCCACGCCCTTGCGTCCGGGTGATACATCGGCACGTCCAACGCACGAAACTCCAGCCCGAACAGCCGGTTGGCGCAGTCGAAACAGGCAGAAATCATCGCCTCAAGGCTCAGATAGGGTTTCAGCGCCGCCTCATCCAGATCATGTTCGGCCTTGCGGCGCTTTTCGGAATAATAGCGCCAGTCCCATGGCTCCAGCGGGCCCGCGATGCCATCGGCGTGCAGCATCGCCTCCAGCCCCCTGGCATCCGCCTCGGCCTTGGCGTGCGCGGGCGCCCAGACCCGCAGCAGCAGGTCGCGCACGGCGGCCGGGGTCTTGGCCATCTCCGGTTCCAACTTGAAATCGGCGAAGCTCGCATAGCCCAGAAGATGCGCCCGCTCTTCGCGTAGCTTTAGGATTTCCGCCGCAATGGCACGGTTGTCATGATCATTGCCATTGGCACCGCGCGCGACCCAAGCCTCGTAGGCCTTTTCGCGCAAGGCGCGGCGGGGCGAGAATTGCAGGAAGGGCACGATGAGCGAGCGGCTGGTGGTGATCACCGGCCCCGTCACACCCTTTTCCGCCCCCGCCGCCCGCGCTGCCGCCACGGCGAAATCGGGCAGCCCTTCCAGATCGGCCTCGGTCAGTTCCATGAACCATGTGCGTTCTTCCGCCAGAATGTTCTGGCTGAACTGGGTGCCCAGCACGGCGAGGCGCGATTTCACTTCCGTCAGGCGTTCGGCCTCGGCACCATCCAACAGCGCGCCGGAGCGCACGAACATCTGGCGGTAAAGCTCCAGCACACGCGCCTGTTCGGCAGTCAGGCCCAGCGCCTCGCGCCTCTGCCACAGGGTTTCCACCTTGGAAAACAACGCTTTGTTATTGGTGATCTCGGACGAAAACGCGCTCATCTTCGGCGCCAGTTCCCGCATCAGCGCCTCGCGCGCGTCGGTGCTGTCGGCTCCGGCCAGATTGTAGAAAACCCCCGCCACCCGGTCGAGCGTGCCTTCCGCCAGTTCCAGCGCCTCGATCACATTGGCAAAACTAGGGGCCTCGGCGTTCCCGGCAATCGCGGCAATCGCCGCGCGGGCCTCGGTCAGACCGGCCTCAAAAGCAGGCGCAAAATCCTCATCGCGGATCGCGTCGAACGGCGGCAGTTCAAACCGCCCCTCCCAAGGGGCAAGCAGCGGATTGGTCATCGGCAAATCTCCTTTGGCGCAGAGCCTATCAGCCCCGCCGCCAAGGTCCAGATGCGCTCGCCCTATCGTGTATCGCGCCCGCGCAAGTGCCGCTCCAGCCGCCGCAACGCCAGCGAAGCGCTGACGGTCAGCGTCAGGTAGATCAGCGCGGCACTGTTATAGGTTTCGAAATAGCGGAAATTCCCGGCCGAAGTGACCTTGGCAAGCTGCGTCACATCGGCAACGCCCAGCACGCTGACGAGGCTTGAATCCTTCACCATGGCCACGAAATCATTGCCCAAAGGCGGCAGGATGGTGCGGAAGGCCTGCGGAAAGACGATCAGGCGGAATCTTTGCCAGCCGTTCAGACCCAGCGCCATCGCAGCCTCGATCTGCCCGCGATCAACCGAGGCCAGGCCAGCGCGGAATACTTCGGCCAGAAAGGCGGAATAGGCGATGGTCAGCGCGATCACCGCCCGCCACAGAAGCGAGACATCGCGGGCGCGGATTTCCGGCAAGCCCGCCCATTTCCATGCCGCCACCAGCGCGGGCACCGCGGCGAAGGCGACGTAGAGCAGCAGGACGATGATCGGCACGCCGCGCACGACCTCGGTGTAAAGCCGCACCGCCTGACGGATCACCAGCCGCTTCGACCCCGCCCCCACCGCCAGCAAGAGGCCCAGCACGGCGGCGGACAGGAAGGCCACCACCGTCACCATCATGGTGATGCCGATGCCCTTTACCAGCTTCTGCATGATCTGGGCATAGACAGGGCTGGACCAGACCTCGTAAAACAACCAAAGGCCCGTCGCGCCCAGCACGACGAGCCACCAGGGAAAATCCTGCTCCGGGGTCTTTGCGGACATCAGGGGCGCTTATTGCCCCATCTTGAAGTCAAGGAACCACTTCTTGTCCAGCGCCGACATCGTGCCATCCGTCTTCATCGCGGCAATCGCCGCATTGACCGGCGCCACGAGGTCGGAGCCCTTGGGGAAGATGAAGCCGAAATCCTCGGCCCCCAGTTTCTCGCCCACGATCTTCAGCCCGCCTTCCGAGGCCGCGACATATCCATTGCCGCTGGTGCCATCGGTCAGCACCAGATCGACATCGCCCGCGCGCAGCGCCTCGACACCGGCGCCGAAAGTTTCGAACATCTTGATGCGAGGATTGGCCTCGTTGCCATCCAGCACCTCATAGACGCCGACATAGAAAGGCGTGGTGCCCGGCTGCGCCGCCATCAGCAGATCGGGATTGGCCGCGAAAGAGGCCGCATCGGTAAAGCGCGCCTCGTCACCGCGCACCATCATCACCATTTCCGACCGCATGTAGGGCTCCGAGAAATCGACCTGTTCCTTCCGGTCGTCGCGGATGGTGATGCCGGTCATGCCGATGTCATACTGCCCGCCCGAAACAGCGGGGATCATCGCATCCCAACTGGTGTTTTCATAGGTGACGGTCATGTTCAGACGTTTGGCAATTTCCGCCATGGCGTCATATTCCCAGCCCACGGCCTGCCCGTCACCATTGATGAACTGAAGCGGAGGATAGGCATTTTCCGTCACCACCGTGACAGCCCGCCCGCCCAGATCGGGCAGCCCTTCTGCCAGAGCGACGGTGGCGGAAAGGGCAAACGCAAGGCCGGCCAGAACGGCGGTCGGTTTCATCGGACAAACTCCCTGTCACAGAGCATTTGCCGGACTATGCCGCCCCCGCCCGGCAGAGGCAAGGGCGGCGGGGGATCTGGCCTTCACCCGGCCCCAGATCAAGTTGAACAGACTTGCCACAAGACACGTTTTGATGGAGCCTGCCATCATTATTGTAGCAAAGGGAGACGGAAATGGATTTCAGCCAGCGCGTCAAAGACCTTGCACAGCGCTCTCGCAATGCGTCTTCCCATGCCATGACTGAAGAGGCGACCAAGACAGGGGTTGTCCTGCCGCTGATCCAGATGCTTGGCTTCGATGTTTTCAACCTTCAGGAAGTTGTGCCGGAGTTCATCGCCGACGTCGGCATCAAGAAAGGGGAGAAGATCGACTTCGCCATCAAGATCAATGGCAAGGTTGCCATCCTGATCGAGGTCAAGCCCATCTCGATGTCACTTGGCTCGGCGCAATACAGCCAGCTTTTCAGATATTTCTCCGTAGCAGAGGCGCGCCTCGCGATCCTCACCAACGGCCGGGAAATCTGGTTCTTCTCGGATATCGATGAACGAAATCGCATGGACAAAAAGCCGTTCTTTGTCTTCGATTTGCAGAATTACGATGACCATCAGGCTTTGGAACTCGCACGTTTCCAGAAGTCGAATTTTGACATGGCCTCAATTCTGGAAGCCGCGTCGAGCCTGAAATATGTCAAAGCAGCGGCGAACTTTCTGTCCCGGCAGCTTGCTGAGCCGGATGATGATTTCATCCGCTTCGTGGGTAAACAGGCAGCCTTACGAAAAGTGTAGTCGAGCAGTTGCGCCCTGTTGTCCGAGGTGCTCTGGATGAGGTCGTCCGCAATCGTATTCAGGAACGCCTGAATGTAACCTTCGGCGCGGACGCCGCAGCTACCGCCGAAACAGCCCGCAAGCAACAGGACGATCCCCCGATCACTCCCGATGTTGTGACGACGGACGAGGAGGTGCAGGCCTTCATGATTGTGCGGGCCATCGGTCTGAAGGCAGTTCCGGTTAACCGAATTACGATCCGCGATGCCAAAAGCTATTGCAGCGTCTTTGTCGACGATAATAACCGGAAGCCGGTTTGCCGCTTTCATTTCAATGCAAAGAACTCGCGCAGCATTGGGCTTTTCGACGCGGAAAAGAACGAGACACGGCACCAGATCGATGACCTTTCGGACATCTATCTTTATGCCGATGCCATTCTTTCGGCGATCAAAGCCTATGCCTGACAGCCCTAGCGCCGCTCATACTGCCTTGGCCATCGACGGGCGGCGCAGGATCAGGGCCAGGGGCACGGCGGCGAGCGAGACCCACATCATCAGCCAGAAATCGTCGATATAGGCCACCATCGCCGCCTGCACGTTCACCAGCGCATCCGTGCTCAAAAGCGCGGTGGTGTTACCGCTGGCCGCCGCCGGACTGTAGGCCCAGAGCGCGGGATTGAACGGATTGATGAAGGCGCCAAGCTCGGCATGGTTCACCTGGATATTGCGGGTCAGCATGGTCGAGACGATGGAAATCCCGATGCTCGACCCGATATTGCGCACAAGGCTGAACAGGCTGGTGGCATCGGCGCGGAAACGCGGCTCCAGCGTCGAAAAGGCGATGGTGGACAGCGGCACGAAGACAAGGCCAAGGCCCAGTCCCTGCACCACACCCGAGCGGATCACGGGGAAGGCATCCATCTGCGGGCTGAAGCCCGTCATCTCCCACAGCGAGATCGCGGTGAGGCTGAGCCCCGCGATGACCAGCAGCCGCGCATCGACATGGCGCACCAGACGGCCGACCAGCAGCATGGAAATCATCGTCCCCACTCCGCGCGGCGCCATCACAAGGCCGGTGGTGATGACCGGATAGCCGAAGATCCGCGACAGCATCGGCGGCAGCAGCGCAAGGCTCGCCAGCAGGATGATCCCCACGATGAAGATGAACACGAGGCCGGTCACGAAATTGCGGTCGGCGAACATGCGGGGGTCAAGAAAGGGTTTCTCGGCATGCAGGATATGGACGACGAACATCCAGAAGGTCGCGGCCGAAACGATGGAATAGATCCAGATCTCGCCCGAGGAGAACCAGTCAACCTCGCCGCCCCGGTCAAGGATCAGTTGCAGCGCACCGATGGCCAGCGACAGCAGGGCAAAGCCCGGCATGTCGAAGGCGCGCGGACGGCGCGGCACGCGCGGCAGATACAGCAGGCACCCCGCCAGCGCCAGCGCGCCGACCGGCAGGTTCACCAGAAACACCCAGCGCCAGTTGTAGCTTTCGGTCAGCCAGCCGCCCAGCGTCGGCCCGATGATCGGCCCGACCATGATCCCCGCCCCCCACAGCGCCATGGCCTGCCCGGCCTTTTCGCGCGGGTTGATATCCAGAAGGAAGGTCTGCGACAGCGGCACGATGGCGGCACCGAACACGCCCTGCAACAGGCGGAACACCACCATGGAGGGCAGGCTCCAGGCCAGACCGCAGGCGATGGATGTGGCGACGAAGCCCACAATGGAAATCAGGAACAGCTCGCGCTTGCCCAACCGGTCGGACAGCCAGCCGGTCACCGGGGTCATGATGGCAGCAGCAACGATATAGCTGGTCAGAACCCAGGTAATCGTATCCTGCGAGGCACCAAGGTCGCCCGTCATCGAGGGCAGCGCCACATTGGCGATGGTCGTGTCCAGCACCTGCATGATCGTCGCCAGCATGATGGCAAGCGTGATCAGCCCGCGGTGCTTGACCTCGGGATGGGTTTCAGCGGTCTGCATGGCATCACTCGCCCGCCAGCGCCGCGAACAGCGGACCGCGTTCACGCCCGGTATCGACCGTCACCTCGGCGCTGAGCCCCGAGGACAGGCCCGCCGCCGCCGCCGGGTCATCCAGCCGGATGCGCACGGGAATGCGCTGGGTCACCTTGACCCAGTTGCCGGTGGCGTTCTGCGCGGGCAGCAACGAGAATTCCGCCCCCGTGCCCGCACCGATCGCCTCGACCTTGCCTGCGAACTTGCGGCCCGGCGCCATATCAAAGCTGATCTCGGCCTCCTGACCGACACCAATGCCTTCCAGCTGGGTTTCCTTGAAATTCGCCTCGACCCACAGATCGCCGGTTTCGACCAGCGCGAACACCGACTGCCCGGCCGAAACCATGGCGCCCGGACGGAACGAGGCCGCCTGATAGATCACGCCATCTGCCGGGGCGAGCACCGTGGTCTGGTCAAGGTTATAGCGGGCGCGGTCCAGCTCGGCCAGCGCCGCGCGCACGGTGGGGTGCGCGTCGGTTGCGGCGTCCGGCGCCCCGCCCAGTGCGGCACGAGCCGCAGAGACATTCACCTCGGCCACAGACGCCTGTTCGGCGGCCTGCTTCGCGGCGTGGCGGGCGGAATCCAGATCGCTTTCGCGGCTGACACCCTTGCGCGACAGCGCCTCCTGACGGGCGAGTTCGCTTTGCTGGAAGTCCGCGTCATCGCGGGCCAGCTTTTGCTGCGCAACGGCCTGAGCGTAAGCCGCCTTCAGCCGTTCCACCTGCACCCGCGCGCCATCCAGCGCCGCCTCGGCCTGCGCCAGCGCCAGCCGATACGGCTCGGGGTCAACCTGAAACAGGGCGTCGCCTTTGTGGACCGTCTGCAATTCGCTGACCGCCACATCGACAACCCGCCCGCCGATCACCGGCGCGATGGAGACACGCGCCTGATGCAGGTTGGCATTTTCAGTGGATTCGTAACGCCCCCCGGCAAACCACCACGCCCCCGCGCCTCCGGCAAGCGCCAGTGGCACGGCAAACATCAGGAACATCATCCGCAGCTTGCTGCGCGGCTTCTTCACGGCAGGGACAGCCGCGGGGGCAGCAGTCTGGGTCGGCTCTTCGACTGGCAGATCGGTCGGCAGATCACTCATCGGTCTTCTCACATACGGCAGCGGACGACAGGGCATCCGCAGGATTTCGGTTGGTTGTGTCGATACCCGACACCGGATTTCGGTTCAGTGTGTCGATGATCGACACAAGGGCCGCTTGCAGGGCGCGGCGGGTCTCATCGGGCAGGCCAGCCATGGCCTCCTCCGTGACCTCTTCGACGATCTGGCGCACGCCCGGCGCAATGGCCTGCGCCTTGTCGCTGGCCACAACGATGCGGCAGCGGCGGTCGTCGGGATCGGCTTCGCGCCGCACCCAGCCGGATTGTTCCATGCGGTCGACCAGACGCGACACGCTGATCGGTTCCACATCCAGTCGGTCGGCCAGTGCGGCCTGCGTCATCGGCCCGTCGCGCAGGACAGAGCCAAGCAGCCGCCACTGCGTCGCGGACAATCCGTGTTCCGTGGTGCGCGCCGCAAATTCCCGGCGCAAGGCGCGCGAGGCGTCATGCAGAAGCTGGGCGAGTCGGTCGATGCGATAGGTCATGAAGCATAGATATAATAAGCATGCTTAGTATTCAATCAAAGAAGGTAAGCATGCTTACCATATCCATGCAGGCTCAGCTGTGCAGATTTCCGCAGACCGGGCAATCCGGGCGTGGCTTGATGCTGATGACCCGCGTTTCAGTATAAAGCGCATCATGGATCATCAGCCGCCCGGCCAGCGTCTGCCCCGCGCCGGTCAGATGCTTCACCGCTTCCATCGCCATGATGGAACCGATGACGCCCGGCAGGGGGGCCGCCACGCCTGCCTCGGCGCAGGTCGGCACCATGCCAGGGGCGGGCCGCTCAGGGAAAACGCATTGATAGCACGGCGTTCCGCGCGCCGGATCGTAAAGCGAGATCTGGCCTTCCCATTGCGTGATCGCCCCGGCGATCAGGGGCTTGCCCAGTTCCGCCGCCACGCGGTTCACCATGTAACGGGTGTCGAAATTGTCAGTGCCATCGAGGATCAGGTCATATTCTGCGAACAGCGCGGCGGCGCTGTCCTCGTCCAGCCGGCGCTGATAGGGGCGCACCTCGACGAAGGGGTTCAGCGCGCGCATGGCTTCCGCTGCGGAATGGACCTTGGGCATGCCGATGCCCTGATCGCGGTGGATGATCTGACGTTGCAGGTTGGAACTGTCCACCGTGTCATCGTCGACGACGCCGATCACCCCGACCCCGGCGGCGGCGAGATACAGGCAGACCGGGCTACCCAGCCCCCCTGCCCCGATCACCAGCACCTTCGCGGCCTTCAGCCGCTTCTGCCCCGGCCCGCCGATC
>NZ_LJSC01000038.1:9656-47398 GCF_001303875.1 Gemmobacter sp. LW-1 | reverse complement strand
GCGGGCATAGCGATTCAGCTCTGCCTCGCGGAACGTGCCTTGCGGTTTCGCCTCTTCCATCGGTTTCGCCCTTTCCCGCAGTGCACCCAAACCCCGACGATAGGCCAGCGTCAGAGCGGCAACACCGCCCAGCACCAGCCAGAGCCGCAGATCGCCAAGACCCGCCCGCAAGCCCCCGTCGGGAAGGATCAGCAGCGACAGCACCACCAGCGCCCAGATTACAACGATCATGCCGCCCCGCGCACGGGTGGAAGCGCCCATGATCCCGCCGATGATCCAGACGGCCGCGAAAGCTGCGAAGACCGCGAGCATCAGCGCCGCCCGGTCGATCCGAAACCGCCCGCGCCGCGCGCGGTCTCGCCCAGCGCCTCGACCACCACCATGCGCACCTGCACCACCGGCGCCACGATCATCTGCGCGATGCGGTCGCCATGCTGCACGGTGTAGGGTTCCGCCCCCAGATTGACCAGCGCCACCCCCAGCGGGCCGCGATAGTCGCTGTCGATGGTGCCGGGCGTATTAGGCAGGGTGATGCCGTGCTTCAGCGCAAGGCCAGAGCGCGGGCGCACCTGCATCTCGAAACCGTCCGGGATTTCGACGCGGATACCAGTCGGCACGATGAGCCGCTGCATCGGTTGCAGGGTGATGCCTGTGTCTCTTTGATCCGGCGGCAGGTTGGCGCGGATATCGGCCCCCGCCGCGCCGGGGGTTTCATAGGCAGGCAGGGCCAGGTTTCGGTCTGCCCAGTCTTCCCACATGATCCGCAGTTCCGGCGCCATCCTGTCCCTCCGTTTGCCCCCTTATGGGGCGCGAGGCCGGGCAGTGGCAAGCCACCCCGGCGTCAGGGCCGGATCACGATTTCCGCCTGCGCACTATGCCGCAGCACGCGCCGGGCATTCGGAATATCATTCGACAGCGCCTTCTCCCGCGCCTGTTCAGGCGCAAAACCATGGTCGAGCCAGCGCCGGACCAGACGCCGCTCCAGCTCTGCCTCCGGCACCTCCAGCGCGAGGGTCAGATCGTAAAGCGGCCGTGCATCAGACCAGGGGGCTTCATCCAGCAACAGATAATTGCCCTCGACGATCAGCAGCCGGTCGTCAGGCCGCACCACATCGCCGCCCGCCCGCGCGAGATCCAGCCTGCGATCGAATGTGGGAATGACCACCTCAGGTTCTGCCCGCAACCGCTGCACCAGATGCACGAAGCCCAAGGCATCAAAGCTTTCCGGGCAGCCCTTGCGCGTCTGAAGGCCCCGCGCCTCCAGCACCCGGTTGTCCAGATGAAAGCCATCCATCGGCACCATGCGGGCACCTTCGCCCAGCGCCGCGACCAGCGCCGCGGCCAGGGTGGATTTGCCCGCCCCCGGCGGACCGGCGAGGGCGGTGATGAACCGCCCCCGCCCTGCCGCCCTGCGGCGGATCTCGTCGGCCAGTACGGCCGGGGTCGTCATGCTTCCTCGCTCACGCCGTCAGGCAGCTTGGCCCCGGTCATGAAGGCCACCGCATCCGACATGCTGTAATCGCCGGGCCTGATGACACAGAGCCTGCGGCCCAGCCGGTGAATGTGGATGCGATCCGCCACCTCGAACACATGCGGCATATTGTGGCTGATGAGGATGATCGGGATGCCGCGCGAACGCACATCACGGATCAGTTCCAGCACGCGGCGGCTTTCCTTGACGCCCAGCGCGGCGGTGGGCTCGTCAAGGATCACGACCTTCGAGCCGAAAGCCGCCGCCCGTGCCACCGCGACCCCCTGCCGTTGGCCGCCCGAAAGCGTTTCCACCGGCTGGTTGATGTTCTGAATGGTCATCAGCCCCAGCTCGTTCAGCTTGGCGCGGGCGAATTTTTCCATCGCAGGGCGGTCAAGCTGGCGGAACAGGTTGCCCATCAGGCCGGGTTTGCGCAACTCGCGGCCCATGAACATGTTGTCGGCGATGGACAGCGCGGGCGACATGGCCAGCGTCTGATAGACGCATTCGATGCCATGCGCGCGCGCCTCCAGCGGGCTTTCAAACCGGACAGGCTTGCCATCAAGCGTGATCTCGCCCTCGTCAGGCTGCACCGCCCCCGACAGCGCCTTGATGAGCGAGGATTTCCCCGCACCATTGTCGCCGATCACCGCCAGAATCTCGCCCGGCATCAGATCGAAGTCGCAGTTGTCGAGCGCGGTCACCTTGCCATAGCGCTTGACCAGACCACGCGCCTTGAGAAGAGGTTCTTGCGTCATGCCGATACCTTTCTGATCCACTGGTCCACGGCCACGGCGAAGATGATAAGCACGCCGATCAGGAAGAAGGTCCATTGCGGGTCGGTGCCGACAAGGCGCAGGCCCATTTCAAAGACGCCCACGATCAGCGCGCCGAAGAACATGCCGACGATGGAGCCGCGCCCGCCGAAAAGGCTGATCCCCCCGATCACCACGGCGGTGATGGACTGGATGTTGCCCAGTTGCCCGGTCGATGCAGTGGGAGAGACAGAGCCGAAGCGGCCGATCATCACCCAGCCAGCGATGGCGCAGAACAGCCCGGCCAGAGCATAGACCTGGATCAGGATGCGCTTGGTCTGCACGCCAGCCAGTTCCGCCGCATCGGGGTCGTCGCCCACGGCATAGACATGGCGGCCCCAGGCGGTATGGCGCAGCACATAGGCCATGATCGCCACCAGCGCGATCATCAGGAACACGGCGTAAAGCACCTTCACCCCGCCCGGCTGGATCGCATTCCCCCAGAATTGCAGCGCCGGAGCCTGCGCGGCAATGTCCGAGGACCGGATCGTCTCGTTCGCCGAGAAAATGAAATTCGAGGCCAGAAGGATCTGCCAGGTGCCCAGCGTGACGATGAAGGGTGGCAGCTTCACCTTCGCGACCAGCCAGCCGTTGATGAAGCCCATAGCTGTGCCGAGTGCCAGCCCGATCAGGATGGCCAGCGGCGCCGGTATCCCGTAGCGGAAGGTCATCTGGCCCATAAGCACAGAGGAAAACACTGCGATGGCGCCGACCGAAAGGTCGATCCCCGCCGTCAGAACGACGATGGATTGCGCGCAGCCCAGAATGCCCACAATGGCAATCTGTTGCAGGATGGTGGAAAGCGTGGTCGGTTTGAAGAAATTGGCCGACAGCACCCCGAAGATCACCAGCGCCACCACCAGAACGATCATCGGCACGGCCGAGGGCGTCTGGTGCAGCCAGTGCTGGATGCGTTTCAGGGCGGTCTTGTCGTCTTGGAATTCGGCGACCTTTTCCGAGGCGCCTTTCAGCCCCTCTTCAAACGTCGTCGCAGCCTTGGCGTCGGATGTCATGTCATTCCCCCTTTGCCTCGCCCGGTTCGCGCGGGCGCGCTTGCGACAAGGGCGGCGCTTGGCCGCCCCTGGAGGTCAGTTTCAGGGTTTTCGGGTTCTGGATCAATGCCGGGCCTTCAGCCCCAGCACAGTTCCGTGCCCTTGGTGGTGTCAATCGACTCGACCCCTGCGACCGGCTTGTCGGTCACAAGCGCCACGCCGGTATCGAAGAAGTCCTTGCCTTCAGTCGGCGCGGGCTTGGTGCCGTCGGCAGCATATTTGGCAATCGCCTCGATCCCCAGCGAAGCCATCAGCAGCGGATATTGCTGCGAGGTGGCCCCGATCACGCCGTCTTTGACGTTGGCAACGCCCGGACAGCCGCCGTCCACCGAAACGATCAGCACATCCTTTTCACGTCCCACGGCCTTGAGCGCCTCATAGGCCCCGGCAGCAGAGGGTTCGTTGATCGTGTAGACGACATTGATGTCGGGGTCTTTGGTCAGCAGGGCTTCCATGGCTTTCAGGCCGCCCTCCTCGTTGCCCGAGGTGACTTCGTTACCGATGATACGGGCGTCGGTCTCGTCACCCCATTTGTTCGGATCGGCGAGATCGACGCCAAAACCTTGCAGGAAGCCCTGATCGCGCAGCACGTCGACCGAGGGTTGTGCAATGGACAGGTCCAGCAGCGCGATCTTGGCTTCGGCGGCCTTGTCGCCCAGCGTGGCCTTGGCCCATTCGCCGATCAGCAGGCCGGCGCGGAAGTTGTCAGTCGCGAAGGTGGCATCAGCGGCATCAATCGGGTCAAGCGGCGTGTCCAGCGCGATGACCAGAACACCGGCGTCGCGCGCGGCTTTCACGGCATCGACGATAGCCTTGGTGTCCGAGGCGGTCAGCAGGATGCCCTTGGCACCATCGGCCACACAGGCCTCGATAGCCGCGACCTGGCTTTCATGGTCGCCGTCGATCTTGCCCGCATAGGATTTCAGCGTCACGCCCAGTTCGGCGGCCTTCGCTTCGGCGCCTTCCTTCATTTTCACGAAGAAGGGGTTTGTGTCGGTCTTAGTGATCAGGCAGGCCGATACACCTTCGGCCATGGCCGGAGCCGCCGACATCAGGGCAAGCGCAGCAGCGCCCGCAAGGGCTTTGGTCTTGAATTTCATGTCTATTCCTCCCAAGGGAACGGGTTTTCACCCGATGGCCGAAGCGAACACAGCGCCTCTCACTCGCTGCGTTGGACACAGAAAGCCTGATTCCCGGTCTTGGGTCAAGATAAATAAATCAGTCTGATTTAATATTGACAGCTGCGTCGCTCTGCCCCCACTCTGGCGGGGACAGACACAAGCTGCCCATGACTCGGGCAGTGCGCGCCCAAAGAGGTGAAATTCCATGCTGATCGGCCTGCCTGCCCTGCTTGGGCCCGAAATGCTCTTTACCCTGCGCGCCATGGGGCATGGCGACGAGATCGCGCTGGTCGATGCGAACTACCCCGCTCTGAGCCATGCGCAGCGGCTGATCCGGGCAGACGGGCACGGGATGATCGCGGTCCTGTCGGCCATCCTCGCGGTGCTGCCGCTGGACCGCGATGTGCCCGCCCCGATCCTGCGCGCCGCGCTGAACAACGATCCGGCACAGGCAGGCGACATCCATCACCGGATCGACGCCACCTGCGCCGATCTTGCCCCGGATCATGCCGTAGCGCCGCTGGAAGGAGCGGCGCTTTATCCGCGCATCCGCGCCGCACATGCGATCATTGCCACCGGCGAGCCGGAGCTATACGGCAATGTCATATTGCGTAAGGGTGTCATCGGCCCGCAGGACAGACCCGTCAGCCCGCGCCGCTGACCTTCCTGCAAGGCACAAGGGATCGGGAGGAGGCCGACGTGCCGCAAGTGACCACAGCGATGGATCGGCAAAGCCCCGAGGCGCCGGGCGGCGCGATCATGGGCACGGCGGGCGCACGCGGCTCCAACCAGTCAGGCATGCGCGCCCACAACGAACGTCTTGTCCTCAGCCTGCTGCGCCAGCACGGCGCCCTTGCAAAAACCGATATCGCCCGCATTACCGGCCTGTCGGCACAAACCGTGTCGGTAATCATGCGGGCGCTGGAGCAGGACGGCCTGCTCGCACGCGGCGAGCCGGTGCGCGGCAAGATCGGTCAGCCTTCGGTGCCGATGTCACTTGCGGCCGACGGTGCCTTTTTCCTGGGGCTGAAACTCGGGCGGCGGTCGGCCGATCTGAGCCTTGTGGATTTCACCGGCAAGGTGCGCGCCACCCGGCGACGGGTCTATCGCTATCCGACCCCCGATCAGGTGCTGGCCTTCGCGGCCGAGGCGGTGCCCGCACTCTGCGCCACCCTGCCTGAAACCCTGCGTGACCGTGTTGCCGGAATGGGCGTCGCCATGCCCTTCCAGCTGTGGAGCTGGGTGCAGTTCATCGGCGCCCCACAAGCCGCGATGGATGCCTGGCGCAGCACCGACATCGCCGCCGAACTGGCGGCGGTGACGGGCCTTTCGGTCACCGTGCAGAACGATGCCACAGCCGCCTGCGGGGCCGAACTGGTTTTCGGAACCGGCGAAAAGCCGAACGACTTTCTGTATTTCTACTTCGGCTATTTCATCGGCGGCGGGCTGGTCATCAATGGCCAGCTTTTCACCGGGCGCAGCGGCAATGCCGCAGGCGTGGGGCCGATGCTGGTGCCGGGCCGCGACGGGCGCATGCGGCGGCTCCTGACCATCGCCTCGCTGTCGAGCCTCGCCGCCGCCATGGATGCCGCGGGCGAGGACTCATCGCATCTGTGGGAGAACCCGGCGCCCTGGCATGTCAGCCCCACCATTCTGGACGACTGGATGACCGAGGCTGCCGAGGGGCTGGCGGCGGCCATCATCAGCGCCTCGGCGCTGCTGGAACTGGGGGCAGTCCTGATCGACGGCTGGATGCCCGCCGAAATCCGGGCCGAAATCACCCGGCGCACCCATGCGTCACTTCATCGCATGGATCTGCAAGGCATCGACCCGCCGCAGATCCGCGAAGGCACCATCGGCCCGGAGGCCCGCGCCTTGGGTGCAGCCGCGATTCCCCTTGCACAGCGCTATTTGCTCGAACAGGGTGCGGTATTGACCGAGGGCTAGGCGATCCCGGCCCCGGCGGCCGCCGGTTGTGCATTTCTGCAAAAATCGTGGTCGCAGGGGCGATTTCCGGCCCGGAAATGCTTGCTCCACCCTGTATTTGGCCCATATAGGGCCAAAGCCAGCCCGACCAGACACGACGCCCGAGAACGGCCAAAGACGGAACGCCCCCGGTATGTCACTTGCCTTGATCGCTGCGCTGCCATTTCTCGGCACGCTCCTCCCCGGTCTCCTGATCCGTGCGGGGCGCAATGCCTGCGCCGCCACCACCGGATCTGTTACCCTTCTTGCCCTTGTGGGACTGCTCTTGCACATCCCCGCCGTCTTGCGAGGCGAGACGATCCAGACACGGTTCGACTGGCTGCCCGCGCTGGGGCTGAACGCGACCTTCTTCCTTGACGGGCTGGGCCTGCTGTTCGCCGGGCTGATCCTTGGCATAGGGTTGCTGATCATCCTTTACGCGCGCTTCTACCTGTCACCGCGCGATCCCATGGGGCAGTTTTATACCTATCTGATGCTGTTTCAGGGCGCCATGGTAGGGATTGTCCTGTCCGACAACATCCTGCTTCTCCTGGTGTTCTGGGAACTGACCTCGCTGTCGTCCTTCCTGCTGATCGGCTACTGGAAGCACCTGCCCGAGGGGCGTCAGGGCGCGCGCATGGCGCTGACGGTGACCGGCGGCGGCGGGCTTGCGATGATTGCGGGCATGCTGATCCTTGGCAATATCGTCGGCAGCTATGACCTGACGGTGATCCTGCAACACAAGGCCGAGATTCAGGCAAGCGACTGGTATCTGCCGGCGCTGATCCTGATCCTGCTGGGCGCCTTTACCAAATCGGCGCAGTTCCCGTTCCATTTCTGGCTGCCACATGCGATGGCCGCCCCCACCCCGGTTTCGGCCTATCTGCATTCGGCGACCATGGTGAAGGCGGGCATCTTCCTGATGGCGCGCATGTGGCCGGTGCTGGCGGGCACGCCGGAGTGGTTCTGGATCGTGACCTCCGCCGGGCTGTTCACCATGGTGATGGCGGCCAAGATCGCCTTCTTCAAGGATGACCTCAAGGCGCTGCTGGCGTTTTCGACCGTCTCGCACCTTGGCCTGATCACCATGCTGCTGGGCTTTGGCACCAAGGCGGCGGCGACGGTCGCGGTGTTCCACATCATCAACCACGCCACTTTCAAGGCGGCGCTGTTCATGTCCGCCGGGATCGTCGATCACGAGACCCATACCCGCGACATCAAGCGGCTGGGCGGGCTGCGGCACCTGATGCCGGTCACTTTCACCATCGCCACGGTGGCGGGCCTGTCGATGGCGGGCATTCCGCCCTTCAACGGCTTCCTGTCCAAGGAGATGATGCTGGAGGAAGCCGCCCATACCGCCCCCTGGGTCATCCCGGCGCTGGCGGTGATCGGGGCGCTGTTCTCGGTCGCCTATTCCTTCCGGCTGATCGCACATACCTTCCTTGGCCCGGTGCGCGACGATTATCCGCACAAGCCGCATGATCCCGGCTTCGGCATGTGGGCGGCCCCTGCCCTGCTGGCGGTTCTGGTGGTGCTGATCGGTCTGATGCCGATGACCTTTGCGGGCTGGCTGGTCGATGCGGCGGCAGGCGCCGTCACCGGCGAGGGCGTCAACGCCCATATCAAGCACTGGCACGGGCTGCAAAGCCCGGCGCTGTGGATGTCGCTGGCGGCCATCGGCGGAGGTCTGATGCTCCTGGGCCTGCATGCCGCGATGGACCGCATCTGGCTCGCCATCCCCCGCCCTGAGGCCAAGCGCATTTTCGACGCCATCATCGAGCCGCTGGCCCGTCTGGCCGGTGCACTGACCCGCGCACTGCACACCGGGCGGATGGGCGGCTATCTCGGCGCAGCCACGGCCACCATCGTGGCGGTCGGCGCCTATGCCTTCTTCAGCGGCAGCCATACCCCCGGATCGCGGCCTCTGACGGTGATCGAGCCGGTGGCCGCCATCGGCTGGCTGGCACTGATGGCTGCAACCATTGCCGTGGCCACCCTGCACCGGCAGCGCCTTCTGACGCTGGTTCTGGTGGGGGTGATCGGCCTCGTGGTCAGCGTGGGCTTCGCCTATCTTTCGGCGCCTGATCTGGCGCTGACCCAGATCTCGGTCGAGGTGGCAACGGTGATCCTGCTGCTGCTGGCGCTGAACTTCCTGCCGAAATACACACCGTCGGAAAGCCCGACCGGCCGCAAGCTGCGCGACGCAGTGCTGGCAGGCGCAGGCGGCCTTGCAGTTGGCGGGCTGATCTATGCGCTGATGACGCGCGATTTCGCCTTCCCCACCATTGCCGATTTCCACCTTGCCAATTCCAAGACCGGCGGCGGCGGCACCAATGTGGTGAACGTGATCCTCGTGGACTTCCGGGGCTACGATACATTTGGCGAGATCACGGTACTCGGCATCGCCGCGACGCTGATCTACGCGCTGACCGAAGCGCTGCTGCGTCCCGGCCCCGCCAACACCCGCCTGCTGAACTGGGTCAGCGACACGCCGGACGCCGGTGACCGCCACCCGCTGATGATGGTGGTCGCGACCCGGATGATGCTGCCCATCGCGCTGATGGTGGGCATCTACATCTTCCTGCGCGGCCATAACGTTCCCGGCGGCGGCTTCGTCGCGGGCCTTGTGGTCGCCATCGCGCTGGTCATGCAGTACATGGCTTCCGGCTTTGGCTGGACGGCCGCGCGGCAGAAGATCGACTATCACGGGCTGATCGGCGCGGGCGTCCTGATCGCCGCCGCCACCGGCATCGGCTCATGGTTCGCGGGCGCGCCCTTCATGACTTCGGCCTTTGGCTATTTCAAGCTGCCGGGGCTGGAGGAATTCGAACTGGCCACCGCCGCGCTGTTTGACCTTGGCGTGTTCCTGACCGTTCTGGGCGCGGTGATGCTGGCGCTGTCCTCGCTGTCGCGCATCGCCATCCGCGCGGGACAGACGGTCAACGTCGAAGCCTATGACGTGCACCCCGAAGATGAAGTTCCCGCACCGGCACAGGAGGCGAAGTAACATGGAAATCCTTGTCGCCTCTGCCGTGGGCCTGATGACCGCCGTGGGCATTTATCTGATCCTGCGCTTGCGCAGCTTTCCGGTCATCGTCGGTCTGGCGTTGCTGTCCTATGCCTGCAACGCCTTCATCTTTGCCTCGGGCCGCATCGTGACCGGCCTGCCGCCGATCCTGTCGAAAACTGCCGCGGGCTACACCGATCCGCTGCCGCAGGCGCTGGTGCTGACCGCTATCGTGATCTCCTTCGGCATGACCGCGGTGATCGTGATGATGGCGCTGGGGGCTTTCCTCGAATCCGGCGACGACCGCATCGACCTCGCGGAGGATGACAAGTGATGAACCACTGGATCATCGTTCCGGTTGTCCTGCCCGCCATCATGGGCGCCTTCACCCTGCTGGTGCTGCGCACCACGCTTGATCTGGCGCGGGTGTTTTCCACCGCTGCAACGCTTGCCCTGCTGGCCGTGTCAGTCATGCTGCTGCATGACGCCACGGTAAACGGCCCCGAAGTCTATTTCCTTGGCGACTGGCCCGCGCCCTTCGGCATCGTTCTGGTGCTGGACCGGCTGTCCGCGCTGATGGTGGCGCTGACGGCGTTCCTCGCGCTTGCGGTCCAGCTTTATGCCATCGGCACCGGATGGGATCGGAAGGGGCGCCACTTTCACGCCCTCTGGCAGTTTCAGCTGATGGGCGTCTGCGGCGCTTTTCTGACCGGCGACGCCTTCAACCTGTTTGTCTTCTTCGAGGTGCTGCTGATCGCCAGCTACGGGCTGATGATCCATGGCGGCGGGCGTGACCGTCTGAAGGCCGGGGTGCAATATGTGGCCTATAACCTGCTCGGTTCCACCCTGTTCCTGTTTGCCCTTGCCACGATCTATTCGGTGACCGGCACGCTGAACATGGCCGACCTTGCGGTGAAGCTGCCCGATCTGCCGGAAGGGGATTTCGCGCTGATGCGCGCTGCCGGGGTGATGCTGCTGATGGTCTTCGCCATCAAGGGCGCGCTGGTGCCATTGCACTTCTGGCTGCCCGCCACCTATGCCGAGGCGCCCGGCCCGGTCGCCGCGCTGTTTGCGGTGATGACCAAGGTGGGCGCCTATGCGGTGATCCGCTGCTATACCCTGTTCTTCCCTGAAGACCTGCCCGCAACCGGCCTGCTGTTCGCCGACCTGTTGCTGCCAGCCGCCCTGATCACCCTGTTCGTCGGCGCTTTCGGCGTGATGGGCGCGCGCAATCTGGGCCGGGTCGCTGCTTTTGCCGCCATCACCTCGATGGGGACACTGTTCACTGCCGTGGCGCAGTTCACCCCCGAGGCAACGGCCGCGGCACTTTACTATGCCGTGCATTCGACGCTGGCGGGCGGCGCGCTGTTCCTCATCGCGGATCTGGTGGTCAGCCGCCGCGGCACCGGCTCACTGACTGAGGCGTTGTCCCCCCTGCCCCAGAACGGCCTCATCGCCTCGTTCTTCATGGCTTCGGCGATTGCGACCGCCGGGATGCCCCCGCTTTCGGGCTTCCTTGGCAAGCTGCTGATCCTTGATGCGACCCGTGGCCCGGATATGGCGCTGGTCTGGGGCGCGATCCTTGTCAGTTCTTTCCTCGTCATCCTCGGCCTGAGCCGCACAGGCTCCACCCTGTTCTGGAAGTCGCAGGCCACCCCCGGTGATCTGCCTGCCCATCCGGCGCAGCCGCTTGCTTTCGTGGCAACCGGCGGGCTCTTGGCAGCACTGGCGCTCTGGACCGTTGCCGCCGGTCCCGCGACCGCCTGGCTGGAGGAGACCGCGCTGATGCTGCACACGCCGGATGCCTATATCGCCGCCAATAAACTGGGAGGGGAGTGATATGCTGCGCAAGATCCTGCCACATCCCGGCCTGTCCGCGCTGCTGATCCTGACATGGCTGCTGCTGGTCAATGATTTCAAATGGGGCAGCCTGGTCTTTGCCACCATTCTGGCTATCTGCATCCCGTGGCTGACAGCGCCGTTCTGGCCCGACCGGCCGGTGGTGAAGAACTGGCTCGCCGCCGCCGAATTCGTGCTGATCGTGCTGTATGACATCGTAAAATCCAACATCACGGTCGCGCTGATCGTCCTGTTCAAGCCGAAGTCGCAGATCCATCCGCTGTGGGTGACCGTGCCGCTGGACCTGCGCACGCCCGAGGCGATTACGGTTCTGGCCGGGACCATCACGATGACGCCCGGCACCGTCACCGCCGACATGTCGGCGGATGGCCGGTCGCTGCTGGTGCATTGTCTGGATGCCACCGATGCCGATGCCATCCGCGACGATATCAAATCTCGTTACGAGACCCGGTTGATGAGGATTTTCGAATGATCGCAGCCGCCCTCACCTTCGCTTTCGCCTGCTATGGGATCGGTGTGCTGATCTGCCTGTGGCGCGTGATCTTCGCGCCCTCGATCCCCGACCGCGTGCTGGCACTGGATACAATGGTCGTGAACATGATCGCGCTGATCGTGATTTACGGGATCGCCATCGGTACCGGCACTTACTTTGAAGCTGCGATGCTGTTCGCGATGACGGGCTTCGTCTCTTCCGTCGCCTATGCGAAGTTCATCCTGCGCGGCGACATCATCGAATGAGGGGCTGACAGATGTTTGCGGAAATCCTTGTCGCGGCCCTTCTGGTCATTTCGGGCGTCTTCGCGCTGGTCGGCAGCTATGGGCTGATCAAGCTGCCAGACCTGATGACCCGGCTTCATGCGCCGACCAAAGCCTCTACCCTGGGGGTTGGCGGCGCGCTGATCGCCTCGATGCTGCATGCGATCGTCTGGCGTAACGAAGTGAGCTGGCACGAGCTTCTGATCACGTTATTCCTGTTTCTCACCGCGCCGATTACAGCGAATTTCATCGCCAAGGCCCATATGGCCGAGAAGCTGAAATCCGGCGATCTGCCGCCCACCGGCACTGACCGTGACTGGGCAACGCTGGACATGAGCGAAGAGCCGGTGCAGCCCGAGATGACCCCGCCCGGCCAGCCGGGGCGGCCGTCCTGAACGCGGAACGGGCGGGCCGCCCGTGGTGGCTCCCTGCCCGCGGAAAGCCCGTCCTCAGAACGCCTTGAACGTCATCGTGGTCAGCGTGCGGACGATGCCCGGAATGTCGAACAGCCGTTCTGACAGATAATGGCCCACATCCTCGCCCTCGGGGATGTAAACCTTTGCGATCAGGTCATATTCCCCCGAGGTCGAATAAAGCTCGCTCACCACCTCGCGGTCGTAGATGGCGGTGGCGACGCTGTAGGTCTGGCCGGGAGTGCAACGGAACTGGACGAAAACGCAGGTCATGGGAGGCTCCTTTCTGCGCGAGACTAGCGCGGGGCACGGGCAAAAGTCTTGCAAGACTTTTGCAAATTTCTTCCTCAGGAAATTTGCGCTCAGCCCTCCGGGCGGAGGCTGAGCGGCGCGGCCGTCTGGCCGCGCAGGTCGTCGATTCCGAGCGGAGCCTGCGGGCGTCCAAGCCGGTTGCGCACCACCCAGTGCAGGCGTTTCTCGGCGCGGGTGATCGCGACATAGGCCAGCCGTTTCCACAACGGAATCCCCGCCTCGGTGCGCCCCGCCTGGGCCGCCGCCCAAAGGTCGGGTGCAAAGACCTGCACCTCGGGCCATTGCGAGCCCTGCGCCTTGTGGATGGTCACCGCCGCCCCATGGAGAAAGGTCGCACCCATGGTGGCGGCCTGCGGGATGAAGGGTTCTTCCTCGTCCGGCTTTTCGATCTTGATGATCGAAGCGGCGGAAAGCTGCGGCTCCTCGGCGCCAATCACATGCAGACGGGCAAAGCCCTGCCGCGTGCCGGGACCAAGGTAGATCACCTGCGCCCCCTTGATCAGCCCACGTGCCTCCAGATCAATGCGTTTTTTGCGGTGTTTCAGCGGCAGTTCGATCCCGTCGCAGATCAGGGGTTCACCCGGCAGCAGTTCGTCCTCTGGTGCGCCATGCACGGCGCGGAAAGCGTTGATCAGCCGGATGCGTGTCGCGTTGCGCCAGACCAGCACCGGGCTGCGCGCCATCATCTCGCTGTCCACACGCTCCGCCCAGACCACACGGTCATCGCTGCGGGCGGCCTTTTCGACCATACGCTCGAACTCCTCGAACCGCAGATCGGGGTCGGCCAACGCATGTGCCAGATCGAGGATCGGGTTACCCTCTGCCTGCCGGTGAATGCGGCTGAGCATCAGCTTCGCGTGCTCGCCCAGCGTATCGAACACCATCTGGCCGCTTTGCCCCACCGGGGCCAGCTGCGCCGGATCGCCGAACAGCACCAGCGAGGGAAAGATCTCGCGCAGGTCATCGAACTGCCGGTCGTCCAGCATCGAGCTTTCGTCGATGAAGCCCACGTCCAGCGGCTCTTCCCGTCGCTTCCAGCCCTTGATGAAATCGGACCCGCGCAACCCGGCCGCCGCCAGCGCACCGGGGATCGAGGCGACCTGATCGTAGAACGCCTTCGCCCGGTCGAGTGCCTGCTCGGTCAGCCCCTCGACCTCGGGGCGCTTTGCATTCCCGGCCAGCCATTCGGCGATCAGTTCGTACTGCGGATCATAGACCGGGGTGTAGAGGATGCGGTGGATCGTGGTCGCCGGAACGCCCCGCATGCGCAGCACCGAAGCAGCCTTGTTGGTCGGCGCCAGAATCGCCAGCGTGCGGCGGTCCTTACGTTTCTTGCCCTCGTAATCGCCCGAGACGATATCGACACCGGCAGCCTGCAAGGCCTTGTAAAGACTGGCCAGCAGCATGGTCTTGCCCGAACCGGCCTTGCCGATCACCGCCAGAACGGTGTTCTTGCCCTCGACCGGCGGTGACAGCACACCCTCCGCCAGATCAATGCCCATGCCACGCAGGCGTTCGGCCACACGGTCCCAGGCTTCGGCCTGATCTTCGGAAAACGGCAAGGCTGGGTTCGTCATGCGGCGGACCATAGACCAGCCGCGCCGCAATGGCGAGAGGGCCTCAGTTCGGCCGCCCGCCAGAGGCTGGCCCCCGCCCCCGCAGATCCGCGCCGCCATCGGTCATCGCTGAAATCTCGGCCTCGGCCACGCGCAGCGCCGTATGGATCTGTGCCGCAAAGGCAGGCAGGCCATTGGTCAGCGCGAAGTTATGCAGATCTGTCAGGACATCAAAAATCCACTCGTCGCGCATGAAGCCCCCGTCCCGTAATCGTCAATGAATCGCGCACAGTCCCGCAACTCAACGTGACACTATCGCCGGAGTGGTCAACAGATTGTCACCATCTGCCGATTTTCCAAAGCGAAACGCCGCCCGGTGGGGCGGCGTTTGCGTCGTGTATCGGCAGAGGGCTCAGCGGTCACGGCTCGCTTCCAGCGTGTCCTCGAAGGTGCGCAGGCCGGTGCGCGGCGCCTGCACCAGCACGGCCATGTTGCCCGGCTTGTGCTGGTTGCGCAGCATCAGCGTATGCGCCTTGGGGATCTCGGCCCAGGGGAAGACCTCGGACATGCAGGGGTCCAGACGGCGTTCGCACATCAGACGGTTGGCGGCGGCGGCCTGTTTCAGATGGGCGAAGTGGCTGCCTTGCAGGCGCTTCTGGTGCATCCACATGTAGCGCACGTCGAAGGTGCAGTTGAAACCCGAGGTGCCGGCACAGATCACCACCATGCCGCCCTTCTTCACCACCAGCGTCGACACCGGGAAGGTGCTTTCGCCCGGATGTTCGAACACCATGTCGACGCTCACACCCTTGCCGGTGATATCCCAGATCGCCTTGCCGAACTTCCGGGCCTCTTTCAGCCATTCGTTATATTCGGGGCTGTTCACCGTGGGCAGCTGCCCCCAGCATTTGAAATCCTTGCGGTTGATCACGCCTTTGGCGCCAAGGCCCATGACGAAATCGCGCTTGTCCTCGTCCGAGATGACGCCGATCGCATTGGCGCCCGCCGCATTGGCCAGCTGGATCGCGTAAGACCCCAGACCGCCCGAGGCGCCCCAGACCAGCACGTTCTGGCCCGGTTTCAGCTCGTGCGGGTGATGGCCGAACAGCATCCGGTAAGCGGTGGCCAGGGTCAGCGTGTAGCAGGCCGATTCTTCCCAGGTCAGGTGCTTCGGACGCGGCATAAGCTGCTGCGCCTGCACGCGGGTGAACTGCGCGAAGGAACCGTCATGCGTCTCGTAGCCCCAGATCCGCTGGGTGGGCGAGAACATCGGGTCGCCGCCGTTGCACTCCTCGTCGTCGCCATCATCCTGGTTGCAGTGGATCACCACCTCATCACCCACTTTCCAGCGGGTCACACGGTCGCCCACCGCCCAGACGATACCCGAGGCATCGGAACCGGCGATGTGATAGGGCTGCTTGTGACCGTCGAAGGGCGAGATCGGCACGCCGAGACCGGCCCAGACGCCGTTGTAGTTCACCCCGGCTGCCATCACCAGAACCAGCACTTCGTGGCTGTCCAGTTCCCAGGTCGGCACGACCTCAAGCTGCATCGCCTGCTCGGGCTCGCCGTGGCGCTCGCGGCGGATAGCCCAGGCATACATATTTTTCGGCACATGGCCGAGCGGCGGCATTTCACCAATCTCATACAGATCTTTTTTCGGCGCGTCATAAGCGGCGATCGCGGATTGCGTATCCAGTGCCATCGGGGCCTCCTGCCAGAATGATGCCGCGCCGCAGAATCGGCGCGGGTCTGGGCACAGAAATACATTCGTCACGCAACTTTGCAACAACAATAAAGTACATGTTGTAATTTTATGTCCGCCGCGTCGCAGCGTTATCGCATAAGCTGTGACATGGGCCACAAAGCAAAAGCGCGCCCGAAGGCGCGCTTGGTATGTCGGGTCTGCACAGGGCTCAGGCCGCGCGCCACACCAGCCTTTCGCGCAGCGCATGTTCAAAACCAACCCGAAGCGATACCGCCGAAACCGGCGCGCGCAGCAGGATCGGCTCCATCCGGTCTTCGGGGAAGGTCTGCCCGCCCTTGACCTCGGAAGACAGCAGGATCGCCGGAATACGCAGACCGCTGCCCCGCAGCAGCGACAAGGCCCGCCGCCCCGCCTCCAGCCCGCCGAAGACATCGCAATCCATCATCAGCATGCCGTATCCGGCAGGATCGTCCAGCAGCGCCGACATTGCGGCAAACAGTTCGTGCTGTTCCTCCACCAGACCGCCGAACCCCGCCACGCGGCGCATGATCTCTTCGGTGCGGTTTGACATCGGATCTGCCAGCAACAACACACGGACCCCCCACCCAACAAGGGCGGCATCTTCTTCCATCGGTCGGAACATCTGCATGGCGGTCCTCACGGGCTGAGCTGCGGTCCTCCTGTTGCTACAGGTGGAATATGGCGGATTTGAGGGGAAAGGATGTTCTGTCCTCCCCGCTGCGGGGCACCTCTGGCAGGGCCGCAGTCGCTCTGCTTTGATGCCCCTGAACAAGGGGCAGGGAATCATCATGTCACAGAGCGATTACCAGAAGCTTATCGACGGCCCCACCTGGGCCTTCATCCGGGAAACCGAGCGCTGGTATCCGCCGGATGCGGTTGGCCTGACCATCGCAGGCCAGCGCGAGGTCTATGACCGGATGTGCGCCGCCTTTCGCCAGCCCCGCCCCGAGGGGCTGGGGGTCGAAGACCACTCCATGGGCGGTGTGCCCTGCCGGATCTACACGCCGAAAGGCGCGCAACAGACCATGATGTATTTCCACGGTGGCGGGTTCGTCGTTGGCGGTCTCGACAGCCATGATGACGTTTGCGCGGAAATGGCGGCGGTGACCGGCTTCCGCGTGGTCAGCGCCGATTACCGGCTGAGCCCGGAACATGTACATCCGGCGGCCTTTGACGATTGCATCGCCGCCACGCGGGCGACGGCCGCGGATTATGGCGGGGCGCTGATCCTGGCGGGTGATTCGGCCGGGGGCGCACTGGCGGCCTCCGTCGCACACGCTCTGCGCGGGGAACTGGCTCTGAATGGGATGCTGCTGATCTATCCGGGCCTTGGCGGCGACCGGACGACCGGCAGCTACCAGACCCATGCGGAGGCTCCGATGCTGACGCTGGCGGATACGGAATATTACGAAAAGATCCGACACGGCGGCCCCGCGCCGGAAGCCGACCCCACCGCCTCGGCCCTGCGTGATACCGACTTCAGCGGCCTGCCGCCGGTGGCTGCCTTCGCCGCCGAATGCGATCCGTTGGCCGATGACCCGTTCACCTACGCCGCGAAGGTGCGCGCCGCAGGTGGTCAAGCCGAGGCCCTGCTGGATGAAGGGCTGGTGCATGGCTGGCTGCGCGCACGCCATAGTGTGCCGCGTGCCCGCGCGGCTTTCGACCGGATTCTGGGACGTCTCAAAGCGCTGGCTTAACGCAGGAAGACCGGCCCGGTCATGCTGTCTGGCACCGGAACCCCCAGTCGGCTCAGGATCGTCGGCGCCAGCGAAAGCTGATCCAGCAGCACATCCGGTGCAGGCCCTTCGGCCGCGCCGAAATAATAAAGCGCGAAGTCGCGCTGTTCATCCGCCGCGCCACCGTGATGGCCCCGCATGTCCTGCCCGTGATCGGCGGTCACAATGACCTCATACCCCGCATCCAGCCAGCGTTGCAGGAAGGGCGCAAGCTGCGCATCCAGCGCATAACAGGCGTGGTCCATCTCGTGGCAGGCATGGCCAAAACGGTGGCCCATGCTGTCAAGCGTGCAGGTGTGCAGCATGCCGTAGTCGATGCCATGGCGTTCACACAGCCGGGTCAGCGTGGCGAACAGATCGTGGTCGGCGGGCGTGGTCTGGTTGATCAGGTTGTAGCCATACATCGTGTGGAAACGGCCATGGCTGATCGGGCCATCGGGTTCATCATATTCCACATCACGCACGGCATCGAAGGGCGCCCGGTTGAAAAATTCGGACCAGAAGCTGTGCGCCACAGCCCCTGTTTTCAGCCCCGCGCGATGCGATTCGGAAAAGATGTCGGGATGGTCGAGCCGCCGAACCGCCTCGTTCCCCCAGACGCGGGTGATTTGCGGCGGCAGGCCGGTGTGGATCGAGGCATAACAGGTGGCCGAGGTCGACGGCAGGACCGAGCGCATCTTCCACACCCGCGCATCACCTTGCGCGACCCAGCCTTCCAGATTGCCGAACAGCCTGCGCCAGTTGGCATAGGGCACACCGTCGATGAGGATGAGAAGCAGCTTGGGCATCAGGTCGCTCCAACCCGGCGGGGCCGCCCTATGGTGCGGACGGATGCCTCCGGCGGGGATATTTGGGCCAGGATGAATGGGCAAGGCCACGCCCTGCCCCGTCTGTTCAGTTGCCTGCGCCTTCCATCTTGCGATGGTCGAGCACCTGTTCCAGCCAGCCGAGCTTCATTTCCGGCACCGAAGACAGCAGGAGGTCGGTGTAATCATCGAAAGGCGGTGCCAGCACGTCGGATTTCGGCCCGTAGCGTTGCACCTTGCCCTTGAACATCACCGCGATACGGTCGGCGATGGCGCGAACGGTCGCAAGGTCATGGGTGATGAACAGGTAAGCGACGCCCTCCTGCGCCTGAAGCTCCAGCAGGAGTTTCAGAATGCCATCGGCCACCAGCGGGTCGAGCGCCGAAGTCACCTCGTCGCAGATGATCAGCTTCGGCTTTGCAGCCAGCGCGCGGGCGATGCAGACGCGCTGTTTCTGGCCCCCGGAAAGCTCGGCCGGATAGCGGTCGGCAAAGCCCTTGCCCATCTCGATCTGGTCCAGAAGTTCCTGCACGCGCTTGCGTTTCTCGGCCCCACGCAGGCCGAAATAGAACTCCAGCGGGCGGCCGATGATGGTTTCAACCGTCTGGCGCGGGTTCATCGCCACATCGGCCATCTGGTAAATCATCTGCAATTCGCGCAGATCATTGCGCGAGCGGCCCGCCAGATCGGGCGAGAGATCGCGCCCATCAAAGGTGATGCGCCCCTGCGCAGCGGGCAGAAGCCCGGTGATCACCCGCGCCAGAGTCGACTTACCGGAGCCGCTTTCACCGACAATGGCCAGCGTCTGCCCCGGCGGCAGATCGACGGTCACGTTCTTCAGCACATCGAAATGCGTGCCCTTGTAGCGCGCAGTGACGTTCTGGACGCTGAGCACCGGCGCGACATCGGGGTTCTTCTCGGCATGGTCGATGGAACGGACCGAGACCAGCGCGCGGGTATAGTCCTCTTGCGGGGCCTCGATGATCTGCTGGCAGGTGCCGTATTCGACGGTCTTGCCGTGGCGCAGCACCATGATGTGATCGGAGACCTGCGCCACCACTGCAAGGTCATGGGTGATGTAAAGCGCGCCGACCCCAGTTTCATGGATCGCCCGCTTGATCGCCGCCAGCACGTCGATCTGGGTCGTGACGTCCAGCGCCGTGGTCGGTTCGTCGAAGATCACCAGATCCGGCTTCGGACACAACGCCATCGCCGTCATCACCCGCTGCAACTGTCCGCCGGACACCTGGTGCGGGAAGCGCTTGCCGATGGTTTCGGGGTTGGGCAGGCCAAGCTGGCGGAACAGATCGACCGCGCGGGCCTCGGCCTCGGCCCGGCCCATCATACCGCGCGCCAGCGTCGTCTCGATCACCTGTTCCATCAGCGGCTTCGCCGGATTGAAGGCGGCTGCGGCGGATTGGGCGACATAAGTCACCTCTTTGCCGCGGAGCGAGCGCAAGCCGCCAGCGCCGCCCTTGAGGATGTCGCGACCGTTCAGCCAGACCTCACCCCCCGTGATGCGGACGCCGCCCCGGCCATAGGCCATCGACGACAGCCCGATGGTGGATTTGCCGGCGCCGCTTTCGCCGATCAGGCCCAGCACCTTGCCCTTTTCCAGCGTGAAGGACACGCCATGCACCAGCGTCACATCCTTCGGCGGCTCGCCCGGCGGATAGCTCGTCGCCTCGATCACGAGGCCGCGCACGTCAAGAAGCGTCTCAGGCACCGCGGCCTCCTTTCAGGCTGGAGGTGCGGTTGAGCACCCAGTCGGCCACGAGGTTCACCGAAATCGCCAGCGTCGCGATGGCGAAGGCCGGGATCAGCGCGGCGGGGATACCGTAGACGATGCCCTCCTTGTTTTCCTTCACGATGCCGCCCCAATCCGCCATCGGCGGTTGCACGCCAAGCCCGAGGAACGAGAGGGTGGAGATGAACAGCACGGCAAAGATGAAGCGCAGACCCATTTCGGCGACCAGCGGCGACAGCGCATTGGGCAGGATCTCGCGGAAGATGATCCAGCCCTGTTTCTCGCCCCGCAGGCGCGCGGCCTCGACGTAATCCATCACGGCGATGTCCACCGCCACGGCGCGGGCCAGACGGAACACCCGCGTGCTGTCGAGAATCCCCATGACGAGGATCAGCACCGGGATGGTGACCGGCATGACCGACAGCACCACCAGCGCCGAGATCAGCGAGGGGATGGACATCATCAGATCGACCAGACGCGACAGCACCTGATCGACCCAGCCGCCCTTGACCGCCGCGAAGAAGCCAAGGATCGAGCCCATGCCGAAGGACAGCAGCGTCGCACAGGTGGCGATGAAGATGGTGGTGCGCCCGCCCCAGATCATGCGGGACAAGAGATCGCGCCCGATGGAATCTGTGCCCAGCCAGAACTGGCTGGACGAAGGCTCCCAACTGTCGCCGACGATTTCGGCCATGCCGTAAGGGGCAATCCAGGGGGCGAGCAGTGCGGCGGCGAAGTAGGCGCCGGTGAAGACGAGGCCGATCAGCGCGGCCAGGGGCAGTCGCGTCATTTCGGGTGCCTCAGTCGCGGATTTGCAAGAATGGAAACGAGGTCGGCAATCAGGTTCAGCCCGATATAGACCCCGGCGAAGACAAGCCCGCAGGCCTGCACGACCGGCACATCACGCTTGGAAACGTGATCGACCAGATATTGCCCCATACCGGGATAGACGAAGACCACCTCGACCACCACGACACCCACCACCAGATAGGCAAGGTTGATCATCACCACGTTGACCACCGGCGCGATGGCATTGGGGAAGGCATGGCGCGCGATGATGGCGAAGGGACGCAGGCCCTTCAGCTCTGCCGTCTCAATATAGGCCGATTGCATCACGTTCAGGATGGCGGCGCGGGTCATCCGCATCATGTGGCCCAGCACCGCCAGCACCAGAACGATGACCGGCAGACCAATGGCGTAAAGCCGGTCGCCAAAGCCCATGCCGTCATAGACCGTCGAAAGCGAAGGCAGCAGCCGGTATTGCACCGCAAGGAAGAAGATCACGATATAGCCCAGCAGGAACTCCGGCACCGAAATGGTGGCGAGCGTCACTGCCGAGATCAGCTTGTCGGGCCAGCGGTTGCGATAGCGTACCGACACCAGACCCAGAATGATGGCCAAGGGCACCGCGATGACAGCGGCGCAGGCGGCCAGGAACAGCGTGTTCAGCAGACGTTTGCCAAGCGCGGGCGCGATGGGCTGGCCATTGGTCAGCGCATTGCCAAGATCGCCGTGCAACACCCCGCCGAGCCACGAAAAATAGCGCGTCAGCGCCGGCTCGTTCAGCCCCAGTTCCTGACGCAGGTTGGCCAGCGTCTCGGGCGTGGCGGACTGGCCGAGGATCGACTGCGCCACGTCACCGGGCAGGATCTGTGTACCCACGAAAATCAGCACCGAAGCTGCAAGCAGCAGCAGGAGGCCCAGCGCAATGCGCTGGGCAACCAGTTTGATCACCGGATGGACCATCGGTTACGCGAACCAGGTCTTGGCGGTGGCGAAGCCGTTCATCAGTTCGAGGTTGGAATCCTCGATCCAGCCGGCAACCGTTTCGCTGTGCGCGTCGACGAAATCGTTGAACATCGGGCAAATCACGCCGCCCTGCTCCCACAGGATATGCGCGCATTTGCTGTAGATTTCCTTGCGCTTTTCCTGATCGGTTTCGGCGCGGCCAGCCAGAACCAGATCGTCAAACTCCTTGTTGAAGAACTTGGTGTCGTTCCAGTCAGCGGTCGAGAGGTAAGCCGTGGAATACATCTGATCCTGCACCGGGCGACCGCCCCAATAGCTTGCGCAGAAGGGTTTGACGTTCCACACATCCGACCAGTAGCCGTCATCCGGCACACGCTTGATTTCCAGCGGAATGCCAGCCTGTTTCGCCGTCGCCTGGAACAGCGCCGCTGCATCCACCGCACCGGGGAAGGCGCCGTCGGCCACGATCAGTTCGATCGGGCTGCCGTCATGGCCGGAAGCCTTGTAGTGCTCTGCCGCCTTCTCGATGGAAAACTCGCGCTGCGGCAGGCTTTCATCAAACAGCGGATAGGATTTGTTGATCGGGATGTCGTTGCCGACCGAACCGTAGCCGTCAAGGATCTTGTCGACCATCTCCTGCCGGTTGATCGCGTATTTCAGCGCCAGACGCAGGTCGTTGTTGTCGAAGGGCGCGGTGTTGCAGTGCATGATGAACACATAATGCCCACGGCCCGAGGCATTGGTGACCACCACCCCCGGTGCCCGCGACAGAAGCTTCGCCACCTTTGGATCGACCCGGTTGATCATATGCACCTGCCCCGATTGCAGCGCAGCCGTGCGGGCAGTGGTGTCGTTAATGATGAGGAATTCGATGCTGTCATAATGACCGCGGGTCGTATCCCAGTCATCCGCATTCTTTTCAAAGACATAGCGGACACCCGGTTCGGCCGAGGCAATCTTGTAGGGGCCGGTGCCAATGCCTTTGTTCGGGTCTTCCACACCACCGCCGGGCTGCACCACAAGGTGATAATCGGCCAGCAGATAGGGAAGGTCGGCATTGCCCGAGGCCATGGTCAGCACGACATTGTCACCGTCGACCTTGATGTCGGAAATGCCCTGCATGATGCCATAAGCCCCGGATTTGGCGTTCTGGTCGGAATGGCGCCTGAAGGTGGCCGCCACATCCTCCGGCGTCATCTCGCTGCCGTCGTGGAACTTCACACCCTTGCGGATCCGGAAGGTCCAGACCGTCGAATCCTCGTTGCTTTCAAAGGCTTCGGCCAGACTCGGTTCAATCGTCATATCCGGCGCGACATTGACGATCGTGTCCCCCCACTGACGGTTCACGTTGAAGGCAACCGGCCCGTCAGCCAGGCCCGGATCAATCGCATCGGTGCTTTCACCGCCGCCCAGACCGAGTTTCAGGACGCCGCCCTTCTTGGGCTCGTCCGCACGCGCCGCGCCGGGCAGCAGCGAGGTGCCAAGCGCGGCGGTCAAGCCGAAGGCCGCGGTGCGCCCGAGGAAGGCACGGCGGTTCAGCCCGCCGTTATCGATAAGCTCGATCAGCTTGGCGAGATCGTCTTTCATGTAGGACTCCCTGACAGTCTTGTTGTGTTTTCCCGAGCATGATGCACAAGGCGGCCCGGCGTAAATTGTTTTCTGACCTGAAAACCTGTCGGTTTTGTATCAGAGGTGGTCGCGTTTGACAAATTCGCGGAAATCGCGGTCGAAGACCGGAGTCTCCCCCTCCCAGGCCTGCAACCTGGCGGTGAACGCCAGATGGCCGCTTTCCGAGGTCAGATTCGTCTCGGCGAGCGTGCGGACCGACCAGTTTCCCCGCGAAAGGCGCTGTTCATAGGTGATCGTCACGCGCGCCGACAGCGGATCGTCGGGACGGATGGTCCAGACCTCGCGCATCGTGTCGCCACTGACCAGCCCGTGATCCAGATTTTCGGCGTCGCCTCCGTCTTCCTCGATCACCAGCGAGACCTCGCCGGAAATCAGGTTGCGCTCGATCCGGCGGGCCGCCGCCCCTTTGCGCAGCACCCGGTGGCGCCATGCCGGTGCGGCTTCCGGTGGAGGCGGCGTCCATTCGTCGCCGGTGCTGCCGGAATGACGCGGCAGTTCAAGGCTGCCCTCCTCCAGGGTCAGTGTCGCCGCCTCGGCCGAGGGCCAGGCGAAAGGCCAGTAGGTCGTCGACAGCGCCAGCCGCAGCCGGTGGCCGGGGGCAAGCCGGTAGCCCATCTCGTCCAACGCCAGTTCGATGTCGAAAGGGGTGCCCACCGGCACCGGCGTCGGGTTTTCCATGCTGTCCCGGTGCCGCAGGTTCAGCATGCCGTGGCAGATGCGGACCGAACTGCCGTCGGGCGCCACATCGCACAGTCGCGCGAATATCTGGGCGAAGGGCTTGTCGCTGGTCAGCCGCAGCCGCAGCACCGTGCGGCCCAGAAGATCCATCTCTCCGGCCAGTGGCGCGCTGTCAAAACAGACCGACATTGCGTCATCCTCGCGCTGGTCACCCGGCATTTCGGCATTCAGCCCCATCGGAAAATATTCGCCGGTGTGCAGCCCCAGATGCTGCGGCGTGTTCACCGCCATCTCCAGCGGCGCGCCCTGCCCGCCCAGACGCCCCGGCGCCAGCGGCCAGACCTCGGGCGTGACACGCGGGCTGGGCCATGCGGTTTCCGTCACCCAGTGGCCTTTGCGAAATGCGGGCGCGGCCGACGGCGGCTCGGAATGCAGCATATAGGCCCGATAAGCCGCATCGGCCTCCGCCCCGTTTTCAATTCCCTTCAGCCAGCGATCCCACCAGCGAATCGCGACTTGCAGGAAACCGATCTGTGGCCCCGGCACGGCGGTATGCGGGTATTGATGGACCCACGGACCCATCAGCCCCTGCACCACCGACTGCTGCTTGCCCATCAGATGCCCGACGGTGTTCATGTAATTGTCGGCCCAGCCGCCGACACTCAGCACCGGCACCTGAATGGCTGCCCAATCCTCGCAGACCGAGCCGTGCCGCCAATAGGCATCGCGGCTTTGGTGGCTGGCCCAGCGTGGGGCGAGGTAGGGCTCGGCCTCCAGCCGCCGCAACCAGTCCGCCCGCCAGTCGGGCCGCAGCGCCGGATCGGCAGGGCGTGAGCTGAAAGACAACATTACCGCCCCCCAGCCCGGATTTTCACCCAGCATGCAGCCGCCCTTAAAATGCACGTCATCTGCAAAACGGTCGGTGGTGGAGCAGACCGAAATCACCGCTTTCAGCGCGGGCGGCCGCAGAAAAGCGGTTTGCAGGCAATTGAACCCGCCCCAGCTTTTGCCCATCATCCCGACCGCACCGCTGCACCATGGCTGTTCCGCCAGCCAGGCTATGACGGCAAGCGCATCATCCATTTCCTGCTGCGTGTATTCGTCGGTCATCAGCCCTTCGCTGTCGCCATTGCCGCGCATGTCGACCCGCACGCTCGCATAGCCATGGCCTGCGACATAGGGGTGCATCAACTCGTCCCGCGGCAACGTACCGTCGCGCTTGCGATAGGGGATATATTCCAGCACCGCAGGCACCGGCTGCGTATCCGAACCCTCGGGCCGCCAGATGCGCGCCGAAAGCCGGATGCCATCGGGCATGACAATCCCGACATCAGGATCGTCGATCAACCTGTGCGGAAAATCGGAAACGGTGGTGAGCGCAGTCATGGCAACTCCGGGGCCTGTTGGGTGTCGCGGCAGGCTGAGCCTGCCCGCCCGCCACGTCACGCCGAAATTCGACATTATTTTGTCGCTTATGAACCATGCCTTGCTTCTGAACGCAACCAATCCGCCAAAGCGGCCTGCGCCGCCGTCGCAGCCCCGCGCGTTTCCACCCAATATCCGCTCTCTGCCCGCAGGATCTCGGGCCCCAGTGGCACCAGCGCACCGGATGCCAGATGCGGCGCGATCAGCGGCAGCCAGCCCAGCGCCACCCCCTGCCCCGCCAACGCGGCCTGCACCACGAAATCATAGGTATTCATTCCCAACTCGCCGCTGCGCCGGGGCCGGGCGATGCCGTGCCCTGAAAACCAGCCCGCCCAGGTGAACCAGCGCGCCTCCGCCGGTGCATCCAGATGCAGCAGCACCGCCTGCGCCAACTGAGCGGGCGTATCCGGTGCCCCCTGCGCTTCCAGAAACCCTGGCGCGCAGACCGGCACCACCCTCTCGGGCATCAGCAGCCACGCGCCTTCCGCCAGATCCTCAACCCGGGCAAAGCGGATCGCCACCTCCCCTGCCTGCGGCGCGCGGTTTTCCTGCGAAGCGGTGATCTGCACCTCAATCCCCGGATGCAGGCTGCGAAACCGCGCCAGACGAGGCATCAGCCACAGCCCTGCAAAACCGAAATCGGTTAGAATGCGCAGCGCGGGGGCCCGCGCCAGCCGTGTCACCTCCGCCAAAGCCGCGTCAATCTGCGCCAGTGCGGGCAGCAGCGCCCGCAGCAGAACCTCCCCCGCCGGGGTGGGCAGACAGCCCCCCCGCCCCCGCGTGAACAGCGCAACACCCAGATATTTCTCGGCCCGGCGCAACTGATAGCTGATCGCCGGCTGGCTGAGCCCCAGCGCGCCCCCTGCCCGTGTCAAAGACCCGAAACGCGCCACCGCCTCGACGACCCGCAGCGCCGCCGGATCAAGCTGCATAAATCAGATCTATGCGATTCATCGAAAAACCCCGTCTTTCCTGTGATCAGCATATGGTGCTTCAATACCATTCGAAGCGAAAGGCGCAGATCATGGCGGACAGGCCCAATATTCTCATCCTGATGGTCGATCAGCTGACCGGAACGCTGTTCCCGGATGGTCCGGCAGACTGGCTGCATGCGCCCAATCTGAAACGGCTGGCCGAACGCTCGGTCCGCTTCGCCAATGCCTATACCGCCTCACCGCTCTGCGCTCCGGCCCGCGCCAGCTTCATGTCCGGGCAACTGCCGCGCCGGACGCGGGTTTACGACAATGCGGCCGAATTCACCTCGGATATCCCGACCTTCGCCCATCACCTGCGCCGCGCAGGATATCAGACGGCGCTGTCGGGCAAGATGCATTTCGTCGGCCCCGATCAACTCCACGGATTCGAGCAACGCCTGACGACCGACATTTACCCCGCCGATTTCGGCTGGACCCCGGATTACCGCAAACCGGGCGAGCGGATCGACTGGTGGTATCACAATCTCGGCTCGGTCACCGGGGCAGGCGTGGCCGAGATCACCAACCAGCTGGAATATGACGACGACGTGTGTTTCCAGGCGGTGCAGAAGCTTTACGACCTGTCGCGTGGCCAGGATGCCCGCCCCTGGGCGCTGTGCGCGAGCTTCACCCACCCGCATGATCCTTTCGTCGCGCGCCGCAAATACTGGGATCTCTATACCGACTGCCTGCACCTCGATCCGCCCGAGGCGATCCCTTACGAGGACATGGACCCCCATTCACAGCGCCTGATGGATGCCTGCGACTGGCGCGGGCTGGAGGTGACACCCGACCATATCCGCCGCGCCCGACAGGGCTACTTCGCCAATATCTCTTACGTCGATGACAAGATCGGCGAAATTCTCGCGGCGCTGGAGGCGACGCGGCAAGAGGCCATCATCATCTTCGTCTCGGATCACGGCGAGATGCTGGGCCGTCGCGGGCTGTGGTTCAAGATGAACTTCTTCGAAGGCTCGGCCCGCGTGCCCCTGATGTTGGCCGCTCCGGGGCTGGAACCGGGTCGGGTGGATACCCCGGTCTGTACAATCGATGTGACACCGACGCTCTGCGATCTGGCGGGAATCTCGATGGACGAAGTCATGCCCTGGACCGATGGCGAGAGCCTCGTGCCGCTGGCGAAGGGCTTTGATCGCACCAGTCCGGTCGCGATGGAATATGCCGCCGAAGGCAGCATCACCCCTCTGGTCGCCCTGCGCGAAGGTCGCTGGAAATATGTGCACTGTCTGGCGGACCCGGAAATGCTGTTCGATCTGGACACGGATGTCGAGGAACGCACAAACCTCGCGCAAGAGCCCGCCCATGCCGAAACCCTCGCCCATTTCCGCGCCATGGCGGAGGCCCGCTGGGATCTGGACCGCTACGATGCCGAGGTCCGTGAAAGCCAGGCCCGCCGCTGGGTGGTTTATGAGGCCCTCCGCAACGGAAGCTATTTCCCCTGGGATTACCAGCCGCTGCGCGCCGCCTCAGAACGCTATATGCGCAACCATATGGATCTGAACGTGCTGGAAGAAAGCAAACGCTTCCCACGCGGCGAATGAGGCTATTTATATAGCGCGCCTACGGCGCAAGCCGTTCATCCCGGCCCCCGGCTGCGCCGGGAACCGCGTGCCTGCCTCCGGCGGGAGTATTTGTTCAAGAAGCAGGGCATATTTGCTTCTTGCAAAAATACTCATTTTTCGCGCCCCGGGCGCATGCAAAGGCCCGGTCAGTGCGACCGGGCCCCGATATCTCGCGGCAGCGCCTTTGACGGGGGGTCGATCCCCCCGGCAAAGGCCCCCTGTCCCGGGGCAGCTCAGACCGCTTTTTTCAGCGCTTCGATGAGATCGGTCTTTTCCCAGCTGAAGCCGCCATCGGCTTCCGGTGCCCGACCAAAATGGCCGTAGGCCGATGTCCGGGCATAGATCGGGCGGTTGAGCTGCAGGTGCTCGCGGATGCCGCGCGGGGTAAGATCCATCACTTCGGCCACGGCTTTCTCGATCAGCGCCTCGTCGACCTGTCCGGTGCCATGGGTGTCGACATAGATCGACAGCGGCTTCGCGACGCCGATCGCATAGCTGACCTGAAGCGTGCAGCGGTCGGCGAGGCCTGCGGCCACCACGTTCTTCGCCAGATAGCGGGCGGCATAGGCCGCCGAACGGTCCACCTTGGTCGGGTCTTTCCCCGAGAAAGCGCCGCCGCCATGCGGGGCTGCGCCACCGTAGGTGTCAACGATGATCTTGCGCCCGGTCAGGCCCGCGTCGCCATCCGGCCCACCGATCACGAATGTGCCGGTCGGATTGACCCACCATTCGGTCTTCCCGGTGATCCAGCCCGAGGGCAGCACTTCGCGGATATAGGGTTCCACGATGGCGCGGATGTCATCCGAGCTCTGGCTTTCGCTTTCATGCTGGGTCGACAGCACGATCGAGGTCACTTCGACCGGCTTGCCGCCCTCATAGCGCAGCGAAAGCTGCGATTTGGCATCGGGGCGCAGCGTCGGTTCCTGACCGGATTTGCGCACCTCGGCCAGTCGGCGCAGGATGGCATGCGAATACTGGATCGGCGCCGGCATCAGTTCCGGCGTCTCGCGGCAGGCATAGCCGAACATGATGCCCTGGTCGCCCGCACCGTCGCGGTCCACACCCTGCGCGATATGGGCCGACTGCTTGTGCAGGTGGTTCTTCACCTTCAGCGTCGCCCAGTGGAATTCATCCTGTTCGTAGCCGATGTCCTTCACGCAGTCGCGGACGATCTGCTCGACCCCTTCCAGCATGTCTTTCAGCTTCTTGCGGTCGGACAGGCCAACCTCGCCCCCCACGACGACGCGATTTGTGGTGGCGAAGGTTTCGCAGGCCACGCGGGCATTCGGTTCTTCGGTCAGGAAAGCATCGAGAACCGCATCGGAAATCCGGTCGCACACCTTGTCGGGGTGCCCCTCGGAAACCGATTCCGAGGTGAAAACATAATCAAGTCTGCTCATGGGGACGTGCTCCGTTGATGTATCCCCGCCACGCCAGGAAGCCGTTGTGACGGTTCGATGCCCCGGGGTTATGCCTCGCCCGGCCCACAGTCAAGCAGAAGGGTGTGCACGGCGTCTTGCGAGGGTCAGGGCGAGTCCCCCCAGCAACAGCAGGAACGGCATCATTCCGTAGCGGCTGTAGGGGGTCGGCGGCAGGGCGCCAGGCAGCGCCGCATCCAGATAGCCCGACCTGCCGAACGGCAGTTCGGCGGTGACGCGGCCCCGCGCATCCACCATCTGTGTCACGCCGGTATTGGCCACACGCACCAGCGGCAGGCCCTGTTCCACCGCGCGCAGCCGGGCTTGCGCGGCATGCTGGAACGGGCCGGTCAGCGTGCCGAACCAGGCGTCATTGGTGATCTGCAACAGCCAGCCCGGCCGTTCCGGGGCGGCATTCACCTCTTCGGGGAAGACCGCCTCATAGCAGATCAGCGGCATCGCCTTGCCCAGTGGCCCAAGGTCAAGCACGCGCGGCCCTGGCCCGGCGGCATAGCCATAACCCTGCCGCGCGGCGAAGGCAGAAATGCCGAACAGCCGCCATGCCAGATCGCCGAAGGGCAGATATTCGCCAAAAGGCACCAGATGCGCCTTGTCATAAATCGCGGTCTGGTAGCCATCGGGGCCCAGCACGGCAAGGCTGTTATAGGCGGCGGCGCCCTCCACCCGCTGCACCCCGAGCGCGACCGGCACGCCGCGCGCAGCCTCGGCCACGCCCAGCGCCGCATCACCGCCGGGAGTATAAAGATAGGGCAGCGCGGTTTCTGGCCAGATCACCAGATCTGGGCGGGGCTCGGCCGCCGTATAGCCGGTCTGAAGCCGGTACAGCCGCTCGGCCTGGGCCGGATCCCATTTCAGGCTTTGTTCGGCCGCGGGCTGTACCAGCCGGAAGGTCAGGCCCGGCGCCGCCGGATCGGGCTGCGCCAGTTGCCAGACCCCGCCACCCCAGACCATAGCCAGCAGCAGGGCGGCGGCCAGCGTGCCCCTGCCCCGCGCCATCACCGGCAAAGCCGCCAGAACCAGCGTCAGCAGTGTCAGGCCATCGGCCCCGGTCAGCGCGGCAAGCTGCGCCACCGGCGTGTCGATCCAGATATGACCCGGCTGCGCCCAGGGGAAGCCGGTGAAAACCACGCCGCGCAGGGCCTCGGCCCCGGAAAGGCAAAGCGCGAAGGCCAGAGCCTGCCGCGCGGTGGTGCGCACCAGTCGGGCAGCAAGCCCCGCGGCCGCGCCCCAGAACAGCGCCAGCCCCCCGGCCATCAGCACCAGCGCGAAGGGCGCCATCCAGCCATAGGTTTCCGGTTCCACAAAGAAGGGCTGCACGATCCAGCTGAGTGCTGCGGCAAAATAGCCGGTGCCCGCCGCCCAGCCCCTTGCCGCCGGGCGCCCGGCTGTCACCTGCCAGACGATCCCGGCGAAAGCGGGCACGGCCAGATACCATGCCCCCAGCGGCGCCTGACCAGAGGCCGCCAGTACCCCCAGCCCGAAGGCGGGGGCAAGGTCACGCCAGCCCCGCAACCCCATCAGCCCCCGTCGGCCGGAGCCGGGACCTCGGGCAGCCGCAGCCGCAGCCGCTTGATGCGGCGCGGGTCGGCATCGACCACCTCGAACTGAACGCCGGTCTCGTGGGTCACGATTTCGCCCCTTGCCGGAACCCGGCCGGTGCGCAGAAAGACCAGACCACCCAGCGTGTCGATCTCGCCATCGTCCTCGCCGGTGCGCAGACCCATGCCGATCTCGGCCTCCACCTCATCCATTGGCGCGGTGGATTGCATCAGCCAGACGCCGGGCTTTTCCTGCTTCCAGAGCATGCCTTCGGCCTCGTCATGCTCGTCCTCGATCTCGCCGATCACTGTCTCGATCAGATCCTCGATGGTGACCAGACCGTCCACGCCGCCATATTCATCAATGACCAGCGCCATATGGACACGTTCTTTCTGCATCTTCTGCAACAGTACATGCAGCGGCATCGACGGCGGCGCGTAAAGGATCGGGCGCAGCAGACGCTTCAGGCTGAACCGCCCGCCCGCGCCAAAACCGTGCTGAAGCGCCAGATCCTTCAGCATCACAAGGCCCTGAGGATGATCCAGCGTGCCCTTGTAGACCGGCAGCCGGGAAAAGCCCTGCTGGCGGAAGACCTCGACCAGTTCATCCTTGCCGATATCCAGCGGGACCGCCGCGATCTCGACCTTCGGAATGGCCACGTCATCGACCCGCAGCTTGCGAAGGTTCGCAAGCCCCGGAAGCTGCGCCGGTGCCGGGCTGAGCGCCGGCGCGGGGCTGTCGGGTTCGGTCACATCCTGCGGGGAAAAGGCCGACAGAAGCCGGCCAAAAAAACCTTTCTGGGCAGGATCGGAGCGAGACTCGCCCTCTTCGCCGGATGCCTCATCAGATGGCGCCTGTTGCGGCGCCGCGGTCGATCCTTCGTAACTACTGCCCATCTGTCCTTCTACCCGAATATCCTGCGCCGCAGCGCCTGCCCTAATATGGGTCCGCAATGCCAAGCGAGGCAAGTATCTGCCGCTCGGTCTCTTCCATCAAATTCGCGTCGTCCTCGTCGATATGATCATAGCCCAGCAGGTGCAGGACTCCGTGAACGAGCAGGTGCATGACGTGATCGTGAACGGCCTTACCCTGCTCGGCCGCTTCGCGCGCGCAGGTCTCCCAGGCAATCGCGATATCGCCCAGCGGGGCGGGATCTTCCGGCGTTCCGGGCTCCGGCATCTCCGGAGCCTCACCCGCATATTCGCTGCCGCGTTCTTCGGATGGCCAGCTCAGCACATTCGTGGGCCGGGGCTTGTCACGGAATTCGCCGTTCAGCCCGGCGATACGCGCATCGTCACATCCCAGGACGACGAGACCGTAAAGGTCAGGCGACATCCCAAGATGCGACAATGTGGCGGAAGCCGCAGCCATCGCTGCCGCATCCAGCCCGAAGGCCGTCCAGCGGTCATCCTCGATTACGATGTCGACGCATGTTTTCATGCGCGCCTCATAGGGCCAAGCCGGACAAACCGCAAATGCCTTTGATCATCTGTGGTGGTGGGAAAGCCCGATCCGGTGGCCCGGATCGGGAAGCTCAGCCCTGCGCCTCTTCGCGGTCATAGGCTTCGATGATCCGCGCCACCAGCGGGTGCCGCACCACATCCTTGGCGGTGAAGTAGTTGAAGCTGACGCCCTTCACCCCCTTCAGGATGCGTTCGGCATCCTGAAGGCCCGAGGCCACGCCGCGCGGCAGGTCGACCTGCGTGCGGTCGCCGGTGATGACCATGCGCGATCCTTCGCCCAGACGGGTGAGGAACATCTTCATCTGCATGGTGGTGGCGTTCTGCGCCTCGTCCAGCACCACGAAGGCGTTGGACAGCGTGCGTCCGCGCATGAAGGCCAGCGGCGCGATCTCGATCCGCTTCTCCTCCATCAGCTTCTGCACCTGCTTGGCCGGAAGGAAATCGTTCAGCGCGTCATAAAGCGGCTGCATATAGGGATCGACCTTTTCCTTCATGTCGCCCGGCAGGAAGCCAAGGCGTTCGCCCGCCTCCACCGCCGGACGCGACAGGATGATCTTTTCCACCGCCCCCGAGATGAACATGGTCACGCCGACCGCAACGGCGAGATAGGTCTTGCCGGTGCCCGCCGGGCCGATGCCGAAGCCAAGTTCGTTGGCGAACAGATTGGCCACATAGGCCTTCTGCGCCTCGGTGCGCGGCTCGATCGGTTTCTTGCGGGTCCGCAGCTCGATGGAACCCGCCCCGAACATCTCGATCTGTTCAGCCCCTTCGCGCGGCGTTTCGGGCATCGGACGGCCCATGCGGATCGCCCCCTCGATATCGCCCGCCGTCACCGCGCGCCCCGCCTCCAGCCGGGCGTAAAGCGCATGCAGCACGGCCGCCGCCTGCTCGCGCGCGCCCTTCTCCCCGATAACCGACAGGCGGTTCCCACGTCGGAGGATATGCACCCCCATCTCATGCTCGATCTGCGCAAGGTTGCGGTCATACTCACCGCACAGATCAATCAGCAGCCGATTGTCGGGAAATTCCAGCGTCGTTTCCACAACGTCTTCGGCACGGGGCGGGGGGGTCAGCGCGCTGATGCCCAAATCATCATCCTTTGCGGTTCGAGGGCTTCCTGACTCAAAATCTGCGCCTCGAAGGTTAAGGAAACAAGACAAAGCTGTTCAAACTTTCACCACCGGCGGCCGAAATTGCAGATGTTGCACATTTCCGCCACACCACCGCTAGGGCTTGTATGTCCTGCGATAAAAAATGTGGCATCCGGCAAAAGGAAAGGGCCGCGATATCGCGCGGCCCTTCCATATTCATATCCTGGCGCAGGCTGGTCAGTTACGGCCAGCGTAGGGCACATAGTCGCGCAGACCTGCATCCTTGGTCTGGTAATTGCGCAGCACGGTGCCCGGCGGATAGTGATTGTTGCAGATCGGCAGGCCCGAAACCGGATCGAAGCGGCGGCCCGAATAGCCTTCGACGCCATCGTCGATGATCCAGCCCTGACAGCCGTCGGGATCATAGGCAATCGCCCCGCCCCCCGGTGCCAGCGGAATATTGTCGCGACCGCGATCCTGATTGGTGGCGATCACCGTATCGGGGCTTTGCCGATAGGGGGTGAGGCCATCGACACAGCCAGCCAGCGTGGTGATGGCAAGAAGGGCGAAGCCCGGAACGAAAACTTTGGTCATCCTGATCACCACCGATAGCAAACGACTTCGACGCGGCGGTTCTTCTGCATGCCCGCCGCCGTGCTGTTCGACGCGATGGGCTGGCGTTCGCCGAACCCGATCTCGCGCTCCACCATGGCCCCGACCGAACGGGCCACATCGGCCACGGCCTTGGCGCGGCGCTGCGACAGCTTGATATTGTATTCATCCGAGGCGCGGCTGTCGGTATGGCCATAGACCGCATAGCCGAAGGCCCCGGCCTGCTGGAAGAACTGTTGCAGATAGCTGCGGCCCGAGGCGGTCAGCTTGGCGCTGTCGGTCGCGAACAGCGTGTCGGTGTTCTGCACCATACAGGTATTGCGCTTCAGACAGACGGGTTTGCCGGTCTTCGGGTTCACCCGGTCCAGCATGTAGCCTTCAAGGCCGCCATCGGCCCACCAGTGCATGCAACCATCGTCATCGACCCACACGCCCCACTGGATCTTGCCGGCAATCTCGGGCGCCTGTTGCGCCTGGGCAGCCCCGGCCAGTCCGACGGCGAGTGCAACTCCCCCAATGATCATCCGCACTGCTTTGGAAATCGGTTCCACGTCGCAGCTCCCCTAATTCACACAAGACTTTCTTTAGTATTAAGCCAGAAATGCCGTTACTCTATTCTTATGTAAAGCAAAATATATGGTGTGCAGGGATGATGGCACACCAATTGTTGCGTGGGCACGCGCCAAGCCGGAACGAATCGTGATATTGGTGCCGCTGCGGAAACCGCCGGTCAGTCGCGCAGAGGCTCCCCCGCCAGCGAGTTGGGCGCAGAGCCAGTGATGCGCACCCGCACCAGTTGTCCGGGCTTGCCAAGGGAATCAGTCACATGCACCGCATGCAGGTGGTCGGATTTGCCCACCATCTGCCCCGGCAGACGGCCCGGCTTTTCATAAAGCACGCCCACCTCGCGGCCCACCATGGCCATCTGCGCCGCGCGCTGCTGTTCGGTGATCAGCGCCTGAAGCGCCTGAAGCCGGGCATCAGAGACCTCGGCCGGAAGCTCCGGCTTCTCCGCTGCGGGCGTGCCGGGACGGGCGGAATATTTGAAGCTGAACGCCGCGCCAAAGCCGACCGCGCGGATCAGATCCATCGTCGCCTCAAAATCCGTATCGGTTTCGCCGGGGAAGCCCACGATGAAATCCGAACTCAGCAGAATGTCGGGACGCGCAGCCCGGATACGCTCGATCAGCCGCAGATATTGCTCGGCGGTATGCTTGCGGTTCATCGCCTTGAGGATGCGGTCGCTGCCCGATTGCACCGGCAGATGCAGGTAAGGCATCAGCTGGGGCACCTCGGCATGGGCGGCGATCAGGTCGTCATCCATGTCATTGGGGTGGCTGGTGGTATAGCGCAGCCGGTCCAGCCCGTCGATTGCCGCCATCTCGCGCAGAAGACGGCCAAGCCCCCAGGTGCCGCCCTCGCCCGCACCGTGATAGCCGTTGACGTTCTGCCCCAGCAGGGTGATTTCGCGCACCCCGCGCGAGACCAGATCGCGCGCTTCGGCCAGAAGACGCGCCGCCGGGCGGCTGACCTCGGCGCCACGCGTATAGGGCACCACGCAGAAGGCACAGAATTTGTCACAGCCTTCCTGCACGGTCAGGAACGCCGTCGGCCCGCGCAGCGCCTTGCGCTGCGGCAGGTGGTCGAACTTGTCCTCTTCGGGGAAATCGGTATCGACAACCTTGCCCTTCGCCTCGACCATCTCGGGCAGGCGGTGATAGCTTTGGGGCCCGACCACCAGATCGACCAGCGGCATCCGCTTCAGGATCTCCTCGCCCTCGGCCTGCGCCACACAGCCCGCCACACCGATCTTCAGATCGGGTTTCGCCTGTTTCAGCGGACGCAGCCGCCCGAGGTCGGAATAAACCTTTTCCGCCGCCTTTTCGCGGATGTGGCAGGTGTTCAGCAACACCATATCCGCCTCTTCCGCCACCTCGGTCGTCACATAGCCCTTGGCGCCCAGCGCCTCGGCCATGCGCTCGCTGTCATAGACGTTCATCTGGCAGCCATAGGTCTTGATGAACAGCTTCTTCGGCGCCTCCGCCCCTTCGGCGGTGGCAGTGGCGGAAATCTCGGTCGGCTGTTCGGTCATGGGCGGCCCCCTTCGGCTAGGCGGTTCTTCTAACGAAATCTGCCCTGCCACGCAACAAAGGGGCAAAGGCTTGCAAAGGCGGCGGTCTTCGCAGAATCTGCCGACAGTTTGCAGTGACAGCGGAAAGTGTGACGGAATGCGCTATGGCAGTCTGGCGGAATTCAGATCGACCGGCGACAAGGTGCTGGCCAAGGGGCCGGTGGCGCTGATCTTCGCCGAAGATACCGTCGAGCTGGACAGCACGTTGCGGCACCATCTGAACAGCGGTTTCCGGCAGGTTCTGCTGTTCGCGCATGAAGAAATGCCTCTGTCGGAGGATCTGGAAAACCGCATTCACCGCATCGACCACGATGTCCATGCCGATGATGCGGTGCCCGAAACCGTCAATGCGATCAACGATGCCGCACCGGCCGGAACCTGGCTGTATTACTGCTTCAATGCCGAATACCTGTTCTTCCCGTTCTGCGAAAGCCGCACTGTCCGCGACCTGCTGACCTTCCAGACGGAAGAGCGGCGCGACACGCTGCTGACCTATGTGATCGACCTCTATGCCGGCGATCTGAACCGCTATCCCAATGCGGTCTCGCTGGAAGATGCGCATCTGGACCGTTCAGGCTATTACGCGCTGGGACGCAAAGATCCCGACAAGAACTGGGAGACCAAGGAACGGCAGCTGGATTTCTTCGGCGGCCTGCGCTGGAGGTTCGAGGAATATGTAACCTGGACCAAGCGCAAGATCGACCGCGTCTCGCTGTTCCGCTCGCGGCCCGGCCTGAAACTGCGCTGGGATTTCACGTTCAATGACGAGGAATACAACACTTACGCCTGCCCGTGGCACCACAACCTGACCGCCGCAATCTGTTCTTTCCGAACCGCAAAAGCGCTGAAAACCAACCCCGGCTCACGCTTCTCGATCCACGATTTCCGCTGGCGCAACTCGACCGAGTTCCAGTGGCACAGCCAGCAACTGATGGATCTGGGGCTGATGGAACCGGGCCAGTGGTTCTGAAACGGCGCCTCTGGCCTGTCACCTGCTGCCAAACTCGTCGCGATTGACGGGTTTCGGGCCGCATTCACCATTCAAGGCTGGCCGTCCGACTGCGGAAAATTGCCGAAACGGCGGGT
>NZ_LJSC01000038.1:4623-9607 GCF_001303875.1 Gemmobacter sp. LW-1 | reverse complement strand
CCCGCCACGCCGTCGACCAGGCTGCAAAAGAACAGCGTTCCGGGCGGTCGACTATTTCAGCGGCCTGCGAAAGCGGGGGCGGCAGCGCAAAGCGCAGCAGTTGCCCGACGCGTTCAAAGCGACAAGCCGCTGATGCAAGGCCAGTCTTCTGAAATGATCTGACGGCGTGCCACCCGTCATCCCAGCAGCCGGGCCGCCAGCGCGGGCAGGTCGGCGTAACGGTCCAGCATCGCCTCCGGGGCCAACCGCGCGATTGCCGGCCCTTCGGGGCCGAAACTGACCAGAACGCAGGGCACACCGGCGGCGGTGGCGGTCTTGCGGTCGGTTTCGGTGTCGCCGATGAGGATTGACCGCCCGGGATCGCCGCCCGCGCCGCGCACGGCAGCCAGATAGGGTGCGGGATCAGGTTTGCGCACAGGCAGCGTATCGGCGCCGATCAGGCTGCCGAACAGGCCCCGCACCCCGAGCCGGGTCATCAGCGTCTCGGCCAGGCCTTCGGGCTTGTTGGTGCAGATCGCGGTGGCGTAACCGGCGGCGCGCAGCGCCTCCACCGCCTCGGCAGCACCGGGATAAAGCCGGGTGTGGGTGTCGATCCCCTCGGCATAGGCCGCAAGAAGCACCGGGTATTGCGCATCCACCGCCGCCTCATCCACGCCGCCGATGCGGGAAAATCCCAGCCGCAGCATCGCCCGCCCGCCGTGGAACGCGGTCAGCGCATCTGCCATCGGGTCCAGCAGATCCCCGTGACCAAGGCCGCGAAAGCAGGCATTCGCCGCCGCCACCAGATCGGCGGAGGTATCGGCCAGCGTACCATCCAGATCGAAGACCACCGTTTTCATCTGCCTGCCTCTCCTGAAACCTGTCGAAAGGATGTGTGAAGGCGCATGGCTTGCGCGCCCCGGCCATCGGGTTAAAACGGGCGCATCGCCAAGGAAAGAGGTCACATGCCTGTCTCTCTCGTCATTCTTGCCGCGGGGCAAGGCACTCGGATGAATTCGGATCTGCCGAAGGTGCTGCACCGTGTTGCGGGTGCGCCGTTGTTGCATCATGCGATGCAGGCGGGTGCGGCGCTGTCGCCGGAGCGTGTGGTGGTGGTTGCCGGGCACGGGGCGGAGGCGGTCTCGAAGGCGGCGCGGGCCTGGGACGAGGCTTGCGGGATCGTGGTGCAGGCCGAGCAGCTGGGCACCGGGCATGCGGTGGCGCAGGCGGCCCCTGCCCTTGCCGGTGTATCGGGCGATTGCGTGGTTCTGTATGGCGACACGCCCTTCATCCGTCCCGAAACGCTGGAGGCGATGCTGGAGGCGCGCGCGCGGCATGCCGTGGTTGTGCTGGGTTTCGAGGCGCGTGATCCGGGGCGCTATGGCCGGCTGATCGCGCAGGGCGAGGCGCTGGAGCGGATCGTCGAGTTCAAGGATGCGACCGAGGCGCAGCGCGCGATCACGCTGTGCAATTCCGGCGTGATCTGCGCCGATACCGCGCTGCTCCTTGATCTGGTCGGCACGCTGGGCAATGACAATGCGGCAGGCGAATATTACCTGACCGATGTGGTGGAACTGGCCCGCCGGCGCGGGCTCTCTGCCGGGGTTGTCACCTGTGACGAGGCGGAGACGCTGGGCGTCAACACCCGCGCCCAGCTGGCCGAGGCAGAGGCCGCCTTTCAGGCCCGTGCCCGCGCCGAAGCGCTGGACAACGGCGTGACGCTGACCGCGCCGGAAACGGTGTTCTTCGCGCTGGATACCGTGGTGGGGCGCGACGCGATCATCGGGCCGAATGTGGTCTTCGGCCCCGGTGTCACCATTGAAAGCGGCGCCGAGATCAGGGCCTTCTGCCATCTGGAAGGCTGCCATGTCAGCCGCGGCGCCGATGTCGGGCCGTTCGCGCGGCTGCGCCCTGGCGCCGAGCTGGCCGAGGATGTGCATGTCGGCAATTTCGTCGAGATCAAGAATGCCATTCTGGAAGAAGGCGTGAAGGTCGGTCACCTGAGCTATCTGGGCGATGCCGATGTGGGCGAAGGCACCAATATCGGCGCGGGCACGGTGACCTGCAATTACGACGGGGTGATGAAGCATCGCACCCGCATCGGCAAACGCGCCTTCATCGGGTCCGACACCATGCTGGTGGCGCCGGTCACGGTGGGGGACGGGGCGCTGACCGGCTCGGGCTCTGTCATCACGGCGGATGTGCCGGCAGGCGCGGTGGCGCTGGGACGCGCGCGTCAGGTGGTGAAGCCCGGGCTGGCCCAGAAACTGTTCGAGACCCTCCGCGCGCTCAAGGCCGCGCAGAACAAGGATTGATCGCATGTGTGGAATCGTTGGCGTTCTGGGCAGCCACGAGGTTGCTCCGTTGCTGGTCGAGGCGCTGAAACGGCTGGAATACCGCGGCTATGACAGCGCCGGGATTGCCACGGTGAACGAGGGCCGGCTGGACCGCCGCCGCGCCGTGGGCAAGCTGGTGAACCTGTCGGACCTGCTGGTGCATGAGCCGCTGGCGGGCAAGGCCGGCATCGGCCATACCCGCTGGGCCACCCATGGCGCGGCGACGGTGGCCAATGCCCATCCGCATCGCGCCGGCAATGTGGCGGTGGTGCATAACGGGATCATCGAGAATTTCCGCGAATTGCGGGCCGAGCTGACGGCGGCGGGCTACAGCTTCGAATCCGAGACCGATACCGAGACGGTGGCCCTGCTGATGCGGCACGAGCTGGCGCAGGGCGGCACCCCGGCCGAGGCCACTGCCCGGCTTCTGCCGCGCCTGCACGGCGCCTTTGCCCTGTGCTTCCTGTTCGAAGGCGAGGAGGATCTGATGATCTGCGCCCGCAAGGGCTCGCCGCTGGCCATCGGGCACGGCGATGGCGAGATGTTCGTGGGTTCGGATGCCATCGCCCTGGCACCGATGACCGACCGCATCACCTATCTGGAAGAAGGCGACTGGGCGGTGATCACCCGCACGGGGGCCGAGATCTTCGACGCCGGGAACCGCCGTGCCAACCGCGCCATGGCGCGCATCCAGGTGGATGCGACCCGGATCGAGAAGGCGGGCTACAAGCATTTCATGGCCAAGGAAATCGCCGAACAGCCGGTGGTGCTGGCCGATGCGCTGCGCCATTACCTGCGCGAGGACGGGCTGAACCTGCCCGCCGGGGTGGATTTCACCGGCGTGGACCGGCTGACGCTGGTCGCCTGCGGCACCGCGCATTACGCCTGCCATGTGGCGAAATACTGGTTCGAAAGCCTCGCGGGCCTGCCCTGCGACATCGATATCGCATCCGAGTTCCGCTATCGCGAGCCGCCTTTGTCGGACCGCGGCTGGGCGGTCTTCGTCAGCCAGTCGGGCGAAACCGCCGATACGCTGGCGGCGCTGCGCCATGTGCAGGACAAGGTGGCGCGGACGCTGGCGGTGGTGAATGTCACCACCTCCTCCATCGCGCGGGAATGCGACGTGACGCTGCCGATCATGGCCGGGGTCGAGGTCGGGGTCGCCTCGACCAAGGCCTTCACCTGCCAGCTGACGGTGCTGCTGACCCTGGCGCTGAAGGCCGCACAGGATCGCGGGCGTCTCGATGCCGCGCAGCTGGCCGCCCGCCTGGCGGATCTGCGGCTGCTGCCGGGGCTGATGAACGCGGCCCTCGCGCTGGCGCCCGAGATCGAGGGGCTGGCGGAAGAGCTGGCCAAGGCGCAGGACGTGCTGTTCCTCGGCCGGGGGGCGATGTATCCGCTGGCGCTGGAAGGCGCGCTGAAGCTGAAGGAAATCAGCTATATCCATGCCGAGGGCTATGCCAGCGGCGAGCTGAAACACGGCCCCATCGCGCTGATCGACGCCAGCGTCCCGGTGCTGGTGCTGGCCCCCCGCGATGCGCTGTTCGAAAAGACCGTGTCGAACATGCAGGAAGTCATGGCCCGCCATGGCCGGGTGCTGCTGCTCTCCGACCAGCCCGGTATCGCCGAAGCCGGCGCAGATTGCTGGCGCTGCCTCACCCTGCCCCGCGTCCCCGACCTCCTCGCCCCCATCCTCTACGCCGTCCCCGCCCAGCTCCTCGCATACCACACCGCAATCGCAAAAGGCACTGACGTCGACCAGCCCAGAAATCTGGCAAAATCCGTAACGGTGGAATGATGGCAAAGCAGTTCGACGGCTTCACCGAGGATCACCGCGCCTTCATCGCAGAACAGCCGCTGTTTTTCGTGGCGACAAGCGCACCGGGCGCGCGGCTGAACCTCAGCCCCAAGGGGATGGATTCGTTGCGGGTGACCGGGGCGAACCGCCTGCTCTGGCTCAATGTTACCGGCTCGGGGAACGAGACGGCGGCGCATCTGCCGCTGGACCCGCGTATGACGGTGATGTGGTGCAGCTTCGGCACCCGGCCGCTGATCCTGCGCGCCTACGGCACGGCGCGGGTGGTGCATCGCGGCGATGCCGACTGGCCCGCGCTGGCGGCTGAACTGCCGGATGTACCCGGCGCGCGGCAGGTGTTCGACATGGCGGTGGAGATGGTGCAAACCTCCTGCGGTTTTGCCGTGCCCTTCATGGAAGCCCCGCGCGAGCGCCCGGTGCTGCGCAACTGGGCCGAACAGAAGGGCGAGGCCGGTCTGGCCGCCTATTGGGATGAAAAGAACCGTAAATCCATCGACGGTTTGCCCACCGGTATCGGCGCCAATCTGGGCGAGGATTAACCGCCTGACAGAAGCGCGCGGATCTGGCCGTCCAGCGCTGCGATGGCCGGGTTCGGGCAAGTGGCGACATAGCGGATTTCGCGGCCCGGCCCGGTGTAAAGGATGCTATCGGCTCCGTAATCCTCGCAAATCCCGGTCTTGAGCTGCGATTTCGGAATCGGATGGGCGAGGATGTGATCCCGCGCTGCCGCGAAGGCACCGGGGCGCAGTTGCTTCACCGTGCGCGTGCTCTTGTCCGAGAACGGGCCTGAAATCGCGGTCACCGCCCTGTCATCCGGGGTCAGCACAAGACGGGTGGAGCCGGAAAATGCCCC
>NZ_LJSC01000038.1:0-4594 GCF_001303875.1 Gemmobacter sp. LW-1 | reverse complement strand
GCGGGTGGTTCGGGCGGCACACAGGCCGCAAGGGCAAGACAAAGCGAAGCTGCGGGCAGGTGGCGCATCGGACCCTCCGTCATTACGGGCAAAGCATCCGCCCGCCCTGCCCTGCCGTCAAGGGGCGCGACAAAACTCTGGCCTTCGCTGCCGAGGCTGCTAGATCGGAAGGACCAGACAGGAGCCGCCGATGATCGACACCGCCACCGCCCTTGCGCAACTGGAAGCCGCCGCCGACCCGGCAAAAGCTCCGGAGATGGCGGCCTACCACAAGGCCGCGCGGCATTATCTGGGCGTGACCGTGCCCGAGATCGACGCGCTGGCAAAGGCCTGGCGCGAGGAGGTGACGGCAGAGGAACGGCTGGCGCTGGCCGAAGGTCTGTGGCGGAGCAATGTGCATGAGGGGCGCGTTGCGGCGGCGAAGCTGCTGACGCAGGCGCGCATCCGACCCGATGACGCGGTCTGGGATATGATCTGTGGCTGGGTGCCCGAGTTCGACGCCTGGGCGATTGCCGATCACGCCTGCAAGGCGGGCGAAAAGCGGGTGATGGCCGATCTTTCGCGGCTCGACACGGTGGAAAGCTGGACCCAAAGCCCGCTGATGTGGCAGCGCCGTGCGGCTCTGGTCAACACCCTGCCCCTGACCAAGCTGAACTTCCCCAAACCGGCAGAGCTTGAGGCGCGTGAGCGTGTACTGGGCTGGGCGGCGGGTTATGTGCCGGACGGCGACTGGTTCATCCAGAAGGCCATCGCCTGGTGGCTGCGCGACCTGTCAAAACACGATGCGGGACGGGTCGAGGTGTTTCTGGCCGAGCATGGCGCCGGGATGAAAGCCTTCGCCCGAAAAGAGGCGGCGAAGCATTTGCCCCGATAAGGCTCAGCCCAGCGCCCAGCGGGTCAGCACATCGGCGCCAACCGGGGTGGTTTCAATACGCCGCAGGCGCGGCGCTTCGGCCAGTGCGGTCAGGCCCAGCGGACCAAGCGCCGCGCGCCCCTCGGCCCCGATCAGCGCCCCTGCACCGAAATGCGCAAGTTCGTCCACCAGACCGGCACGGATCAGGGCGGCAGCCAGATCAGCGCCGCCCTCACAAAAGATGCGGGTCAGGCCGCGCGCGGCCAGCGCCTGCATCGCGGCGCGCAGATCGGCGTGGCCGTCGGCCTCGGGCACCGCGATCAACTCGGCCCCCGTGGCGGCCCATGCACCGCGCGCGGCCTCCGACGCGGCCTCGGTATGGATGAGCCAGACCGGAACTTGCCCCGCGCTGCGACCAAGACGACTGTCGGGACGATGGCTCAGACGGCCGTCGATCACGATGCGTACGGGTTGACGCACAGCGCCCATGTCCCGCACCGTCAGGTCGGGATCGTCGGCCCGCGCCGTGCCGGACCCCACCATCACCGCGTCATGGCGCATCCGCATGGCATGGACGGCACGCCGCGCCTCTGCCCCGGTGATCCAGCGGCTTTCACCACTGGCCGTGGCGATACGCCCGTCCAGCGTGGTGGCGAGCTTCAGCGTGACGAAGGGCAGCCCCTGTTCGACCCGTTTCAGGAACCCGGCCTGAAGCGCGCGCGCCTCAGCCGCACAAACCCCTTCGGTCACCGCAATCCCCGCCGCGCGCAGCATGGCGTGCCCCCGCCCCGCCACACGCGGATCGGGATCGGTCAGCGCCGTCACCACGCGCGCCACACCAGCGGCGATCAGCGCCTCGGCACAGGGGGAGGTCTTGCCGTGATGGGCACAGGGTTCCAGCGTGACATAGGCCGTCGCGCCCCGCGCCGCCTCGCCTGCCTGATCCAGTGCCCGGCGTTCGGCGTGGGGGCGGCCGCCCGGCTGGGTCCAGCCGCGCCCCACTACACGGCCCCCACCGGGGCCGTTGGTCACGATCACACAACCCACCGCCGGATTGGGCCAGGTATTGCCCAGTCCCCGCGCTGCCAGCGCGAGGGCGGATCGCATGTAGGCCGCGCCGTTCACTCCTCTGTCTTTTCCTGCGCGGGACGCAGTTCCGAGACGAATTTGTCGAAATCGTCGGCGGCCTGGAAGTTCTTGTAAACGCTGGCAAACCGCACATAGGCGACCGTATCGATCCGCGCGAGGCTTTCCATCACGATCTCGCCGATGATGCGCGACGAGATGTCCGTCTCGCCCATGCTTTCCAGCCGACGCACGATGCCCGAGATCATCTGGTCGATGCGTTCGGGGTCGATGGGGCGCTTCTGCATGGCGATGCGAATGGACCGCTCCAGCTTATCTCGGTCGAAATCCTCGCGCTTGCCCGAGGTCTTGATGACCACGAGGTCGCGAAGCTGCACACGTTCATAGGTGGTAAAGCGGCCGCCGCAGGCCGGGCAAAAGCGCCGTCGCCGGATCGAGACGTGATCCTCGGCGGGGCGGCTGTCCTTCACCTGGGTGTCGATATTGCCGCAGAATGGGCAGCGCATGGCCGTCCCCCTTGTCCTGTCTGTTCTGCCTCGTGATCCGGGGTTCACCTTGGCTTTGGGCCCCAGTTATCCACAGACCCTAGCGCAGAACCCCAGCCTTCGCCCAGAGGCAATTTTGCGACACTGCATCTTGATGCGTCAGACTGTGGCGCAACGGACTCAGCGAGTGCAGTGTAGCGTGACTGTAGCGTGACGGCTGTAGCTGTAGCGTGACGGCAAAAGCTGCAGAGTTTTACAGCAAATCCTGCAGCAGAACGATTTTTTGCCTCGACCGTCAAAGGGTGCTGCAAAGCCCCGGTTAACGCCAGCCCTCAAATCATCACGCTTGCCATCGCCGCCTCGACCTCCTCGACCGTTGTCGCGGCATCGATTGCGGCGCGGGTGGTGAGGCGGAGGGCCTCCAGATCGGCGGCGGTGCTGCGCCAGAGGGTGGCGAGGTTGAGCCATATCTGCGCGAGGCTTGCGCCATCGGGGGCGGTGATGCCCAGCTCGGCCGAGAGCAGCGGATAGGCGGCGGGGTCCGGTGTGGGATCGGCGATCCAGGTGCGGGCTTCGGCTTCCTTGGCGAGGTAGATCATGCTCTGCCCCGGCAGATCGGTGATCAGCGTGGCGCGGGCGGCGGTGACGGCCGCTGCCAGCGTGACACGGGCCTCGGCTTTGGCAGCCTCCAGCGCGGCTGCGGCGCGGGCCTCGGCGGTGATCGTCCTGCTCCAGTCGATCATTGGCCGACCTCCCCGGGATTATAGCTCGGCAACAGGATCGGCCCGTCTGCGGTGACGAGGATCGGTTCGGGATGCATAACCGCATGCGCTTCGGGCGGAACAGGCCACGGAATCGGGCCATGCGGCAGCAGCAGGGTCAGATGGATCACCCCGTCGATCCGGGTGACCTCCGAGGCCAGCCAGTCGCAATTCACCGCTTCACGCGGCAGGACGGCGCCCTCGGGCAAGGGGCCGAAGTCGAGATCCGCACCGTCGATGGTCAGGACATCGCCCTGCCGGGACAGGGTGAGGGCGGAATCGGCGCGGAAGGGCGAGAACGAGATCTGCATGGGTGGTCCTCCTCAGAACCAGCGGCCGATGGCGGTCAGGCCGGGCAGCGAAAGGGTGCCCGACGAGGCATAGGAGAAGACGCGGTACTGCACACTGCCGACCGAGGGCGCGTTGATCCCCAGCCAGCGCGCCGCATTGCCGCCGCCCCCTGTCACCACAGGGGCGGAGAGGAACGAGGCCGGGAAGGTCCATGTCAGCAGGTTGCTGTGCATGTAGATCGGCCCGGCTGCGGTCGCGGCATCCACCCCGGCGGCAATGACCGTGCAGATCTGGGTGCCGTCAGCGAAGCGGACATATTCGCCATTGGCATTGCTGCCGCGTTCGATGACCTTGCCGGTCGGAACGCCGCCGGACTGGGAGACCGTCCCGAGCAGCGATCCCTGATGGAATTGCTCCACCCACGGTCCCCAGCCGGATGTGCCCCAGCTTCGGGAGAACTCCCGCAGGGCCGATGCGATGGAGGCGCCGCCGTAGCTGATGAACTTCTGGATCACGTTGGTGGTGCTGCGCGCCACCACGATCAGGGCGCCAGCACCGGAGATCCCCGGCGGGTAATTGTTCCCGGTCGTGTTGGCCGATGACGAATTGTAGAAAAGCCCGGAAGTCAGGATGGTATCGAGATTATCCGCAGCGGTCAGAGAAATTGCGGTGCCCAGACCGAAATCGCCAGTCTTCAGCAACCGCCCGGCGGCGGTATCCTTGTCGTTCTGGGTCACGGCGGTGCCGAGCAGCTTGCCGTTGAGCGTATAATCGCTGCCCGCCCGCGAGAGGGCAGAGCCGCCCAGCAGACCACGGGCCTGCGATGTCAGGTCTGCCAGTTGCGCAGAGCCTGCGCCATCGAACCACGGCAGCTTGTTCGCCATCGTTTCCAGCGCCGCAAGCGCCGAAAGATTGCCGTTCGAAAGCTCCTCCAGCAGTTCCCGCGCCGAGGCCAGCGCGCGGGTCATATCCGGCGTGAAGCGGACCTCGTAGTTCACAGCGGTCTGGGCGGCCCCCGGCCAGGGATAAGCGAGCGTGAGCGAGGTCGCGCTGTTGACGCTGGCGATCCTGACACTCAGCCTGGCCGCCCAGAACATGTCCCCTGCCTCCAGCCCGGC
>NZ_LJSC01000037.1:171384-256001 GCF_001303875.1 Gemmobacter sp. LW-1 | reverse complement strand
CGCTGCTTGCCGATCCCGCCGCGCTTTTGCTGGATGAGCCCTTCTCGCGGCTGGACACCGGGTTGCGGGCTGAAATGCGCGCCTTCACCTTCGCCCATATCGCTGAACGGGGTATTCCGGCGCTGATGGTGACGCATGATCCCGAAGATGCGACCGCAGCAGCGGGGCCGGTGCTGCGATTATCTGCCAAAGGGGCTTGAAAATCTGAACAGTTCGGTTCACTTTCGCAAAGTGAACCGAGTCGTTCAGTTTGTGGAGCCCCTGATGCGCCTGACCCTTGCCGCCATCTGCCTTGCCGCCTTGCCCACCCTCGCCGCTGCGGGGGGCGCGCCTTTCGACCTGCCGCGCCTGACCTTCCCCGACCCGGCGCCGCCCGTCACACAATCCTGCACCGATCCGGTGGCCATCGGCGGCGCGACCTGCTCGCAGGGTCTGTGAGCGCCGGTGCTTGCGGGCGCCCGGTCGGCTCGTCTACTCTGGTGTGATGGAAAGCCAGGTAATGCCGCGCGCCCGTAAGGGCCGGAAGTTCGATCAGGTGCTGGAAGGCGCCCGAAACGTGTTTCTTCAACACGGATTCGAGGGTGCCTCGGTCGATGACATCGCCCGCGAGGCGGGGGTTAGCAAGGCGACGCTTTACAGCTATTTCCCCGACAAGCGTCTGCTGTTCATGGAGGTGGCTCAAAGCGAGTGCCGCCGTCAGGCCGATGAGGCGGTGGAGCTGATCGACCAGAACGCCCCTGTCGACAAGGTGCTGACCGAGGCGGCGCGGCGCATGGTCGCCTTCCTCATGTCCGATTTCGCACAGAAGGTGTTCCGCATCTGCGTGGCGGAAAGCGAGCGCTTCCCCGAACTGGGGCATCAGTTCTACCATTCCGGCCCTGTGCTGGTGCGGGAGCGGCTGATGGAATACCTCGCCAAGGCGGTGGAGCGTGGCGAGTTGCAGATCGACGATCTGGCCTTCGCCGCCGACCAGTTCGCGGCGCTGTGCAAGGTGACACTGCACGAACAGACGATCTTCGGCGTCGCCGCCTGCTGTCCGCCGCAGGAGGCCGACAAGGTGGTCTCGGGCGCGGTCGAGATGTTTCTGGCGCGCTACGGGGGGCGTTAGAGCAGCCGGACGCTGCCGCCGGGCGTGGACTTGTCCAGCCTGAAGCGGTCGGAATGGGCAGACAGAAACTTGCCCCAGCTTGCGTGCCCCGTGGCCTTCAATCTGCCCTTCAGCTCCTGCCCGATTTTGGTCAGTGGCAAGGCACCACCCGATGCGCTGTCACGCAGCAAGTTTTCTACATCCTTCAGCAGGGTGGCTTCAGGAATGTTGGCCGGCAGGACATGCGCTGGCTTGGGCGCGGGTGTTTGTGTCGGTCCCGGCGCAGATTTCAACTCCACAAACCCCGTGCAGCTTTTGCGCCAGTTTTCTGGTGCTGTAGCCTCGCCCATGCCATAGACCGGAATGCCGCGCTCGCGCAGGTGGCTGGCGATATGGCTGAAGTCGCCGTCATTGCTTGCCAGAACGATCACATCCGCCAGCCGGTCATGCACCAGCGCCAGGGCCTCGATACACAAAAGCAGATCGGCCGCGTTCTTGCCCCGCCCGGCATGGATCAGCCGGTAACCCGGCGCCGCGTCCCAGCGCGGCAGCCTGGCCGCATCGCCATAGACCCGCTTAACCGTCACCGCACCATGTTTTGCTGCCTGAATGATCAATGGTCCGGCATGGCGGTCGCCAAGATTCTCGCCATCGACCAGCAGAGCAACACGGGCGCGACCGGAGGTATGGGTCGCCATGAGTTCGGGGGACAAGGCATTCATCGGAGACTCGCACTGGTTTCAGCCAGTCAAGTCGCCGATTATGGCCCTGTCATGGCGATGGATCAGGAGCGGTCGCGCGCCAGCAGTTGACCACCCGGACCCGGTTTCACCTCGAACCGGCTGGAGATCTTGCGGATCAGGTCCGACAGTTTGGCGCTGCCATAGGTGCGGGTGTCGAAATCGGGATTGGCCTGCGTGATATACTGGCCGATCTGGCCAAGCGAATACCATTCGCCTTCGGGGTCGATGGCGCGCATCGCGGCAGCGATCAGCGGGATGGCCTTTTGCGGCGATTCCGTCTCGCGCCTGCCGCGCGGAGCGCGCGGTTCGGCCGGCGTATCGGTGGGCGTGGTATCCACAGGCTCCGGCGCGCGGTCTATCCGTGGCTCGGGCGTGTTGTCATCGCTTTCCTCGGCCCCGAGGTTCTCCACATAGATGAACCGCTTGCAGGCCATGCGGAAGGCTTCGGGCGTTTTCTTCTCGCCGATGCCGTAAACATCCAGACCCTGTTCGCGGATGCGCGCGGCCAGACGGGTGAAATCGCTGTCAGAGCTGACCAGCACGAACCCGTCAAACAGGCCCGAATGCAGGAAATCCATCGCCGCGATCACCAGCCCGATATCCGAGGCATTCTTGCCCTTGGTGTTGGAAAACTGCTGATCCGCCACCATGCCCAGCCGCGCGACCTTCTTTGCCCAGCCGCCAAGACGCTGCGCCGACCAGTCGCCATAGATGCGGCGCACGCTGGCTTCGCCCAGGGCGGCGATTTCCTCGAAAATCGCTTCGGCATAGCCGGCGGGCACGTTGTCGGCGTCGATCAGCACACACAGGCGGGGAGTTCTGGTTTCGGGCATCATGGTCCTCTTGTTCTTTTGCAACCATTGTCACAGGTTCGGCGCCTCAGGGGAAGCGGATTTGCCGGTTTCCCTTGCCCAAGGTCGCCATCAGGCGGGAAACACACGGAAAATCCCGCGACCCTGCACCGGGCGAGGGCAGGAGGACAGGATGGAGCAGGGACGCGGAACGCTGGCCGGGATCGGGCTGATGCTGGCGGCAATGGCGGTGCTGCCGTTTCTGGATGTGGTGGCCAAGACACTGGGTCAGCAGGGCATGCCGATCCTGCAAATCGTCTGGGCGCGCATGGCAATGGGCACGCTGATGACCGCGCCCTTCGCCGCGCGGATCGGCGGGATGCGGGGGCTCTGGCCCTCGCGGCCGGGGATGCATGCGCTGCGCACGGCTTTCCTCATCGGGGCGACCTTCTGTTTCTTCTTCGCGCTGAAGTTTCTGCCGATTGCCGATGCGCTGGCCATCTTCTTCGTGCAGCCGCTGGTGGTCACCGCCCTGTCGCCGCTGGTGCTGGGCGAAAGGGTCGGGCCGCGCCGCTGGGCTGCGGTCGCCGTGGGTTTCATCGGTACGCTGGTCATCATCCGTCCCGGCTTTCAGGCGGTCAATCCGGGCATGTTGCTGGCACTTGCCGCAGGGACGAGCCTTGCGCTCTACATGCTGATCACCCGGCGCATGGCGGGGCGCGATCACGCGATGGTCACCACGTTCCAGACCAGCCTGATCGGCGCCATTGCCGTCAGCCTTGCGGTGATCCCGGTCTGGCAGGCGCCCACGCCTGCGCAATGGGCGCTGTTCCTCGCCCTCGGCTTCGTGGCGACCTTCGGCCATTACCTGATCGTCATGGCCTATGACCGGGCTGAGGCGAGCCTGCTGGCCCCCCTGGCCTATACCGAGATGATCATGGCCGTTGCCGTGGGCTGGTGGTTCTTCGGCGATTTCCCGGATCTGTGGACCTTCGTGGGCGTCGGCATCCTGATGGCCTGCGCGCTTTACATCTCGGCCCGCGAGCGTGCCGTGACTAAACCTGCGGAATAAAGACCGGATTTCAACCCCCTGCCGACTTGCCCTGCGGGCTTTGCCTGCCCAGCCTCTGCCCGCGACAGGCAAGGGAAACAGATATGCGCGCAGCGATATGTCGGGACTATGGCGGCCCCGGAGTGGTGAGGATTGAGGATCGGCCCGTGCCGGTGCCCGGACCGGGGCAGGTGCTGATCCGTGTTCTGGCGACGACCGTCAGCGCCGGGGATGCGCGCATCCGCGCGATGCGGATGCCACCGGGGATGGGGGTGCTGGGCCGGGTGCTGTTCGGCCTGCGCCGCCCGCGTCAGCCGGTGCTGGGGGCCGAGTTCTGCGGCAGGGTCGAGACGCTGGGGCCGGGCGCCACGGGCTTTGCGCCAGGCGATCTGGTGGTCGGCATGGCGCGCGGCGGTGTTCATGCCGATTATGCCGTGCTGCCGGCCAACGGCCCGCTGATCCGCAAACCCGGGGCGCTGAGCCTGCATGAGGCCGCTGCGATGGCCTTCGGGGGCACCACGGCGCTGACGTTTCTGCGGGGTGTAACGCGGCTGCGGGCGGGGGAGCGACTGCTGGTGATTGGTGGCGCCGGGGCTGTCGGCACAGCGGCCGTGCAGATCGGTCGCGCGCTGGGGGCCGGGGTCGCGGCCCTGACCCGGCCCGGAAATACCGCGCTGCTGGCCGGGCTGGGGGCCGAGCCGCTGCCGTTTCACCCGGCCGCCCTGATGCACGAGGCACGGCGCTGGGATGTGGTACTGGATACGATGGACCTGCCGCGCCCCACTGCCCGCGCGTTGCTGGAACCAGACGGGCGGCTGCTGATGGTGGCAGCCGGGCTGGGCGGCATGCTGGCGCCCGTGGGCAATGCGCTGCGGCGACAAAAGCTGCATGTCGGGATGGCCGGTGAAACCCGCGCCGATCTGGAAGCCCTGGCCGATCTTGTTGCGCGCGGGCACTTCCGCCCCGTCATCGACTGCGTTCTGCCGTTCGAACGTATCGCCGAGGCACACGCGATTGCGGACAGCGGCGCGAAACGCGGCAGCGTGGTGCTGGATCTGACCATCTGAGCAGGGTGGTTGCCGGAAGGTCACGCTGCGGTTTTCCTCGCCCGGCCCCCTTTTCCCGTGCGCCGGGAAGGTTATCTTGCGCCGGGAAGGGACGGCCCTTCCAGGGAACTACATCGCGGGACGGCCCGCCCGAAAGGAAAGGGCCGCAAGATGCGCAGCTTCCGTGACCGTTTGCGCCATGCGCTGAGTTTCGAAATCCTCGGGCTTCTGATCGTCACGCCACTGGCGATCCTGCTGCTGGACATGCCCGCCGCGCATGTGGGCGTGGTGACGGTGGGCAGCGCCACGCTGGCCGTGATCTGGACCTGGGCTTACAACTGGGGGTTCGACCTGATCCTGCACCACCGGCGCGGCGATACCCGCAAGGGGCCGGGTCTGCGCATCCTGCATGCGGTGCTGTTCGAACTGGGGCTGCTGGCGGTGCTGGCGCCCTTCATCGCCTGGTGGCTGGGCGTCAGCCTGACCGAGGCGCTGCTGCTCGATCTGGGCTTCGCTTTGTTCTACATGGTCTACGCTTGGGCGTTTAACTGGGGCTATGACCGGCTGTTCCCGCTGCCGGAATGGGCCGAGGGGCACTGACCCCTCAGCCCTTCAGCTCGGCGATCAGGCGGATCGGGCCGGGGCTGCCGCGCAGGCGGGCGCGATAGACAGTCAGCGATTCCGCGACCCGCATCACATAGGCGCGGGTCTCGGTGAAGGGGATCATCTCCACCCAGTCCACAACATCCACCGCATCGCTGCGCGGGTCGCCAAATTCGGTGATCCAGCGGCGCGGACGCCCCGGCCCGGCATTGTAGCCCGAGGCGACCAGCGCGATGGATGGCCCGAATTCCTCGACCAGCTTTGCCAGATAGGCCGATCCCAGCGTGGCGTTATAGGCCGGGTCGGAGGTCAGCCGCGCCAGTTCGTAGGGCTGCCCGATCTCGGCTGCCGTGCGTCTGGCGGTTTCCGGCATCAGCTGCATCAGCCCGCGCGCGCCCACCGGGCTTTGCGCCGCCGGGTCAAACTCGCTTTCCCGCCGCGCGATGGCCAGCGCGAAGGCGCGTGATACCGCCAGCCCTTCGGCCGGAACCAGATCAGGTACGGGGAAATAGGCGGCGGGCAGGATCACACCCCGCTCGGCCGCCTGCTTGGCGATCAGCACGGCGACATGCGGTTCGTGGATGGTCAGCGCCAGATCGGCGAGGCTGGCGGTATCCTGCGGGCCCAGACTTTCGGCCAGATGCAGGATGAACCGCTTCCCCAGCGTCCGGTCGCCTGCGTTGAACAGCAGAAGCGCCGCTTCCAGCACGCTGGAGCGGGCAAAGGTCCGGTTGCGCCAGTCGGGTGCTTGCAGGGGCGCCAGAAGCGCCGGGTCGAGCGGTTGGCCGATGCGTTCGGCGGCAAGCTGCCCGTAATAGGCGGTCTGCATCGTGGCCGCACGGGAATAGGCGGTTTTCGAGGCGGGATCGCCCAAAGCCTCCAGCGCGCGGCCCTGCCAGTAAAGCGCGCGTGAGACCGAGATGGGTGTGGCGACATTCTGTTCCAGATGTCGGAAATGCCCCAGGGCGGTCTGTGCATCCCCCAGCCTGCGCAGGGCGATGAAACCCGCGAGGAACTCCAGATCCGCATAATCGCCGCCCGAGGTAAGATAATGCCGGGCCGCGATGCGATAGGCCGATTTCGCATCGCCATCGCGCAGAAGCTTCCGCGCGAGTTGGGCGCGGCGCTTGCCCCAGGCCTCGGGGCGGCCCAGCGTCTCGGCCTTGGCGGATGCGTCGAGCATCAGCGCCGTCGCCTCGGGCCAGAGATCGCGCGCGATGCGCCAGTCCATGCGGGCATGGGCGATCAGCGGATGGGCCGCCATGGCCGGGGGCAGGGCCGCCAGCCGGGCATCGACGCCAGTGTCGCGCGCCATCAGGGCCAGCCGCGCCTCGGCCAGCGCGCGCCAGTCCGGCGAAAGGCGCGGCAACAGCCGCTTTGCTTCGGCGGCGCGGCCGTCCCACAGCAGGCGTTCCAGCCGTTGCGCGTTCAAAGTCGTCAGACCGGGGTAAAGACCCAGCAGCGCCGCCTCGTCCTCGGGCGTCAGCGGCAGGTCGGTCCAGGCACGGCGGGCCTCGGCCTCAGCCTCGGGTGCACGGCCGCTGGCGCGCAACGCGCTGATGACGGCCAGACTGCCGGTGCCGGTTTCGGGCAGGTGGCTGCCGAACCAGGCCAGAACCCGGCCGGGCGTGGTGGACCGCGCCACTGCCTCTTCTCCTTTTTCGCGCAGATAGGGCAGGCCGGGCCAGTCTGGGCGACGGGCGAGAAAGTCCTCATATTCCGTCAGCGTGCCATCCCCGGAGCGCAACCGCTGCCATTCGATGATGTCGCGACCCACGGGGGAGGTACTGGCAGCCAGCCGCATGGCCTCGGGCCAGTTGCGGCGCCCGGCTTCGTTCAGCGCCAGACGCAGGGCGCCGGGCGTGTCGGCTTGCGCCACGGCGGGGGGGGTGGCGACGGGCAGGGCAAGGGCGAGGCTGGCGGCAAGGAGAAGGCGCTTCATGCCCCGAACCTGCCGCAAGCGCGCGGCAGGGGCAATTCACTTCGACGCCAGCGGCGGCGACCGGCGCCCCGGCGCCGCCCAAAATTCTTCGCAAGAATTTTGCCGCCCGCAGGCGGGCGGGGCGCTGCGCTTTGCCTTGGCAATTGCCGCAGGGATCGCTAGAGGAAAGGCGTTCAACCGGGCGAGTCTGCCCCAGCTTCAGGAGATGCGTGTCATGTTCAAAGGGTCCATGCCTGCCCTTGTCACGCCGTTCAAGAACGGCGAGCTGGATGTGGAAACGCTCAAGAAGCTGGTCGAATGGCATATCGCCGAAGGCTCCAACGCGCTGGTTCCGGTGGGGACCACGGGCGAAAGCCCGACGCTGAGCCACGAGGAACATGGCCGGGTCATCGAGATCGTGGTGGAAACCGTTGCGGGCCGCATTCCGGTCATCGCCGGGGCAGGGTCGAATGCAACGGCCGAAGGGATCGGCCTGATCCAGCATGCCGAACGCGCGGGCGCCGATGCGGCGCTGGTGGTGACGCCCTATTACAACAAGCCGACCCAGGCCGGGATGATCGCGCATTTCACCGCGCTGCATGATGCCTCGGCGCTACCGATCATCATCTACAACATTCCGGGCCGCTCCGTCGTGGACATGACCCCCGAGACGATGGGCACGCTTGCCAAACTGCCGCGCATCGTCGGCGTGAAGGATGCCACCGGCAAGATTGAGCGGGTGAGCCAGCAGCGCGCAAGCTGCGGTGCCGATTTCATTCAGCTTTCGGGCGAGGATGCGACGGCACTGGGCTTCAACGCCCATGGCGGCGTGGGCTGCATCTCGGTCACGGCGAACGTGGCGCCGCGTCTGTGCGCGGAGTTCCAGGCAGCGACGCTGGCCGGTGATTATGCCAGGGCCCTGGAGTATCAGGACCGTCTGATGCCGCTGCATGAGGCGATCTTCATCGAGCCGGGTCTGGTGGGGGCCAAATACGGTCTTTCGCTGCTGGGTCTGTGCAGCGAGGAGGTGCGTCTGCCGCTGGTCGGGCTCACCGATGGTACCAAGGCGCGCATCCGTGCGGCGATGGAGCACGCGGGGCTGCTCTAAGAGGGGCTCTGCCCCCGCGCCTGCGGCGCGCCCCCGGGATATTTGGACCAGGATAAAGGCCCTGCACCTGCGGGGCCTTTTTGACGCGAGGGGACACGGATGACCGACAATCTGCGCGGCAGTCTGTTCATGGTGGCGGCCATGCTGGGATTTGCCATTGAGGACATGCTGCTCAAGCGCGTTGCCGGGGCAGGGGTGCCGGTGGGCGAGGTGCTGATGCTGTTCGGTACCGGCGGGATGCTGGCTTTTGCCGCCCTGACCGCGCGGGCCGGGCAGGCGCTGTGGCATCCTGCCGTGGTCGCGCCGCGCATGTTGTGGAAGGCGGGCTTCGAGGTCGGCGGGCGGCTGTTCTATACGCTGGCCATCGCGCTGACGCCACTGTCCAGCGCCAGTGCCATCCTTCAGGCGACGCCGCTGGTGGTGGTGGCCGGGGCCGCGCTGATCTTTGGCGAGCGGGTGGGCTGGCGCCGCTGGTCGGCCATTCTTGTCGGGCTGGCCGGCGTTCTGCTGATCCTGCGGCCGGGGCTGGAGGGGTTCAGCGCCGCCTCGCTTCTTGCGGTTGCCGGGCTTCTGGGCTTTGCCGGGCGCGATCTGGCGACGCGGGCGGCGCCGAAGGTGCTGAGCAATCTGCAACTCGGGATCTACGGCTTTGCCGCCATGGTGCCGACCGGCGCGGGATTGTTGCTGTGGGAGGGCGGCGCGGTGGTTCCGGCCGCGCTGCAATGGGTTGAACTGGCGGGCGCGGTATGCGTAGGGGTCTTTGCCTACTGGGCGCTGACCGTGGCGATGCGCACGGGCGAGGTAAGTGTGGTGACGCCGTTCCGCTATACCCGCCTGCTGTTCGCGCTGGTGCTGGGGATGGTGGTGTTCCACGAGCGTCCCGATGCGGCGACACTGATCGGTTCCGCGATTGTGGTGGCCGCCGGGGTCTTTACCCTGTTGCGCGGCAGGGCCTCCGCGCGTGGCTGATCCGGGGTGTGACCGGGGGTGATCTGGACTTTCATTCCCGGCTCGCCTATCTGATGCCGACCATGGCCCAGAAATCCGATCCCAATTCCAAGCTGATTGCCGAAAACCGCCGGGCGCGTTTCGATTACTTCATCGAGAGCGATCTGGAGGCAGGTATCATGCTGCTGGGGTCCGAGGTGAAATCGCTGCGTCAGGGCGGATCGAACCTTGGCGAAAGCTATGCCTCGGTGGAGGAGGGTGAACTGTGGCTGATCAACAGCTATGTCGCCCCGTATCGCGAGGCAAAGACCTGGGGCCATGAGGAACGCCGCAAGCGCAAGCTGCTGGTGTCGCGGCGCGAACTGGCGCGGCTGTGGAATGCGACCGCGCGCGAGGGTATGACCATCGTGCCGCTCAAATGGTATTTCAACGAACGCGGGCTGGTGAAGGTGAAGCTGGGCATCGCCAAGGGCAAGAAGATGGCCGACAAGCGCGCCACCGAAGCCAAGCGCGACTGGGACCGCCAGAAGCAACGCCTGCTGCGGCACGGCTGAAATTCCCCCTCGATTCCGGTGGCCGCGGTGATTGGCAAGCGGCGGCGGCAGGTGCAGGCTTGCCGCATCGGGCCGCTGTGGCCCGGCTGTAAGGGAACGAGTTCATGGAACTGATCATCAGTCTGATCGCGGGGGCGCTGGGCGGCAATGGCGCGGGCGCCGTGCTGAAGAACCTCAGCCTTGGTCCGCTGGGCAATTCGATCGTGGGGATTCTGGGCGGTGGCCTGGGCAGCCAGCTTCTCGCCGTGCTGGGGGCGGGCGGCATGGCCGGAGCGGGCGGCACTGATCTGGCCTCGATCATCGGCAGCATCGCTTCAGGCGGTGTCGGCGGCGGGGTGCTGCTGGCCATTGTCGGGGCGATCCGCAGCGCGATGGCAAAGTAAGCCCGGCAGCGCCGGGCCGTGGCTTGGCGCTTGCCTCGGAAGGCGGCAATCGGTAAGCCGGTCCTGATTAGACGAGGAGCCGCGCATGACTTCCGCCTTCCGCGACGACCCGAAAACGCTGGTCTCGACCGACTGGCTGGCCGCGCATCTGAAAGACCCCGATCTGCGGGTGCTGGATGCAAGCTGGTATATGCCCGACGCCGGGCGCGATGCGAAAGCCGAATATGACGCCGGTCATATCCCCGGCGCGCGTTTCTTCGATATTGACGAGATTTCCGACCAGCGCTCTGCCCTGCCGCATATGGCGCCGCCGGTCGAGAAATTCATCAGCCGCATGCGCGCCATGGGCGTGGGTGACGGGCATCAGGTTGTGATCTACGACGGCGCCGGGCTGTTTTCGGCCGCGCGCGTCTGGTGGACCTTCCGCCTGATGGGCAAGACAGATGTCGCGGTGCTGGACGGCGGCCTGCCGAAATGGAAGGCCGAGGGGCGCGAGATTGAGGACATGCCGCCGGTGCTGCGCGACCGCCATATCACCGTCAGCCGTCAGGCCGGGCTGGTGAAGGATGTGACGCAGGTGGCCCATGCCAGCAAGCTGGGTGAGGCCGAGATCATCGACGCCCGCTCCGCCCCGCGCTTCCGGGGCGAGGTGGCCGAGCCGCGGCCGGGTCTGCGCTCGGGGCATATCCCCGGATCGAAGAACCTGCCGTTCGGCGAGCTGTTCAATGCCGATGGCACCATGAAGAATGACGCCGATCTGCGGGCGGCTTTCACAGCGGCGGGGGTAGATCTGTCCAAACCGGCGATCACCACCTGCGGCTCCGGGGTGACTGCCGCCATCCTCGCGTTGGGGCTGGAACGGATGGGCCATCGCAACTGGGCGCTCTATGACGGCTCTTGGGCCGAATGGGGCATGTACGACGACCTGCGGGTCGCCAAAGGCTGAGCCCTGCCCGGTTTCCACGGGGCTCTACTTCTCTGGAAGGTGAACGGGATGTTTGACGCATTGAAGGCGCAGCCACAGGACAAGATCCTGCAACTGATCGCCATGTTCCGCGAAGACACGCGGGCGGACAAGATCGACCTTGGCGTCGGGGTCTACAAAGACCCGACCGGGCTGACCCCGGTGATGCGGGCGGTCAAGGCCGCCGAGAAGAAGCTCTGGGAAGCCGAGACGACAAAGACCTATACCGCGCTGGCTGGTGAGCCCGCCTATAACATGGCGATGCGCCGCATGATCCTTGATGGCGTGGTGGCGGAGGATCGTCTGGCTTCGGTCGCGACGCCCGGCGGGACGGGGGCCATCCGGCAGGCGCTGGAACTGGTGAAGCTGGCCGATCCGAAGGCGACGGTCTGGCTGTCGGCGCCGACCTGGCCGAACCATCCGTCGATCATCAAATATCTCGGCATTCCGATGGCCGAATACCGCTATTTCGACGCGGCCAGCGGCGGTGTCGATTTCGCAGGGATGATGGAGGATCTGGGCCGGGTGAAGCCGGGTGATGTGGTGCTGCTGCATGGCTGCTGCCACAACCCGACCGGCGCCAACCTGAGCGCCGATCAATGGGCCGAGGCGGTGGAGCTTCTCGCCGGGCGCGGCGCGCTGCCGCTGGTCGATCTGGCCTATCAGGGCTTCGGCGACGGGCTGGAGGCCGACGCGGCCGCGACGCGGCTGGTGGCCGAAAGCTTCCCCGAGGTGCTGATCGCTGCTTCGTGCAGCAAGAATTTCGGGATCTACCGCGAACGCACCGGCATCCTGATCGCCGTATCGAAGGATGCGGAGGCCACGAAGATCACGCAGGGCAATCTCGCCTTCCTGAACCGCCAGAACTACAGCTTCCCGCCGGATCATGGCGCGCGGGTGGTGACGGTGATCCTTGAGGATGCCGTGCTGACCGCCGACTGGAAGGCCGAGCTGGAGGAGGTGCGGCTGAACATGCTGGGCCTGCGCGAGCAACTGGCGGAAGAACTGCGCAAGGCGACCAATTCCGACCGCTTCGATTTCGTGGCCCACCATCGTGGCATGTTCTCGCGGCTGGGGCTGACCGAGGCGCAGGTGAACCGGCTGCGTGAGGAGCATGGCATCTACATGGTGGGCGACTCGCGCATCAACATCGCAGGGCTGAACGCGAAAACCGTGCCGGTGCTGGCGCGGGCCGTGGCTTCGGTCCTGTGACGGCGGGGGTGACGCAAAAGTTTTCCTGAAAACTTTTGCAAATTTCTTTGCAAGAAATTTGAAAGGCCCGGAGCTTGCTCCGGGCCTTTTCCTTTGCCCGAGGTCGGGCTGGGTGTGGCGGGCCGGGGAGGAGGTCGGCCCGCCGGGACGCTTAGCCGTGATAGGCGCTTTCACCATGCGAGGTGAGGTCGAGGCCCTGACGCTCGCTGTCATTATCCACGCGCAGGCCGACAACCATGTCCACCAGCTTGTAGAGGATGAACGAGATCACGCCGCTCCAGACGATGGTGATGACGACCGACTGGAACTGCACCCAGGTCTGCGCCGCGATCGAGTAGTCATCGCCGTTCACGCCGCCCAGCGTCGCCGCCGAGAAGATGCCGGTGCCGATGGCGCCGACGATACCGCCCACACCGTGAATGCCGAACACGTCAAGGCTGTCATCGTAGCCGAGTTTGATCTTCACCACGGTGACGAAGTAGTAGCAGATGGCAGCAGCGATCACGCCGAGCAGGATGGCGCCCATCGGGCCGACGGTGCCGCAGGCCGGGGTGATGGCCACGAGACCGGCCACCATGCCCGACACACCGCCCAGCATCGAGGCCTTGCCGCGCAGCATGCCTTCCAGCGCAGACCAGGCGACAGCGGCGGCAGCGGTGGCGAGGAAGGTGTTGATCATGGCGAGCGTCGCGCCGCCGTTGGCTTCAAGGTTCGAGCCGACGTTGAAGCCGAACCAGCCGACCCACAGCATCGAGGCGCCGATCATGGTCATCACCATCGAATGCGGGGCCATGTTCTCTTTGCCGTAGCCGACGCGCTTGCCGATCACGAGGCTGCCGACCAGCGCCGCGATCCCGGCGTTGATGTGCACAACGGTGCCGCCCGCAAAGTCGATGGCACCCATATTGAAGATCAGGCCCGCGCCGTCCCACACCATATGGGCGATGGGGAAGTAGCAGAACGTCCCCCACAGCACGCTGAACAGCAGCACGGCGGTGAACTTCACCCGTTCGGCGAAGGCGCCGATGATCAGGGCCGGGGTGATGGCCGCAAAGGTCATCTGGAAGGCGATGAACAGGTATTCCGGGATCACCACGCCGTCGGTGAAGGTGGCCGACATGCTGTCAGGCGTCACACCGGCGAGGAACAGCTTGCCGAGGCCACCCCAGAACGGCGAGGTGCCGCCGCCGAAGGCGAAGGAATAACCGTAGATCACCCAGACCAGCATCATCACGCAGGCGATCAGCGTGGTCTGCATCAGCACCGACAGCATGTTCTTGGTGCGCACGAGGCCGCCGTAGAACAGCGCGAGGCCCGGCAGCGTCATGAACAGCACGAGAACGGTGGAGGTCATCATCCAGGCGACGTCGCCCTTGTCCATCACCTGCGCGACTTCGGCGACGGCTTCGGTGGCCTCGGCCGTGGCTTCCTGTGCCCAGACGGGCAGCGCGGTCACTGCCGCGAGCCCCGCAAGGCCAGAGAGTTTGGTCAAAGTTTTCATGGTCGTTGTTTCCCCTTCCACCCGCATCTCAAAGCGCGTCGTCATTGGTTTCGCCGGTGCGCACGCGCACGGCCTGTTCGACATCCAGAACGAAGATCTTGCCGTCACCGATCTTGTCGGTCCGGGCGGTGGAGCGGATCGTTTCCACCACCTGATCGGCCAGGCTGTCGGAGACCACGATCTCCAGCCGCACTTTCGGCACGAAATTCACGGCATATTCGGCGCCGCGATAGATTTCCGTATGACCCGACTGCGAGCCGAAGCCCTTGATCTCGGTTACCATCATCCCGCGCACCCCGATGGTGGTGAGTGCCTCGCGGACTTCCTCAAGCTTGAACGGCTTGATTGCTGCGATGATCAGTTTCACGTGCGTCCCCTTCTCTGGCAGACGGCCCGCTGCGGGGCCTTGCGCACTCAGAAGGCGGAGAATGCTGCGAGTGCACAAGAAACGACGTCCGCAAGGGGCGGGCAGGAGACGACAAGTTGCACATTTTTTGCACTTTCTCCTGCGACTGCATATTTTTTGTGCGGAAACGAATTGCGAATCGCGGGCGCATGCCCTCCACAACAGGCGTGCGACAGGGTAAGATTCCCCAAAACAAGATCAGAGCAGGCGTGACGGGCATGAGTGGATCGGGAAACAAGGGCAAGACGCTGGTGGCGGATCGGCGCTATGGCGGGGGCGGGGCCAAGCCGCCGCCGAAAAAGCCTGCTGCCGCGAAGAAATCGCCCGCTCCGCGCAAACGCCCGCCCCGCAAGCACGGTCTGATCATGGGGTTCATTCTGGGCATCCTGTCGATGATCTGGCGGGTGGTCTGGGGAATCGGCTGGCGCGTCACCGCCGTCGTCGGGCTGATCCTGTTTGGCGCGGCCTTCTATTTTGAACAGCGCCTGCCGCAGGTATCGGACCTTGTGGATGCCCGCGCGCGCGGATCGGTGACCATGCTGGACCGCGATGGCAAGGTCTTTGCCTGGCGCGGCGAAACCTTCGGCGGCATGATCACCGCCGAAAACGTCTCCAAACACCTGAAGAATGCCGTGGTGGCGACCGAGGACAAGCGGTTCTTCCATCATTTCGGCGTCAGCCCGCGCGGCATTGCCTCGGCCATCCGCATCAACCTTGCCGAAGGCCGTGGCCCGCTGGAGGGCAACGGCGGTTCGACCATCACGCAGCAGGTGGCAAAGCTTCTGTGCCTTGGCGTCGAATATGATGCGAAACAGTGGAAATCCGAAGCCGCCTACGAGGAAGACTGCCGCTCGGGTGGGGTGTGGCGGAAGGTGAAGGAGATTCCCTTCTCGCTGGCGATGGAATGGAAATATTCCAAGGATGACATCCTGACGATCTATTTCAACCGCGCTTATCTGGGTGCGGGTGCGCGTGGGTTCGAAGCGGCAGCGCAGCGGTACTTTGGCAAATCGGCCAATCAGGTGAATCCGGCTGAAGCCGCGATGCTGGCGGGCCTGCTGAAAGCGCCCTCGCGCTATGCCCCGACCAACAATCTGAAACGGGCGCAGGACCGGGCCAATGTCATTATCGGCCTGATGGAAGAGCAGGGCTATCTGACCAGGGCCGAGGCCGATGATGCCCGCGCGCATCCGGCACAGCTTTCGGAGGCTGCGCAAAAGAATGCGGGTGGCTTCTTTGCCGACTGGGTCATGGAATCCGGTCCTGCCTTCCTGACCAAGGAAACCACCGAGGATGTGATCATTCGCACCACGCTGGATCAGAAGATCCAGCGCGACGCGGAAGACGCGCTGCAATTCGTCTTTGAAACCAAGGTGCAGGAAGGCTCCAAAGCGCAGGCCGCCATCGTGGTGATGAGCGCGGATGGTGCCGTGCGCGGCATGGTCGGCGGGCGCAAGATTGCGGCAGCGGGCAGCTTCAACCGGGCGACGCAGGCGCTGCGGCAGACGGGATCGGTGTTCAAGCCCTTTGTCTATGCCGCTGCGCTGGATCTGGGCTACAGCCCGTCGGATTATGTCGAGGATACGCCGCTGACGATGCGGATACCCGGCTCCGGCCCCTGGACGCCCGAGAATTACGACAAGAAGTTCAAGGGTATGATCACGCTGACGCAGGCGCTTGCGGAAAGCCGCAATATCCCGGCGGTGCGCGTGTCCGAGGCGGTGGGCCGCGATGTGGTGCGGCAGGTGGCGCAACAGTTCGGGGTGAAAAGCGATCTGGCGGCGGGTCCGGCGCTGGCGCTGGGGGCTTCGGAAAGCACCTTGCTGGAGATGACGGGCGCCTATGCCGGTATCCTCAACGGCGGCTCGTCGGTGCAGCCCTATGGTCTGGTGGAACTGAAGTTGCAGGGCGATGACACCGAGCTTATCGGCCAGTCGGGCGGTATCGGTGAGCGGGTGATCAGCCAGAATGCGGCGCAGTTGCTGACCTATATGATGACGCAGGTGATCCAGAAGGGCACCGGCGGCCGGGCGCGGCTGGGCGATACACCCGTTGCGGGCAAGACGGGCACCACCAATGCTTCGCGCGATGCGTGGTTCATCGGTTTCTCGGCACATTATGTTGTCGGGGTCTGGATGGGCTATGACGACAATACGCCGCTGAAGGGTGTGACCGGCGGCGGTCTTCCGGCCGAAATCTGGCATGAGGTGATGGCGCGGGTCCACAAGGGCATCCCCGCGACGCCGCTGCCGATGATCGTGCCAGAGCCGCGTCTGCCACCCAGCGCCGGTGCCTCGGCATCATCCGGCGATGTCGGCGGTGTGCCGCAGGGCCAGCAATATGCGCCTCAGCCCCAGCAGGGTGGCCAGCCGCCCGCGCAGGGCAGCGACCCGATTGCCGATGCGCTTCGCGATGTGCTGGGAACGACCTCGGGGCTTTACTGAAACAGCCGCAGCACCAGCGGGGCCACGAAGGCGGTCAGCACCGCGTTCAGCCCCATGCCGAGGCCGGCGAAGGCCCCGGCCACCGGATGCACCTGAAAGGCGCGGGCGGTGCCGATGCCATGGGCAGCGACGCCGGTGGCAAAGCCCCGCGCGCGCCAGTCGCGGATTCCCAGCGCATTCAGCAGCGGTGTGGTGCAGATCGCCCCGATGATGCCGGTCAGGATCACCAGCACGGCGGTCAGCGTGGGTGAGCCGCCCAGCCGCTCGGATATGCCCAGAGCCACCGGCGCGGTGGCGGATTTTGGCGCGAGCGAGGCCAGAACCTCGCCGGTGATGCCGAAGGCCCGTGCGATGGCCACGGCCGATCCGGCGGCGACCACAGATCCGGTGACCAGCGCCGCCAGCAGAGGCAGCGCGGCGCGGCGCACATGGGGCAGGTTGTCCCACAGCGGCAGCGCGAGCGCGACCGTGGCGGGGCCCAGCAGGAAGTGCACGAATTGCGCCCCCTCGAAATAGGTGGGGTAAGGCGTATCGGTCAGCCACAGCAGCCCCGCCAGAAGTGCGACTGCGATCAGCACCGGGTTGGCCCAGGGTTTGCGCCCCGCCGCGCGGAAACAAGCGTCCCCTGCCGCATAGGCCGCGAGCGTTGCCGTCAGCCACAGAAGCGGCCCGCGCGCGAGGTAAGACCAGATCTCGGCGAAATCGGTCATGCTTCCGGTTCCATTTTCATCAGCTTTGCTACAGCGGTAAAGGCCAGCGCCCCGGCGCCGATGGCGAGGATGGTCGAGACGATCAGCACCACGGCCAGTGCCGGGCCATAGCCCGCGAGCGTGCCAAGATGGCCCACGACGCCGGTGCCCGCAGGCACGAACAGCAGCGAGAGGTTGCCAAGTATGCCCTGCGCGAGCGGGCGCACGATCGTGACCAGGCCGGGAAAAACGGCAAAACCGGCAATCAGGATCAGCATTCCCAGCACCGGGCCGGGCAGTGGCAGCCCGGTCACGCGTGTCAGCATTTCACCGGCAAGCTGGGCGCCAAGAAGGGTCAGAAGGGCTGGGATCATGCGGCCTCCGGGGTTTTGTCGGAGACTGAGACAAAGCGCGGATTCAGGGAACGGGCAAGACCGGCTTGCGGAAGGTCAGGCTTGTCGGGCGGTCATAACCTGCATGCGCCGTGGCCTCGGTCTGGGTGAAGCCCATCGCGGTGAAGGCGGCGTGGTTTTCCACCAGTTCCACCCGGCTTTGCAATTCCAGCGTGGGAAAGCCCAGTGCGCGGGCGCGCATCTCCGCGCAGGCGATCAGGCGGCGGGCGAGGCCGCGCCCCCGCTCGGTCTTTGCGGTGGCGACCTTTCCGACGTAAAGCGCATCGGCCTTCGGGGTCAGGACCATGCAGGCCACGGGCGGTGCACCGATCACCCAGACCTCGCCCGTCTTTGCCTGCGCGCCCAGATCCGCTTCGGTCAGCCGGTGCATGGAGGAAGGCGGGTCGATCCGCCCGTCCATATAGGCGAAGGCCGCGCGGATCAGCGCCAGCACCGGCGCCATGTCATCCTCGGGCGCCAGACGGCGCGGCGGCGGCGCAGCAAGGGTGGTCCAGGGCAGATGTTCGTCAGTATGCACCTCGGTTTCCGCCACGAAATCCTGCGGGCGGTCCAGCGTGGCGGCGTGCAGATGCACCTCGCCCGGAAACCGGGCCGAGCGATAGGCCAGCGGGCTGCCGCACTGGCCGCACCGATCCCAGAAGGTGCCGGGGCTGCTGCAATGGCTGGCGCGATCCGGGCCGAACCAGCGCAGGGCCGCCTCTGCCGCGCCCAGATAGCTGGCAAAACCCGCCCCGGTCGCCTTGCGGCAGGACGCGCAATGGCAATGCGCGGTCCAGAGGGGCGGCGCGTCCAGCCGGTAGGTGGTAGCGCCGCAAAGGCAGGCGCCGGTGATCGGGGGCGAAAGGCTCATGCCCCGATCCTCGCCGCAGCCTTGCCTTGCGTCAATTGCCGGAATTCGCGGCGCTTTGGCGCAGGGGAACAGCCAACATCTTGGGGATAACCCCGCTCGTTCCCGCCATATGCGGGGGGCAGAGATTGACTCCACTCCTTGCAACCCCGACGATGCCACCCCCGAAACGGAGATTCCCTTGCGGTTCACCCGCCTCAGACTGAACGGCTTCAAAAGTTTCGTCGATCCGACGGAGCTGGTGATTCACGATGGCCTGACCGGCGTCGTGGGGCCGAACGGCTGTGGCAAGTCGAACCTGCTGGAGGCATTGCGCTGGGTCATGGGGGAAAACCGCCCCACCGCCATGCGCGGCGGCGGGATGGAGGATGTGATCTTCGCTGGCGCGGCCACCCGCCCGGCGCGCCACTTTGCCGAGGTGGCGCTGGTGCTGGACAACAGCGAGCGGCTGGCGCCCTCCGGGTTCAACGATGCCGATGCGCTGGAAATCGTGCGTCGCATCACCAAAGACGCGGGGTCCGCCTACAAGGCCAACGGCAAGGACGTGCGGGCACGCGACATCCAGATGCTGTTCGCCGATGCTTCGACCGGGGCGCAAAGCCCGGCTCTGGTGCGGCAGGGGCAGATTTCGGAGCTGATCAACGCCAAGCCCAAGGCGCGTCGGCGTATTCTGGAAGAGGCGGCGGGGATTTCCGGCCTTTATCAGCGGCGGCACGAGGCCGAACTGCGGCTGAACGCGACCGAGCAGAACCTGACCCGCGTGGATGATGTGCTGGAGCAGCTTGCGGCGCAGCTTGCAACGCTGGCGCGGCAGGCGCGGCAGGCGGCCCGGTATCGTGAGATCGGCGAGGAACTGCGCCGTTCGGAAGGGATGCTGCTGTATCGCCGCTGGCGTGAGGCCGATCTGGCGCGGGCCGAGGCGGAGGATGTGCTGCGCGGGCGGCTTCTGGCCGCGGCTTCGGCTGAAAAGGCCGCGCGCGAGGCGACGAAACGGCGCGAGGCGGCCGAGGATCTGCTGCCGCCCCGGCGCGAGGAGGAAGCCATCGCAGGTGCGGTCTTGCAGCGGCTGGTGGTGCAGCGCGACGCGCTGAATGATCAGGAAGCGCGGGCGCGGCAGGTCATCGAAACCCTGCATGGCCGCATCGCCCAGCTTGCCCGTGACATGGAGCGCGAGGCCGGGCTGAACCGCGATGCGGGCGAAACCATTGCCCGGCTGGACTGGGAGATGGAGGCGCTGGCCCGCGCCCATGACGGCCATGACGAGCGGCTGGCGGAGGCGGTGGAAGTGGCGCGCGAAGCCGGGGCGATCCTGTCGGAACGTGAAGCGCAGCTTGCCGACCGGACCGAGGATGTCGCGCGTCTGGCGGCGCGGCACCAGTCGGCGCAGCGCCTGCTGACCGATACCCGCGCCACACTGGAGCGGGCCGAGGCCGAGGCGGCTCGGGCACGGGAGGCGGTGGCCACAGCGACCGGCGCACTGGAGACGGCGGCAGAGGCGCAGGACAGCGCGGCAGAGACGCAGGAAGAGGCCATCGCGCTGGCCGAGGCGGCGGAAGAGGCGCTGGCCAGCGCCGAGGAAGCCCGCGCCGAAACGCAGACCCGCGAGGCGGAAGCCCGTGCCGCGCGATCTGGTGCTGAGGGCGAGGCCAATGCTTTGCGCGCCGAGGTCGCGGCTTTGGCCCGTCTGGTGGACCGCGAGGCGCAGGCGGGCACGCAATTGCTGGACCGGGTGCAGGTCACGCCAGGTTATGAGGCGGCGCTGGGGGCAGCCTTGGCGGACGACCTGCGCGCGCCGGAACTGGCCGAAGGGGCGCGTTCCGGCTGGGCCTTGCTGCCGGATTACGAAGCGTCGCAACCGCTGCCCGAGGGGGTGGCGCCGCTGTCGGCCCATGTCACCGTGCCCGAGGTGCTCTGCCGCCGGATTGCCCAGATCGGTCTGGCCGACCGGGCGCAGGCGGCGGCTTTGCAGGCACAATTGCGCCCCGGTCAACGGTTGGTCAGCCTGAACGGCGATCTGTGGCGCTGGGACGGGTTCCGGGCGGGGGCGGAGGATGCGCCATCGGCCGCGGCGCTGCGTCTGCAACAGCTTAACCGTCTGGTGCAGTTGAAGCGCGATCTGGAAGAGGTCGCCGCGCGGGCTGAGGGCGCGAAACAGGCGCATGAGGCATTGCAGGCCCGTCTGAGTGATCTCAACCGGGCCGATCAGATGGCGCGCGAGGCCCGGCGTGCCGCCGACCAGCGCGTGACTGAGGCGGGCAGGGCACTGGCGCGGGCCGAGGCTGACCGCTCGCTCGCCGCTGGCAAGCTGGAGGCCGCGCGGCTGGCCGTGACGCGATTTGATGACGAGGCGATGGCCGCGCGGTCGCGCCTGGCCGAGGCCGAAGCCGGGGCAGGCGGGCTGGACGATCTGGAAACCGCGCGCGCGGGTGTCGAGGATTTGCGCATGGCGGTCGAGGCCGCGCGCATCACCATGATGTCCCGCCGTTCCGCGCAGGATGAACTGCGCCGCGAGGGCGAAGCCCGTGTGCGGCGGCGGCAAGAGGTCACCAAGGAAATCTCGGGCTGGCGGAATCGTCTGGATACGGCGGAAAAGCGCAGCGCCGAACTGGCGGAACGCAAGGCCGAGGCGGAGGAGGAACTGGTCGAGGCCAGCGCCGCGCCCGAGGAAATCGCCATCAAGCGCGAGGAACTGGGCGAGGCGATCGACGCCGCCGAGGCTCGTCGCCGCAAGGCCGCCGATGCGCTGGCCGAGGCCGAGGGCAAGCTGCGCGAGGCGCAACTGGCCGAGCGGGACGGGGAGCGGCTGGCAGGTGAGGCCCGCGAGGCCCGCGCCCGCGCCGATGCACGCGCTGATGCGGCCCGCGAAACCGTCGCCTATGCGGCGGAACGTATCCGCGAGGAGATGGATCTTGCGCCCGCCGAATTGCTGGACCGGCTGAAGGCCGACCCGGATGCCATGCCCGCCGCCGAGGTGCTGGAGACTGATGTGAACCGGCTGAAACGCCAGCGCGACTCGCTGGGGGCTGTGAACCTGCGCGCCGAGGAAGATGCAAAGGCGGTGCAGACCGAACATGACCAGCTTCAGCAGGAAAAATCTGATCTGGAAGAAGCGGTGAAGAAACTGCGCGCCGGGATTCAGGGGTTGAACCGCGAAGGCCGCGAACGTCTGCTGACCGCCTTCGAACAGGTCAACGGGTCTTTCGGCACGCTGTTCAATCACCTGTTCGGCGGCGGTGAGGCGCGTCTGGTGCTGGTGGAAAGCGATGACCCGCTGGAAGCCGGGCTGGAAATCATGTGCCAGCCGCCCGGCAAGAAGCTGTCCACGCTCAGCCTTCTGTCGGGGGGCGAACAGACGCTGACCGCGCTGTCGCTGATCTTCGCGGTGTTCCTCGCCAATCCCGCACCGATCTGCGTGCTGGACGAGGTGGACGCGCCTTTGGATGATGCGAACGTCACCCGCTTCTGCGACCTGCTGGACGAGATGACCCGGCGCACCGAGACGCGGTTCCTGATCATCACCCACCACGCCGTGACCATGGCGCGGATGGACCGGCTGTTCGGGGTGACGATGCAGGAACAGGGGGTCAGCCAGTTGGTCAGTGTCGATCTGAAGAAGGCGGAGGCGCTGGTGGCATGACCGGGGCAGAGGTGCAGGCGGCTTTCGCCACCGCAGGGTTTTGTGGTGTCGAAGCGGAAGGCGGCGTGGTCTATGCCCGCGTTACCCCGCAATCGCCCGAGTTCCGGGCCGAGGAAACCGAGGCCGGCTGGCGGCTGGTGTTGCCATGGAACGTGACCCCGCCCGCCGAGGCGATGGCGGCGTGGAATGCCCTGATGGGGGCCGCCCGCATGGAGTTGCATCAGGGTGAGGCGCGGCTGGTCACGGGCTTTCCGGGGCCGCAAGTGCTGATCCGCTGGGCTGCCCTGGCGGCCGAGGCAGAGGTGCATTTCATCCGCTGGCGCCGCGACCGGCGGCCCTGGGAAGGCATGTGATCAGAAGGCGTTGCCAATGACGAACGCCGCCGCCCGGATCACGCCCCAGGATACCAGTCCCAACCACAGGAACGAAACCACCGCCGCACCAAGGCCCGCCAGCACCCAGAGCCCGTCACGCTCCATGATCGCCAGTGCGAGGATGCAGACGCTGAGCGAGGGCAGCAGATTGCCCAGCGGCACCGGCAGCGACAAAAGGATCGCCAGCGCCAGGCAGATCGCCCCCAGCAATCGTTCGGCCAGCGGCGCGGTCAGCAGCGGCCAGCGGTGGCGCAACAGGCTTTCGGCCCGGTGCAGATGCGGCAGGGCGCGTGCCACCAGCTGCCGGACCTGCGCGGTCGCCATGGATCTTTCGGCGATCAGCCGGGGCAGATGCGGCGGCCGCCCCAGCACCATCTGGGCCGAAAGAAAGATGATCGGCAGGCCAAGGATCGTCGCCACGCCCGGCGGGGTCGGCAGGATGTTCGGAAAGGCAAAGACGAACAGCAGTGCAGCACCTGCCCGGTCCTGCATCGCAGCCAGCATGTCGCCAATGCTCAGCCGTGGGTGCGGATGCGCGCTGGCTGTTGCGTGCAGCAGATCGGAAAAGCGCGGCTCGCCGTGGCGGGGCAGGGCGCGCGGGGCGGCTTCGGGCATGGCGGGGCCTCCGGCATCGAATGCTTGCCGGTCTATCCCCGCCCTGTATCAGCCTGACGACAGCCGTGCCGGGGGTGACAGGCCGGGGCCGCTGTGGCACTTTGGCCGGGGATGACTGGCTGGCGGGGGCAATGCCGATGACGGAAGCGGAACAGGGGCAGTTCGATCTGGACGGTTTTCTGCCCTATCTGCTCAATCAGGCGGCGGAGGCGACTTCGAAATCCTTCTATGCAGTTTATCGCGCTGACTACGGCATGACCCGCACGCAATGGCGCGTCATGGCCAATCTGGGCCGCTTCGGCGCCATGACAGCGCGGGACATCTGCCGCATTTCACATATCGAAAAAACCAAGGTCAGCCGCGCGGTCGCGGCGCTGGAGGCCGAGGGCCATCTGGCGCGCAACCCCAGCCCGACCGACCGGCGGGCCGAAATCCTGTCGCTGACCCCGGCCGGGCGCGAGGTGTTCCTGCGGCTGGGTCAGCGCGCGCTGGATTACGACCGCATGCTGCGCGAAAGTCTTGGCACGACCGAGGCGGCCCGGCTGGAGGCGCTGTTGCGCGCCCTGATCGCGCAGGGCAGCGACGTGACGGACGAGGACTGACCGCTGCGCGCTTGCAAGCGGGCGCGACCCCCCCTATGAGGCGGCAATCCCTGACGGACGGAGCGGCGGCATGAATATCCTCATCCTCGGCAGTGGCGGGCGCGAGCATGCGCTGGCCTGGGCGGTCAAGCAGAACCCGAAATGCGACCGGCTGATCGTGGCGCCGGGCAATGCCGGAATTGCGCAGATCGCCGAATGCGCCAGCCTCGATATTCTGAACGGCCGTGACGTAGTGCGCTTTTGCGAGGAAAACGCCATCGACTTCGTGATTGTCGGCCCCGAGGCGCCGCTGGCGGCAGGCGTGGCCGATGCAACCCGCGCGGCGGGCATCCTGACCTTCGGACCCAGCGCCGAGGCGGCGCGGCTGGAAGCCTCGAAAGGGTTCACCAAGGAAATCTGTGATGCCTGCAATGCACCGACCGCCGGTTACGCCCGCTTTACCGAGGCGCAGGCCGCGAAAGACTACATCCGCCGTGTCGGCGCGCCGCTGGTGGTGAAGGCCGATGGCCTTGCCGCGGGCAAGGGTGTCATCATGGGCATGACCGAGGCCGAGGCGCTGGCCGGGATCGACGAGATCTTCGGTGGCGCCTTCGGGGATGCGGGTGCCGAGGTGGTGATCGAGGAGTTCATGGAAGGCGAGGAAGCCAGCTTCTTCATCCTTTCCGACGGCAAGACCGCCCTGCCCATCGGGACCGCGCAGGATCACAAGCGGGTGGGCGATGGCGACACCGGCCCCAATACCGGCGGCATGGGGGCCTATTCCCCGGCCCCGGTGCTGACTGATGCCATTGCTCAGGCGGCGCTGGATGAAATCGTTCTGCCCACCATCCGCGAAATGGCCCGTCGCGGCACGCCCTATCAGGGGGTGCTTTACGCCGGGCTGATGATCAGGGACGGCAAGGCGCGACTGGTGGAATACAACTGCCGCTTTGGCGACCCGGAATGCCAGGTGCTGATGCTGCGGCTTGGCGCGCAGGCGCTGGACCTGCTGCATGCCTGCGCCGAGGAGCGGCTGGCGGAGATGCAGGTGAACTGGGCCGAGGATCACGCGCTGACCGTGGTGATGGCGGCGAAGGGCTATCCCGGCGCCTATGAGAAGGGCAGCGAGATCCGGGGCCTCGCCGCCCTGCCGGAAGACAGCCGCAACATGGTGTTCCACGCCGGAACCGCCGCCCGCGACGGCGCCCTGATCGCCACCGGCGGTCGTGTCCTGAATGTCACCGCAAGAGGTGAGACCCTGACCGAGGCGCAGGCCCGCGCCTATGCCATGGTCGATGCGATTGACTGGCCGGGCGGCTTCTGCCGTCGCGACATCGGCTGGCGGGCGCTGTAAGGGCGCCTTCAGTTCGGACAGCCGAAGGGCACGAAGGTGCTGGCCATGCCTTCATTCATGGTCATCACGGTCAACAGGTCCGCAAGCTCGATTTCCTTGCCGGTTTCCGGGCATAGCTTTGAATTGCCGGTGCAGCCGCCTTCGATGAAGGTGGTATTCCGGGCAAGAAAACTCTCCCGTATTCCATCGCGCCCCACGGCGTGCAGGGCATCGTCGAAGGCTTGCCGGTAAAGGGCACATTTCCGCTCGGTCCATGTCTGCCCGTCCCGACTCGCATCCTGCGCGAACACGGGCTGCGCAAGCAGCGCGGTAAGGGTGACGAGGACGCCCGTGGCAAGGAGGCGTGCCATGTAAGGCAGGCGTTGAGCCAGCCCTCTGAGCCTCCGCGCGGATGGTCTGCACCGCGCTGGTTTGTATCGTCCTTTCACGGATCGACCGGGATCATTGTCGCCTGCATCAGCGCGATGCAGGTTTCGCGACCGTCGCGCAGCGCCACCACCTCGGCGCGGCAGACGGACAGGCGGCGGCCCGCCTTTGCGACTTCGCCGCGCGCGATCAGCCGGTCGCCGATGCAGGGGGACATCAGGTTGATCTTTGCTTCCACCGTCATCACCTCGCGCCCCTCGGGCATCAGGGTCAGCGCGGCATAGCCTGCGGCGGTATCGGCCAGAGCGAAGGTCAGGCCTGCATGGCCCGCGCCGTGCTGCTGGCGGGCGCCCTCGCCAATCGGCGCCTCAAGTACCACCCTTCCGGGGGCGACCTCGGCCACCGTGGCGCCGAAGGTCTGCATCAGGCTTTGCGCGGCAAAGCTGTCGCGAATCCGCTGTTCCATCCGTTCCTCCCCCTGCGCATCAGGCGAGACCCGCCGCCACCATCAGCCGCGCAGCCGCTGCCTCAGCCAGTCGCTCGCGCCCCTCACCCTGAACGGGGATGCGGCCCGGCTCAAGGAACAGCGGCGCGGCCAGAGGTGTGACGCTGCGTAACCGGCGGAGGTCGATCCGGCCCTGCACGCGGGAAAGCCGGTCCTCGATCCGGCCGAAATCGACCAGACCGCGCATCGCCTCCTCTCGCGTGATCTGCAACATCAGGTGATCGGGGTCGAAACGGCGCAACGTGTCGTAAAGGATGTCTGACGAAAAGGTTGCCTGCCGCCCCGATTTGCGCCGCCCCTGATGCTGCCGCTCGATCAGCCCGGCGATGATGGCCGAGGCGCGGAACGTGCGCTTCATCACCGCATTGCCGGCGAGCCACCCCTCCAGCCCGTCCCGCAGGGCCGCGATATCGAACAGCGGCGCTACCTCCAGCACCGGCTCCAGCCCCCAGATCAGCGTCGCGTAATCGGTGCAGACGAAGCCCAGCGGGGCAAGGCCGGTTTCCTCCATCCGCTTCGTCAGAAGGATGCCCAGCGTCGCCTGCGCATTGCGCCCGGCAAAGCCGTAGACGCACAGATGCTCGCGGCCCTCATGCGGGAAGCTCTCACACAGCAGGCTGTCGGGGCCGGGCATGGACGACACCTCGCGCTGCAAGGCCAGCCATTCGGCGGTATGGGCGGGCAGATTAGGCCAGGCGGGTTGTTGCAGCAGGCGCAGGATGCGGTCGGTCAGTCGGGTGGATGTGGCGAATTTGGTGCCATTGAATACTGCGACCTTCGGATCCCGGCCGGGGCTGCGCGATACCTCTACCGTCAGCTCGTTCAACCCCTCGTAGCGCACGATCTCGCCGCCGATCAGGAAGGTATCGCCCGGGGTAAGGCTGGCGGCGAAGCCTTCCTCAACCTCGCCCAGAGGCTGCGCCCGGCCCCGCAGACGGACCTTCAGCACCTCGGTGTCGATGACCGTGCCAAGGTTCTGCCGGATCACCGCCGCCGCGCGGGGATCGCGCAACTGCCAGAGCCCGTCCCGCAGCATCAGCCGTTGCCAGCGGTCATAGGCGCGCAGCGCATAGCCGCCGGTGGCGCAGAATTCGAGACAGGCGTCGAACTCCGGGCGTGAAATCCCCGCATAGGGCCCGGCGCTGATGACCTCGGCATAAAGCGCATCGGCCGCGAAGGGACCGGCGCAGGCCGTGGCGAGGATATGCTGGCACAACACGTCGCGCGGGCCGGGGCCGCGCGGCTCGCCATCCAGATCGCGGGCGCGCACCGCCTCCAGCGCGGCCTGACATTCCACCACTTCCCAGCGGTTCGCGGGCACCAGCAGCGCCTTCGACGGCGCGTTGTAGCGGTGGTTCGCCCTCCCGATGCGCTGTACCAACCGCTTGACGTTCTTCGGCGCGCCGACCTGTATCACAAGATCCACGTCGCCCCAGTCGATCCCCAGATCCAGCGTGCCGGTGCAGACCACCGCCCGCAACTGCCCGGCGACCATCGCCGCCTCGACTTTCTCGCGGCTTTCGCGGGCAAGGCTGCCGTGATGGATGGCGATGGGCAGGCTTTCATCATTCGCGAGCCACAGGTGATGGAAAAAGATCTCGGCCTGCGCGCGGGTATTGTGGAAGATCAGCGTGGTGCGGTGGCGCTTCACCTGTTCCAGAATCGCCGGAATGGCATGCCGTCCTCCACCGCCTGCCCAGGGGGGCGGTGCGCCGGTGTCCAGCATGGCGATATCCGGCTCCGGCCCGGGATCGGCTTCCAGCACCTGCGCCCCGGCGCCCAGAAACTGCGCCAGCGCGTCGGGATCTTCCACGGTGGCCGACAACCCTACCCGCCGCAGCCCCGGCGCGAGCCTTTCCAGCCGTGCCAACCCCAGCATCAGCTGGTCGCCCCGCTTGCTTTCGGCCAGCGCATGAATCTCATCCACCACCACCCGCCGCAATCCGGCGAAGATGCGCGGCGCATCCTCATAGCTCAGCAGCAGCGCAAGACTTTCCGGCGTGGTCAGCAGGATATGCGGCGGATCGGCGCGCTGGCGACGGCGCTGGGTGTAGGTCGTGTCGCCCGTGCGGTCCTCGATACGTATGGGCAGTCCCACCCCCTCGACCGGGCGCCGCAGGTTGCGACGGATGTCGGCTGCCAGAGCCTTGAGCGGAGAAATGTAGAGCGTGTGCAAGCCAGCGCGCGGATCTGCCGCGATTTCGGCCAGTGATGGCAGAAATCCGGCAAGTGTCTTGCCCCCGCCCGTCGGCGCGATCAGCAGGGTTGAGCGATCCTGCCCGCGCTCCAGCATCGCTATCTGATGCGGGTGCAACTGCCAGCCTTGCGTGGCGAACCAGTCAGAGAGGGCAGGGGGCAGGATGCTCATGCCGCCAAGATAGCCGTTTGCCGCCCCGCGACCAGTGCATCCTCTTGCTTCTTGCCTGAAATACTCCGGGGGTCCGGGGGCTGGCCCCCGGTTCCGGCGGTCGCGCCAGGACTGACCTGCGGACCGGGGCGCTGCCCCGGACCCCGGAGTATTTTCACAAGAAGCAGGGCAGGAGCCTTGCGCGAACGCCGATGCGGGCCTAGGGATTTCCCATGAAGATCCTGTTTCTTGGCGATGTGATGGGGCGCGCGGGGCGTGCGGCGATCGTGGAGCGGTTGCCGGGCCTGCGCGCTGAATGGGGGCTCGATTTCGTCGTGGTGAACGGCGAAAATGCCTCGTCGGGCATGGGGCTGACGGCAGAGCATGCGAAGGCTCTGCTGGCGGCGGGGGCGGATTGTCTGACGCTGGGTGACCATGCCTTTGACCAGAAGGACATGCTGCCCTTCATCGAGCAGGAAAACCGCATCCTGCGGCCAATCAATTTCGCCAAACTGGCACCGGGCAAGGGCGCGCGGCTGTTTTCGGATGCGCGCGGGCGCAAGGTGCTGGTGGCGCAGGTTCTGGGGCAGGTTTTCATGAAGCGGCCCTTCGACGACCCGTTTTCCGCCATCGACACGGTGCTGAAGGCGCATCCGCTGGGCGGTCTGGCGCAGGCGATCGTTGTCGATGTGCATTGCGAGGCCACCAGCGAGAAAATGGCGATGGGCCACTGGTGCGACGGACGGGCGAGCCTTGTTGTCGGCACCCATACCCATGTGCCGACGGGTGATGCGCAGATCCTGAGTGGCGGCACCGCCTATCTGACCGATGCGGGTATGTGCGGCGATTACAATTCGGTCATCGGCATGGAGAAGCTGGAGCCGATGCGGCGCTTCGTGACCGGCATGCCGAAGGACCGTTTCAGCCCGGCCAACGGCCCGGCCACGCTGTCGGGTGTGCTGGTCGAGACCGATGACCGCAGCGGCAAGGCGCTGTCGGTGCGGATGATCCGCATCGGGGGCCGTTTGCAGGAGACGCGGCCCTGATCCCGGCGCGCGGACCGGACAGGATTTCGCGACGCGGGCCGGCGAGAGAGAGTTTTCCTTTTTCGGCTGTTTGACAGGATCTGGCAAAACTTTCCTTTGCCAGATGGAGAATAATTATCTACCAAGTCAGTCGAGTATAGCGGAGACATCCATGTTCGGCATCGAACTTGCGCAGGACAGTCAGGCTTTCGTTTCCATCGGCATCCTGCTGGTGATGTTCGTCCTGTTCGTGAAAGAGGTCTTTCCGGTCGAGGTGACGGCAATCGCCGGCGCAGCGGTGATGATCCTGCTGGGCATCCTTCCCTACAAGGAAGCGCTGGGTGTTCTGTCGAACAACGCCCCCTGGACCATCGCGCTGATGTTCATGGTGATGGGCGGGCTGGTGCGCACCGGATCGGTGGAAATGCTGATCGGTTATGCCGAAGCGCATGTCGGCAGCCGGCCGAAGATGACGATCTTCGTGCTTTACGGCTTCATCGCCATTGCCTCGGCCTTCATGAACAATACGCCGCTGGTGGCGGTGATGATTCCGGTGGTCATCCAGATCGCCGGGCGCATTGGCTCCTCCCCGTCAAAGATGTTGATCCCGCTGAGCCATATGACGGTGATGGGGGGGATGATCTCGCTGATCGGCACCTCGACCAATCTTCTGGTCGATGGCGTGGTACATAGCGCGGGCATGCCGCATTTCGGCCTGTTCGAGATTGCGCCGCTGGGGATTGCCGTCGTGATCGTGGGCGGGCTTTATCAGGCGGTTTTCGCCCGGCGGCTGCTGCCGGACCGGCAGTCGATGGCCTCGATGCTGGGTGAACGCAAGCGCATGAAATACTTCACCGAAGTGGCGATCCCCGAGGATTCGGTGCTGATCGGCACGCCGGTGCTGGAGGTGCAGCAGTTCAAGCGGGCAGGTGTCCGGGTGATCGACGTGCTGCGGGGCGACCTGTCGCTGCGCCGCGATCTGGCAGCGGTGGTGCTGGATGCCGGGGACCGGGTGGTGTTGCGCACCGAGATGTCTGAACTGCTGGACATGCAGAACCGCACGGACATGCGCATCGTCGACAAGCTGTCCTCGGTGCAGACAGAGACGGTGGAGGTTCTGATCACGCCGGGCTGCCGCATGATCGGCCGATCACTGGGCGAGATGCGGTTGCGGCGGCGCTATGGTGTCTATGTGCTGGCGGCGCATCGCAAGAGCCAGAACATCGGGCGCCAGCTGGATGAACTGGTGGTGCAGGTGGGCGACACGCTGCTGCTGGAAGGCAGCGCCGAGGACATCAAGCGGCTCGCCGATGACATGGACATGGTCGATGTGTCGAAGCCCAAGCAGCGTGCCTATCGCCGGGGCAAGGCGCCCATCGCCATCGGTGCGCTGGCCGCGGTGGTCATCCTGTCCGCGATGGATTTCGCGCCGATCTATGTGTTGGGCCTGTTTGCCGTGACGATCATCCTCGTGACCCGCTGTGTCGACAGTGACGAGGCACTGGGGTTTGTTGATGGCCGTCTACTGGCGATGATCTTCGCGATGATCGCTGTGGGGCAGGGGCTGGAGGAATCGGGGGCGGTCGCGCTGATCGTGACGCATGTCGAACCGTTCATGCGTGAGTTGCCGCCCTTTGCCATGATCATGGTGGTCTATCTGCTGGGCGTGGTGCTGACCGAGTTCCTGTCGAACAACGCGGTGGCCGTGCTTTACACGCCCATTGCCATTGAACTCGCCCGCCAGCTGGGTGCCGATCCGCGGCCCTTCGCGGTGGCGGTCATGTTCTCGGCCACGCTCGCCTTCGCGACGCCCATCGGTTACCAGACCAACATGATGGTCTATGGCCCCGGCGGCTACAAATTCACTGATTTCACCCGGATCGGGATTCCGCTGAACATCATCACCTGGCTGCTCTGTTCGGCGCTGATCCCGCTGATCTGGCCGCTGTTCCCCTGATCCGCGCCGCCGGGCGGGGGGTTGCCGCAGTCCCCCGCTGTGGTGTAGAGGGGCGCATCATACATACGGGACCGGGAGAAGAGGCCATGGCAGGCCATTCGAAATGGGCGAACATCCAGCATCGCAAGGGCAAGCAGGACAAGCTGCGCTCGAAGATGTTTTCGAAACTGGCGAAGGAAATCACCGTCGCCGCCAAGATGGGCGATCCCGATCCCGACAAGAACCCGCGTCTGCGTCTGGCGGTGAAGGCGGCCAAGGCCGTTTCGATGCCGAAGGACGTGATTGAACGTGCCATCAAGAAGTCGATCGGCGGCGATGCCGAAAGCTATACCGAGATCCGGTATGAGGGGTACGGCGTCAACGGGATTGCGATCATCGTCGAGGCGATGACCGATAACCTGAACCGCACCGCTTCGAACGTGCGCAGCTATTTCACCAAATGCGGCGGCAATCTGGGGCAGACCGGCTCGGTTTCGCACAGCTTTGACCGCGTGGGCGAGATTTCCTATCCCGCTTCGGCCGGATCCGCCGATGACGTGATGATGGCGGCGCTGGACGCCGGGGCCGACGATGTGGAATCGGATGACGAGGGCCACTGGATCTATTGCTCGGTCGAGAGCCTGTCCGAAGTTTCGGACGCGCTGGAAAAGGCGCTGGGGGAATCGACGGAGTCGAAGCTGATCTGGAAGCCGCAGTCGCTGACCGAGGTCGATCTGGAAACTGCGCAAAAGCTGATGCGTCTGATCGACCTGCTGGAAGAGGATGACGACGTGCAGACCGTCACCCACAATTTCGACGTGCCCGAGGATGTGGCGGCGCAACTGGCCTGAACGGGTGGTGGAAACAGAGGGCCCTCGCAGTGATGCGGGGGCCCTTTTCTTATGGCGTGCCGGATGGCGGGGTTGGAATCTGAGTATTTTTGCAAGAAGCAATTGGGTCAGGCTGTGATCAGCGCCTGACGGGCTGCCTGTTGCAGCGCGCGGCTGAGCGGGGCAAGCGCAGGTGCGGTGCGGCGGGCGAACTGCCAGTGCAGCGGGGTATCGAGCGGCGTGTCTGGGATCAGCTCCCGCAGCCGGCCCGTGGCCAGATGCGGCGCGGCTTGCAGAAGGGGCAGCATCCCCCAGCCAAGGCCCGCCAGCGCGCCATCGACAAAACCCTGCGACGAAGCGATGCGATGTGTGGGAAAGGCAATTTCGCTGCCAAGATTTTGCCGTAACCAAAGGGATTGCAGGCGGTCCTTGTCAGAAAATGTCATGCCGGGGGCACGCGCCATGGCGGGCCGTGTCGGGCCCGCGGGCAGATGGCGTGCGATGTAACCGGGGCTGGCAGCGGCGATGTAACGCAGGATGCCAAGCGGCAGCGTATCACAGCCCTGAAGCGGGCCGGGGTGCGAGGTGATGGCGCCCGCCACCTCACCCGTGCGCAGCCAGTCCTGGCTGACGTCCTGATCGTCGATCACGATGTCGAACAGCATTCCTTCAACTGCGGCCAGCGCCGGGATAACCCAGGTGGCGAGGCTGTCGGCATTGACCGCGATCCGCAGCGTGGCGGGTTGCGGGTCGGGCAGGGGCAGCGCGGCTTCGAGCAGCATCACCTCATCGAAGTGGCGGATCAGGCGCAGGCCAGTTTCAGTGGCGATGCAGGGCTGGCCCCGGCGGATCAGCAGGCTGCCGATGCGATCCTCCAGCGCCTTGACCCGTTGCGAAACGGCAGAGGGTGTGATGCCCAGCTGCGCGGCGGCCAGATCGAAGGCGCCCCGTCGGTGGACGGCGGCAAGGGCCGCGAGATTAGGATAGTCTAACATTAGCAGAACTTCATCAGGCACAGAAAGATTAACTGGATTGCGCCCAGGCCGCGCCGTTAAGTCAAGCCGGAAACGGAGGATCATATGGCAGGCGAAACCGATCTGGCGCGGCTTCTGGCGGAAATGGCGCCGAAGCCGGAGGGGCAGGACTGGGGCTATGCGGTGGTGTCAGGTCCATTGCCCGAGGGGCTGGACTGGTTCGCCCTGGTGCGCGAGGCCGAGGGGCTGACCGTCATCGCCCCCATGGTGGCGCTGCGCGCGGCGGGGTTCGCGGCGGAAGGGCCAATGGCGCGCATCACCCTGACCGTGCATTCGGCGCTGGAGGCGGTGGGGCTGACGGCGGCGGTTTCGGGGGCGCTGGCCAAGGCCGGGATCAGCGCCAATATGGTGGCGGGATTTCATCACGACCACATCTTCCTGCCAGCAAAGGATGCTGAAAAGGCGATGGCGGTGCTGCGGGGGCTGAGCCATGCTTGAGGCGGTGGTTGCGGGCTATCTGGTCTCGCTGAGCCTGATCGCGGCCATCGGGGCGCAGAATGCCTTTGTGCTGCGGCAGGGGCTGCGGCGCGAGCATGTGGGCGTGGTGGTGGCGATCTGTGCCGCCTCGGATGCGCTGCTGATCTCTGCCGGGGTCGCGGGGTTTGGCGCCATCGCGGCGGCGCTGCCGTGGTTCGGGGGGGCGATGCGCTGGCTGGGCGTGGCGTTCCTGCTGGTCTATGGCGCCTTGCGGTTCCGCGCCGCGCTGAAGGGGGGCGAGGCACTGGTGCCGAAGGGAAGCGAGCCGGTGCCGCTGCGCCGGGTTGTCACCATGTGCCTGATGTTCACCTGGGCCAATCCGCATGTCTATCTGGATACGCTGGTCTTCATCGGCTCGGTCTCGGCGCAATATGCACCGCACGGGCTTGCGTTCGGGATCGCGGCGGCGGCGGCCTCGCTGAGCTTCTTTGCTGCGCTTGGCTATGGCGCGCGCCTGCTGGCGCCGGTCTTTGCCCGGCCCGCCGCCTGGGTGGTGCTGGAGGCGGCGGTGGGCTGCATCATGTGGGCGCTGGCGGCGGCGCTGGCGCTGGGATGATTGTAGCGGTGACAAAGCCGTCCTTGCGGCGGCCCGGCCCTTGCGGTTGGGTCGAACCATGGATCGGACGCGCGAGATGAAACCCGTCGAGGGTGTGATGTGGATGCTGGCCTCAGGGCTCAGCTTCGTCGGGGTTACCGGGCTGGTGCGCTGGCTCGGCACCGATCTGCCAGCGGCGCAGGGCGCCTTCCTGCGCTTTGCCTTCGGGGTGATGTTCCTGCTGCCGACGCTGGGCCCGGTGCTGCGGGGCGGTTTTGCCCCCGGCGCGATGCGGCTGTTCGCACTGCGGGGGGCCGTGCATACCGTGGCGGTGATCTGCTGGTTCTACGCGATGGCGCGGCTGCCGGTGGCCGAGGTGACGGCGATCGGCTATCTCAACCCGGTGCTGGTCACCGTGGGCGCGGCGGTGTTTCTGGGCGAGAAACTGGCGATGCGCCGCATCCTTGCGGTCTGTGTGGCGATCCTTGGCGCGCTGGTCATCCTGAGACCGGGGATGCGCGAGGTGACGGACGGCCATCTGGCACAGGTGGCGGCGGCCTTCGGCTTTGCCGGGTCTTATCTGGTGGCGAAACGGCTGAGCGGTATGGCCTCCGCCGGGGCAGTGGTGGCGATGATGAGCCTGATGGTCACGCTGGGCCTTGCGCCCTTCGCGCTGGCGGTCTGGGTGCCGGTAACGCCCGTGCAACTGGTGGCACTTGCCGGGGTCGCGGCCTTTGCAACCTCGGGGCATTACTGCATGACGCGCGCTTTCGCGGTGGCGCCGCTGACGGTGACGCAGCCGGTAACCTTTCTGCAACTCCTGTGGGCGACGCTGCTGGGCTATGTCGTGTTTCACGAAACGGTCGATATCTGGGTTCTGGCGGGCGGCGGCGTCATCATCGCAGCGGTCAGTTACATCACCTGGCGCGAGGCCATGCTGAACCGTCGCAGCATCACGCCTTCGGTTCTGGCCACGAAAAGCTGACCCTTCGGTGGCACGGGCTTTGACACCGCCCGTTGCCGCACGCTAGACCGGAACTTGCTGTGAGGCACAGTGGAACCGGCCGGTGAAGGCCGCAAGAGCAGGCGTGCAGATGAAGATTGCGATGATTGGGACGGGCTATGTCGGGCTGGTTTCCGGCGTATGTTTCTCGGATTTCGGGCATGACGTGATTTGCGTCGACAAGGACCCGGCCAAGGTCGAAAAACTGCGCGCAGGCGAGGTGCCGATTTTCGAGCCGGGTCTTGATCAGCTCATGGCCAAAAACGTTGCTGCGGGTCGCCTGTCCTTCACGCTGGATCTGGCGGCGGCGGTGGCCGGGGCGGATGCGGTGTTCATCGCGGTGGGCACACCGACGCGGCGCGGCGACGGTCATGCCGATCTGCGCTATGTGATGGCGGCGGCCGAGGAGATTGGCGCGGCGATGGATGGCTATACCGTCATCGTCACCAAATCCACCGTACCGGTGGGCACCAATCGCAGGGTCGCCGAGGCGGTGGCGAAAACGGCGGGCGGCAAGGAATTCGACGTGGCCTCGAACCCCGAATTTCTGCGCGAAGGCGCGGCCATTGACGATTTCATGCGCCCTGACCGGGTGGTGGTTGGGGTGGAAACCGAACGCGCCCGCAAGGTGATGGCTGACATCTATCGCCCGCTGAGCCTGCGTGATTTCCCGGTGGTCTATACCAATCTCGAATCCGCCGAGATGATCAAATACGCCGCCAACGCCTTTCTGGCGACCAAGATCACCTTCATCAATGAAATTGCCCGCCTGTGCGAGCGGGTGGGGGCCGATGTGAAGGCGGTCAGCAAGGGTATCGGGATGGATGGCCGGATTGGTGCCAAATTCCTGCATGCTGGACCGGGCTATGGTGGAAGCTGTTTCCCCAAGGATACCAAGGCGCTGGCGCGGATCGGGCAGGATCATGCCGTGCCCATGCAGATCACCGAAACGGTCATCCGCGTGAACGAGGAAATCAAGCACCGCATGATCGAGAAGATCGAAGATCTTTGCGACGGTCAGCTGCGCGACAAGGTGATCACTGTTCTGGGCGTCACCTTCAAGCCGAACACCGATGACATGCGCGATGCGCCCTCGCTGACGATCATTCCGGCGCTGGTCGGGGCGGGGGCAAAGGTTCGCGTGGTCGACCCCGAGGGGCGGCGCGAGGGCGAGGCGCTGCTGCCCGGCGTCAAATGGGTCGAAAGCCCCTATGGTGCTGCGCAGGGGGCCGATCTGATCGTGCTTCTGACCGAATGGAACGAGTTCCGCGCGCTGGACATGGGCAAGCTGGCCCGCAAGATGGAGCGCCCGCGCCTCTGTGACCTGCGCAATGTCTATGACCGGGACGAGGTTCTGGCCGCCGGGTTTGAAACCTATGTCGGGGTGGGGCGCTGATCGCGCCCGCCCAATTCCTTTCATTTGAATTAACTCCGGCCCAACCGCCTCGCTAATGCCGCCGGGCTGCCCGGCCCTGCCATGCTTCGTTAAGCCCCGGCTCAGCACCTTGCCCGCATCCTGACCTTGGGTGTGACATGTGGTGTGTGGGGAAGAGGTGCTGGGGTTCAGGGTCATCGGCTCGTTCCGGGCCGCGGCTTCGCAAATGATTGCGGGCATTACCGACATATGCACGCGCCTCGTGGATGGCGTTGCCTATGTCTATACGACGACCCGCGCGGGGGGAGGCATCCTCGCGCTGGAGCTGACGGACAGCGGTGCAGGGTTGCGGCTAATCGACCAGCAGGGTCTGGCCACCGGCGTCTGGATGTCGGCACCGCCAAAACTGTCGCAGGTGAACCTCGACGACGGGCCGATCCTTGTCTGGACAGGCGGCTGGGGCACGCGGCCGGGCGCCTATTGGCTGGACAAGGCAGGCGGCATCGACCGCTGGCTGGGTCTGAAGGATGGTCCCGACGGGATACAAAGCGCGCAGGCCTTCTTCAGCCGCAATGGCCAGACCTTCGCGGCAATCGCCGGGCAGAGTTCGGGGCAGTTGCAGCTTTGGTCACTGGACGGGGCGGGCCGCATGGTGCTGCGCGACGCGGTGGCGCTGGCGGCGGAGGATCAGACGGTCGAGGTGGCGGCGCTGGAGGTGCTGCGCAGCGTCGGCAAGACCTTCCTTGTCTCGCTGTCCAGTCTCTCTGACGGGCTGACGGTCTGGCAGGTCACGGCGGCGGGCACGCTCAAGGCCACCAGCACTGTCGGCGCTTCGGCAGGGATGGGAATTTCCGACCCGTCGGCGCTGGCAGTGGCCGAGGCGGCAGGGCGGCAATGGCTTTTCGTGGCAGGAGCCGGCTCCTCCTCGATTTCGGTCATCAGGGTCGATGCCGACGGAGTGGCGGTTCTGACCGATCATGTCATCGACACGCTGGATACCCGGTTCCAGTCCGTGCAGGCCATCGCCACGGCGGTGGTGGGCGACCGGGTCTTCCTGTTCGCGGGGGGCGGAGACGAAGGGATTTCGGCTTTTGTCCTGATGCCGGACGGGCGGCTTATTCATGCGGGTGTGGTGCTGAAGGACGACCGGCTGGCGCTGGATAATGTGACGGCCATCACGGCTGTAGTGACCGACGGGCGGATCGAGTTGGTCATTGCGGGTGAAGGCCGGGGATTGCATCGCATCAGCGTCGATCCTGGTGTGCTGGCACCCGAAATCATCGGGTCATCGCGCGCAGAGTCCCTGGCGGGCGGAGATACCAACGATCTGATCGCCGGCATGGCGGGGGATGACACGCTCTCGGGGGGCGCCGGGGATGACATTCTGATGGACGGCAAGGGCGCGGACGAGATGTGGGGCGGGCCGGGTGCCGATGTCTTTGTGCTGGCGGCGGATGGTGAGACCGATGTCATCCGCGATTTCACGCTGGGCGTGGACCGGCTGGACCTTTCCGGCTGGGGCCGGATCTATTCGGTCGAGGTGCTGCCGATGAAGGGGCGCACCGGCTGTCTCGTCATCCGCTGGGGAGACGAGGCGCTGTATGTCTACAGCGCGGATGGGCGCAATATCGACCCGGCGACCTTTGCCTCGTCTGATATCTTCGGTCTCTGGCATGTGGTGGCGCCTGCGGTGGTCGCCGGGCGGCGGCTGTCCGGCGCTGCCAGCGCGGAAACGCTGACGGGGGGATCGGGGGACGACACGCTGGAGGGCTCGGGCGGGGGGGACCTGCTGGTCGGTGGCAATGGCCGCGATCTGGTGGATTACGACACGATGTCCCGGGCGGTTCTGGCCGATCTGGGCACGGGGCGCGGTGGCGGCGCGGCGCAGGGGGATCGCTATGACGGGATCGAGGATCTGGCGGGCAGCCGCTTTGCCGATACCTTGCGGGGCAACGACCGGGCCAACCGGCTGGGCGGCGGCGATGGCGATGACCGGCTGGCCGGTGGCGGTGGTGATGACCTGCTGGACGGCGGGGCGGGTGCCGATACGCTGAAGGGTGGTCAGGGTGCCGATACGCTGGTGGGAGGCCCAGGCCGCGATTGCGTCAGCTATCAGGGCGCGCGACAGCCGGTTGTGATCCATCTGGCGCTGGCAGGCGTGAATGCCGGTGCGGCGCTGGGCGATGTGCTGCGCGGGATCGAGGATGTCAAAGGCGGTCGCCGCGCCGATGTGATCACGGGGAACGACGGGGCAAACGCCCTGACCGGCGGGGGTGGGGCCGATCTGCTGGATGGCGGTGACGGCAATGACTGGCTCATGGGCGGTTCCGGGGCTGACACGCTGATCGGGAATGATGGCGACGACCGGCTGCTCGGCGGTAAGGGGCAGGACTGGGCCGTCTATGCCGGGCGGGCGCAGGTACGGGTCGATCTGGCCCTCACCGGCTGGCAGAACACCGGCGGTCGCGGCCGCGACTTGCTGGAGGGGATCGAGAACCTGAGAGGGGGCTGGCGCGACGACCGGCTGCGTGGCGATGGCAGGGCGAACCGGATTTCGGGCGACGGTGGCGATGACCTGATCGACGGGCGGGGTGGCAATGACAAGCTGTCCGGCGATGGGGGCAATGATACGCTGATCGGCGGCGCCGGGTTCGACTGGGCGTTCTTTGCCGGGTCTGTCCCGGTGAAAGTCGATCTTGCCATCTGGGGGGCGCAGGAAACCGGGCAGGGACGCGATCTTTTGTCCGGGGTCGAGGGCGTGCGGGGCGGCTCTGCCGGGGACCGGCTGTTGGGGGATGCGGCGGCGAACCGGCTCGACGGCATGGCGGGGCAGGATACGCTGGCGGGGCGCGCGGGCAATGACCGCCTGCGGGGCGGTGCGGGCGATGATGTGCTGATCGGTGGCCCCGGCAATGACCGGCTGCAAGGCGGCGCCGGAGTGGATGTGGCGGTCTATGCCGGCACGCGCGGGGTGCAGGTCTCGCTTGCGCAGAAGGGCGCGCAGGATATCGCGGGCCATGGCATCGACCGTCTGTCTGGTATCGAAGGGCTGCGCGGTGGCGGTGGCGCGGACAGGCTGACCGGCAATGCAGGGGACAACCTGCTTTACGGTGCCGCAGGGGAGGACCGGCTGACCGGAGGGGCGGGCGATGACCTGCTGAATGGTGGCAAGGGGGCGGATACACTGACCGGCGGGGCCGGGAATGATACGCTCATCGGTGGCAAGGGTTTTGACTGGGCAGTATTTAACACCCGCCGCGATGTGACGGTGAACCTGTCACTGGTCAGACCGCAGGCCACGGCGGAGGGGATGGATCTGCTGCGCCAGATCGAAGGGGTGCGTGGCGGCGCCGGCGATGACCGGCTGAGCGGGAACGGGGCTGCGAACTGGCTGATTGGTGGCGGGGGCGATGATCTGCTGATTGGCGGTGGCGGGCGCGATACGCTGGAGGGCAGCGCGGGAAATGACATTCTGATCGGCGGCTCGGGCGCCGACCGCTTTGTCTTCAGGGGCGGTAAGGACAGTATCCGCGATTTCGACGGGCGCGAGGGGGACCGGCTGTGGCTGGACGACAGTGCACTGAGCATGATCCGGGGCAAGACTGCGGGGCAGATCGTGGCGCGCTGGGGCCATGATCTTGGATCAGCGGTCGAGCTGGATTTCGGCCATGCGGGTAATCTTCACATTGAGGGGATCAGCACGTTGTCTGCGCTGCGCAACTGGATCGAGGTGATCTGAGCCGTAAAAAAGGGTGGGGGCGGAACCGCCCCCCAATTGACGTTATCGCGACGGTCAGGTCTTGAAGACGCGATAGATCGCCGGGATTACCAGAACCGTCAGCAGGGTCGAACTGAGCAGCCCGAACAGCAACGAGATTGCAAGCCCCTGAAAAATCGGGTCCGCGAGGATCACCACCGCCCCGATCATCGCCGCGATGGCGGTCAGCAGGATCGGCTTGAACCGGATGGCGCCCGCCTGGATCAGCAACTCCACCGGCCCTACATCGGACGGCCCATGGCGAATGAAATCCACCAGCAGGATCGAGTTGCGCACGATGATCCCCGCCAGCGCAATGAAGCCGATCATCGAGGTCGCGCTGAATGGTGCGTTGAAGATCAGATGCCCCGCCATGATGCCAAGGAAGGTCAGCGGGATCGGCGTCAGGATCACCAGCGGCAGGCGGAAGCTGCCGAATTGCGCCACGACAAGGATATAGATGCCCAGCAGCGCCACCGCGAAGGCCGCCCCCATGTCGCGGAAGGTGACGAAGGTGACCTCCCACTCGCCATCCCACAGCAGGGTGACGTGGCTTTCATCCTCGGGTTGGCCATGCAGGCTGATCTCGGGCTTCATGCCCTCGGGCCAGTCCATGTTCTCCGCCGCATCGGCGACGGCGAGCATGCCGTAAAGCGGCGCCTCGTAATCCCCGGCGAGTTCTGCCGTCACCATCTCGGCGGCGCGGCCATTGTGGCGGAAGATCGGGAAGCTGGCCTGTTCCTCGCGGATGCGGACCACATCGCCCAGTTCGACCACGCCGCGCGCGCCGGGCAGGGTGTTGGCGGGGATGGGCGTGGACAGAAAGCGTTCGTCCAGCATCCGGTCGGATTTGTCCCGCGCGATCACGATGGGCAGCGCCTGCCGCCCCTCGCCGCGATGCGAATAACCCACGGTTTGCCCGGCATTCAGCAGTGCCAGCGTGTCGAAGACATCGCTTTCCTGCACCGAGAAGAACTTCAGATCATCGGTCGAGATCGTGGCCCGCAGCCGCCGCGCGGCGGTGCCATAGCTGTCGTCGACATCGACGATATAGGGCACCTGTTCAAAGGCGGCGCGGATCTTCGCGGCGGCTTCGCGGCGGATTTCCGGCGTCGGGCCATAGACCTCGGCCAGCAGGGTCGCCATGACCGGCGGGCCGGGCGGCGGTTCCACCGTTTTCAGCACCGTGCCCGCGGGCATGTCGATTCCGGCGAGCTTCTGGCGGATGTCCAGCGCGATGTCATGGCTGGTGCGGTCGCGGTCGCCCTTGGGCGCGAGCAGAATCTGCACCTCGCCCAGCTCCGGCGAATTGCGCACATAGGCGTGGCGCACCAACCCGTTGAAGTTGAAGGGGGCCGCTGTCCCGGCATGGGTCTCGACCGAGATCACCTCGGGCAGGCCCATGACCACGCGCGCCACATCCTGCGCCACGCGGTCGGTCGCCTCGTGGCTGCTGCCTTCCGGCAGGTCGATGGTGACCGACAGCTCCGACTTGTTGTCGAAGGGCAGAAGCTTCACCGTCACATCCTTGGTGTAAAGGAGTGCGAGCGAGCCGAAGGACAGCGCCGCGGTGACCAGCAGGAAGGTCAGGCTGCGCGCCTTGGTTTTGAGCAGAGGCCGCGCCACGCTGGCGAAAGCCGCGCCCAGCCTGCCGCCGGGGGTGCCATGGCCACCTGCGTCATGGCCATGCACCGGCGCCTTGCCGGCGATCCTGACCATCAGCCAAGGGGTGATGATGACGGCGACGAAGAAGGAGAAGATCATCGCGGCCGAGGCATTGGCCGGGATGGGCGACATATAGGGCCCCATCAGTCCGCTGACGAACAGCATGGGCAGCAGCGCCGCGACCACGGTCAGCGTGGCGACGATGGTGGGATTACCCACCTCGGCCACCGCGTCGATGGCGGCTTGCGGGCGCGAGCGACCATCCCCCATGCCCCAGTGGCGGGCGATGTTTTCAATCACCACGATGGCGTCATCGACAAGGATACCGATGGAGAAGATCAGCGCGAAAAGGCTGACGCGGTTCAGCGTGTAGCCCATGATCCATGCGGCAAACAGCGTGAGCAGGATCGTCACCGGAATGACGATGGCCACCACGATGCTTTCGCGCCAGCCGATTGCCAGCAGCACCAGCCCGATGATCGAGAGGGTGGCAAGGCCAAGGTGGAACAGCAGTTCGTTGGCCTTTTCATTGGCCGTCTCGCCATAGTCGCGGGTGACGGTGACCTGCATATCCTCGGGGATCAGGCGGCCTTCAAGGCTTTCGACGCGATGCAGGATCGCCTCGGCCACCACCACGGCATTGGCGCCCGCGCGTTTCGCCACGGCGAGCGTCACGGCGGGCGCGCGGTTCAGGCTGCCGTCGGCGTTGCGGGTGATGTGGCTGACCAGCGTGTCGCCAGTATCCGGCACATAGGCCACATCCGCCACATCGGCCACATAGACCGGGCGGCCGTCGCGGGTGGTCAGCAGCAGATTCGCCACCTCGGCGGGGGCGGTGAGGGTNCCCGCCACAAGGTCGATCTCCTGCCCCTGATCGCGCAGCTTGCCGGTGTTCATGGCCCGGTTCGCCTGCTGCACCTTGCCGACAAGCTGTTGCAGCGTCACGCCATACAGCGCAAGCCGTTCGGGATCGGGGGCGATACGGATGGCCTCGGTCGCCTCGCCCACAAGGTAGGTCAGGCCCACGTCCTCGGTCTTGGCGACCTCGGAGCGCAGTTCGCGCGCGATGCGGGTCAGGTCGGCGGGGGTCATATCGGCGCCCGGTTTGGGCGAGAGCGTCAGCGACACGATGGCCACATCATCAATGCCGCGCCCCACCACCAGCGGTTCGGGGATGCCGACCGGGATGCGATCCATGTTGGCGCGCAGCTTTTCATGCACGCGCAGGATGGCGGAATCCGACGGCGTGCCGGTCAGGAACCGCGCCGTCACCATGGCGCCATCGTCGCGGGTCTGCGAATAGACGTGTTCGACCCCGTTGATGCCCTTTACGATGGTTTCCAGCGGTTCGGTGACCAGCTTCACCCCGTCCTCGGCCTTCAGGCCCTGCGCGGTGACCAGAATGTCGATCATCGGCACCGAAATCTGTGGCTCTTCCTCGCGCGGCAGCGAGATGAGCGCGACAAGCCCCACCGCCAACGCGGCAAGGATGAACAGCGGCGTCAGCGCCGAGCCGATGAAGGCCCGCGTGAGGCCCCCGGCAATCCCGAGTTTCTGGCTCATTCCGCGGCTCCGATCTCGTCGCCCTCATGCAGGCCCGAGAGAATCTCGATCATCTCGGTGCCGTCGATCCGGTGATGCTGGCCGGGAACGACCGTGCGGTCCTCGGTGCCTTCGGCGGTTTTCACCGTCACGAAATCAAGGCCCGATCTGGTGGCGATGGCATCGGCAGGCACCAGAAGCGCCATGCGCTTGCCCACCGGCAGGCGCACCACGACACGGGCGTCGACAAAGCTGTCCGGCAGGCCCGCGACCTCGACATCGGCCACCACACGGCCATTCTCGATCAGCGGATAGATGCGGGCCAGCGTGCCCTGCGATTCGCCTGCGGGTGTTTCGATGGTGATGGCGGCGCCCTGTTCGAGATGTGCTGCATGGCGCTCTGGCACGGCGATGCGCAGGAAGAACCCGCCGCCGCCGATGGTGGCCACTGCCTCGCCCGGCATGACCACGGCCCCCGCCGCCTGCGGCACCGACAGCACGCGCCCCGCCACCGGGGCGGTTACGGTGCCTTCGGCCTGCTGTTGTTGCAGCACGCGGGCCTGCGCTGTCTGCGCATCAATCTGGCCCTTCACCACATCGACCTGCGTACGCAGCGCATCCAGCCGTTGCGCGGTGGTGACACCGCGCTTCAGCAGATCCTCGCCGCGCTGCAATTCGGTTTGGGCGTTGGAAAGCTGGGCGTTCAGCGCCTCGATCTGCGCCTGCACGGCGGCAAGCTGGAAGTTCAGCTTGTCATCGACGATGCGGCCCAGCGGCTGACCGGCCTCGACCAGATCGCCCTCGGTCACGGTCAGTTCGACCAGCGTGCCACCGATGCGGGCGCGGGCGGGCAGGCGGTCCTTGGCCTCGATCCGGCCATAGACGGGTTTCCATTCGGTGACCTCAACCGGGACAAGCGGTTGGGCGGTGGCGGCGAGGGGGCTGGCCAGAAGCGTGGCGAGCAGGAAAGAGCGCAGCAGCATTGGAGCCTCGGATTTCACATTCATAAAAATGAATATAACAAGCCGGCTCCGATTACAACTGCCTTGTGCCGAAATTTAGCGGGCCGGAACCTCGTCCATGCAGGCCGCGCAAAGCGCAGAGGCGGGATCGGCCAGCGCGTCGATCACGTCAAAGTGGTGGCGGCCCGGATCGGCCGTCCAGGGACAATTCCATTCCTCCGACAGAACGCGTGCCTGCCACAGGAAGGCAGGGCGTTCCTGCGCCCCGACCCAGACATGCGCCCCGACCCCGGCACGACGGGGCAGGAAGGCCGGGCTTTCGGCCTGCGCCTCTGCCGCATCCAGATGCAGGGTTTGGTTCATCGTGGTCGCCAGCAGCGGCGCAAGATCGGCCAGGGGCGAGATCGGCACGACGCGCACAAGCCCGGGCAGAGCAATGTCGGCGCAGCCCATGCGGGCTGACAGATGCCCTCCGGCGGAATGCCCGGTCACCACCATCGGCAGGCCAGGCAGCCGCGCGGCGATGGCGGTGCAGGCGCTGGCCACCTCTTGCGTCATGGAGGAAATCCGCGCCTCGGGGGCGAGCGTGTAAGAGGGCATGGCGCAGGCCCAGCCGCGAGCCAGCGCACCCGCCGCCAGATGCGACCAGCTTTCGCGGCCAAAAGCCATCCAGTAGCCACCATGGACAAAGACCAGAATGCCGCGCGGTGCGGTCTCGGGCAGGAACAGGTCGAACTGCTGGCGCGGGGCAGGGCCATAGGTCAGGCCACATTCCGCACGCGCGCCCAGTGCCGCGCGGAAGTTGCTGGCGGCAGCCTCCCACCGGGGCGGGAAGGCATCTGCCCCTGCAATGAAGGCCCCATTCGCATAGGCGCGGTCTGGATCGGTCATGGTTCGTTCCTCTGCCTGTCCCCTCCTCTGTGCCGGTAAAGCCGCGCCGCGCCAAGCCTTTTCTGGGAGGACTTGCCGGGACGCGCGGATCAGCGCAGGGTACCAGCACCTGAAACGGAGCGATCATGGCGGACGATGATAGCCGCAAGCTGGCGGCCGCGCTGGCCGAAGCAGAACGCGCGGGCATCCCGCGGTTCTGGGTGTTTCCGTTGGCGTGGCATCTGGCGCAGCGGCTGGGCTGGCAGGTTCGCCTGCTGCTTTATGCGACCTTCAGGCAGAACCTGCTTGTCTTCAGCCTGCCCTTTGGTGTGCTTTGGGGCCTTTCGATGCACTTCGCCACTTGGGGCCCGCACGGCAGGGTGCCGGGTGAGCAACTGGCGCTCGCGTTTATCGCCGCGCTGTTGTTCGGCACCGCGATGGCCGGGTTTACCGCCTTCACCCGCGGCCGCAAGGAACTCAGCCGCTGGGAAGACCTCTGACCGCTTATCCCAGCGCGTAGCCCGCGCCGCGCACCGTGCGCAGCGGGTCGTCGCCGCCGAACTGACACAACGACTTGCGCAGCCGGCCGATATGCACATCCACCGTCCGCGTGTCGACATAGATGTCGCGGCCCCAGACCCGGTCCAGCAGCGCCTCACGGCTCCAGACCCGGCCGGGCTTTTCCATGAAGGTGGTCAGGAGGCGGAACTCGGTCGGGCCGAGCTTCAGCACCTTCTCGCCGCGATAGACCCGGTGGGTTTCAGGGTCCAGCCGGATGTCATCATATTCCAGCACCACCCCGGCGGTGGAGGGGCGGACGCGGCGCAGCTGCGCCCGTGCCCGCGCCATCAGCTCCAGCACCGAATAGGGTTTGATGACGTAATCGTCGGCGCCGGTTTCCAGTCCGCGCACGCGATCCACCTCTTCGGCGCGGGCCGAAAGCAGGATGATCGGGATCGACCGGGTTTCCGGTCGGATCTTCAGACGGCGGCAGACCTCGATCCCCGAAAGGTTGGGCATCATCCAGTCGAGAATGATGATGTCGGGCTGCGCCTCGTCCACCAGCATCATCGCCTCTTCGCCATCGGCGGCCTGCACCACGCGAAAGCCTTCTGCTTCAAGGTTATAGGCCAGAACCTCGCGCTGCGCGGGTTCGTCCTCGACCAGAAGAACGGCGGGCTGATCCTGTCCTGCCATGGCTCAGCCTGCCTCGGTTCCGATGGCGGGGATCGCGCTGTCCTTGGGACGCTCGTCATCGGGCATTGCGCCGGTCACCAGATAGATCACCTGTTCCGCGATGCCGGTGGCATGGTCGCCCACACGCTCGATGTTCTTGGCGATGAAATGCAGGTGCATGCAGGCCGTGATGTTGCGGGTGTCTTCCAGCATATGCGTCAGGAACTCGCGGAAGATGGCATTGTACATCTGGTCCACTTCCTGATCGCGCAGCCGCACATCCTGCGCCATATGGGCGTCACGCATGATATAGGCGTCCAGCGCATCCTTCAGCAGCAGAACCACGGTCCTGGTCATCCGCCGGATCGAGCCGGTCGCCCCGGCGACGATGGCCATTTCATTCAGCACCGGCACGCGCTTGGCGAGGTTCTTGGCATAGTCGCCGCAGCGTTCGAGGTTGGCCGCGATGCGCATGACCGTCAGCACGGTGCGCAGGTCCGATGCGGTGGGCGAGCGCAGGGCGATCAGCCGCGCGCATTCCTCGTGGATACGCTCTTCCAGTTCGTCGATCACTTTGTCGCCCCGGCGCACGCGGGCGGCCAGTTCGATGTCGCGGGTGTCCAGCGCTTCGGCCGCGTCCAGCATCGCGGCTTCCACCAGCCCGCCCATCTTCATGACCATGGCCTGCACGCCTTCAAGATCACGGTCGAAGGACGAAACGATATGTTTTTCGGTGTTCATGGCGCGCTCCGTCAGCCGATCCGGCCGGTGATGTAGGATTCGGTCCGCGGGTCTTGCGGGTTGGTGAAGATCTGGCCCGTCTCGCCGTATTCCACCAGATGTCCGAGGTGGAAGAAGGCCGTGCGCTGGCTGACACGGGCGGCCTGCTGCATCGAGTGGGTGACGATGACGACCGAGAACTGGCTGCGCAGTTCGTCGATCAGCTCCTCGACCTGGGCGGTGGCGATGGGGTCCAGCGCGGAACAGGGTTCATCCATCAAGAGCACCTCGGGCGAGGTGGCGATGGCGCGCGCGATGCACAGGCGCTGTTGCTGGCCGCCGGAGAGGCCGGTGCCGGGGGCATGCAGGCGGTCCTTCACCTCGTTCCACAGTGCCGCCTTCTTCAGCGAGGTTTCCACCACCTGATCCAGCTCGGCCTTGGATTTGGTCAGTCCGTGGATCTTGGGTCCATAGGCCACGTTGTCATAGATCGACTTGGGGAAGGGGTTCGGCTTCTGGAACACCATGCCGACGCGGGCGCGCAGGGTGACCGGATCGACGGATTTGTCGTAGATATCCTCGCCGTCCAGCTTGATCTCGCCCAGCACGCGGGCGATGGACACGGTGTCGTTCATCCGGTTCAGACAGCGCAGGAAGGTCGACTTGCCGCAGCCCGAGGGGCCGATGAAGGCGGTGACGGTGCCGCCGAGGATGTCGATGTCGACATCCTTCAGCGCGTGGTTCTCGCCATAATAGACCTGCACGCCCCGCGCGGTCATCTTGGCGGTGTCGGAGGACACGGTTCTGTCGGCAATACGCATATCGTTCATTTGTTCAGCCCCTTACCAGCGGCGTTCGAAACGGCGGCGCAGCAGGATGGCGACCGCGTTCATCAGAAGAAGGAAAACCAGCAGCACGATGATGGCACCGGAGGCGCGTTCCACGAAGGCCGGATCGGCGCGCTGGGTGAAGTTGTAGACCTGCACGGGCAGGGCGGAAGCCGGATCGAAGAAACCTTCCGGCGGCGCATCCGGGAATTCGCGCACGAAGGCAACCATGCCGATCAGCAGCAGCGGCGCGGTTTCCCCCAGCGCCTGCGCCAGACCGATGATGGTGCCGGTCAGGATGCCGGGCATGGCCAGCGGCAGGACGTGGTGGGTGATCGCCTGCATCTTAGAGGCCCCGACCCCCAGCGCCGCATCGCGGATCGAGGGTGGCACCGCCTTCAGTGCCGCGCGGGTGGCGATGATGATGGTCGGCAGCGTCATCAGCGTCAGCACTAGGCCGCCGACAATGGGCGCCGATTGCGGCAGCCCCATGAAGTTGATGAAGATGGCGAGACCCAGGATACCGAAGACGATCGACGGCACCGCGGCAAGGTTCGAGATGTTCACCTCGATCAGGTCGGTCCATTTGTTCTTCGGTGCAAATTCCTCAAGATAGATCGAGGCGGCAACGCCGATGGGCAGGGCCAGCACCAGCACGATCAGCATCATGTAGGCCGAGCCGAGGATCGCGACGCCAAGGCCCGCCGCCTCGGGGCGCAGTTCGGAGGCATCGCCGCCGAACAGGAAGCCGGGGTTGAAGGACAGGCTCATCAGCCCGGCCTCGCGCATCTTCAGCGCCAGTTCAAGCTGCTCGGGCGAAATGTTGCTGTCCAGTTTGGCGCTGTCCATGGTGACGCGGCCCTTGAAGAACCCGTCCACGCGGCCATTCGCCAGCAGTTTCACACCTACCGTCTGTCCGACCAGCGCGGGATCGGCCAGCACCTGATTGCGCAGGTTGGCGGCGGCCTCCTGCGACAGCAGGCCGGAAATCTGCTTGGCCGTCAGCCCGTCGGTGGCAATGCCCTTTTCGGCCAGCGCGGTGGCCAGGGCTTTTTCGATCACCTTGGCATAGCCGATGGTGGTGACCTTCTTCATCACCTCGATGTCGCCGGTGCCGGATTTGTCCAGCACAGTCGCATCCAGCGCCACCGGCATGGTGATGAAGGTCTGGCGGAAGGCGCCAAGGCCGTTGCCCAGCACCGAGGTCAGCAGGATGACCAGCGCGAGGATCGACACCGCGATGGCGGCCGCGCCGTAGAAGCGGAAGCGCGCTTCGGCGGCATTGCGGCGGCGGGTGCGGGCGTCGGTCACATGCAGCGACTTGCGCGGCTGTGCGCCGGACCGGCCGGTTTGCGACGTTGCGTCGGTCATTCGTATTGCTCCCGGTATTTCCGCACGATCACCAGCGCGACAACGTTGAGCGCGAGGGTGAAGCAGAACAAGGTCAGGCCAAGGGCGAAGGCCACCAGCGTTTCAGGGCTGGCGAATTCGGTATCGCCTGTCAGCTGGCTCACGATCTTCACCGTCACGGTGGTCATCGCCTCGAAGGGGTTCACGTCCAGCTTGGCGGCGGCCCCGGCACCCATGACCACGATCATGGTTTCCCCGATGGCGCGGCTGGCGGCCAGCAGAATGGCGCCGACGATGCCGGGCAGGGCGGCGGGCAGTATCACCTGTTTCACCGTTTCCGACCTGGTGGCGCCAAGGCCGAACGAGCCATCCCGCATCGACTGCGGCACGGCGTTGATGATGTCGTCCGACAGGGACGAGACGAAGGGGATCAGCATGATGCCCATGACCAGACCCGCCGTCATCACCGAGGACGAGGACGAACCAAGCCCCATCGGCTGTGCGAACCAGTCGCGCAGGAAGGGGCCGACGGTGATCAGGGCGAACAGGCCGTAGACGATGGTCGGAATGCCGGCGAGGATCTCGATGGCGGGTTTGGCGAAGGCGCGCACCTTCTTGCCGGCATATTCCGACAGGTAGATGGCGGCCATCAGCCCCACCGGAACCGAAACCAGCAGCGCGATGAACGAGACGTAAAGCGTGCCCCAGACCAGCGGCCAGAGCCCAAGCTCGGACCCGCCACCGAAGCGCGGGCTCCAGGTAAGCGAGAAGAAGAAATCACGGAAGTCGTAAAGTTTGAAGAAATGAACGCTTTCGACAACCAGCGAGGCCACAATGCCGAAGGTGGTGGCAACCGCGATCAGCGAACAGCCCGCCAGCAGCACCAGCGTGAACTGTTCCACCAGATTACGGGCGCGCTGGCGCGGGTCGATGCGCCACAGCGCGAAGCCCAGCCCCGCAAGGGCCGCCAGCAGCACGGCCAGAGCCATGCCAAGGCGCAGGGTGCCCGACAGGCTGCGGTATTCCTTGGCGGCTTCCAGCACCGAAGGTGCGACGTTGGAGCCCAGTGCCACGCCAACCTCTGCCAGACGGCCGCGCATATCGGTCAGATCGGCGCGCAGGGCGGCAAGGCCCGTTTCGTCCAGCCCCGCGTTGCGCGCGACCGCATCCAGCCCGTCAGCGATGCGCCGGACATCGGCCATCACCAGTTGCGTGCTGCCATAGCTTGCCACATCCGCCGCGGGGATCATCCCGGCGACGTGGGAATTCAGGGCGGTGGGCTGCACAAAGGCCCAGGTGACCAGCAGCAGAAGCGCGGGCACCGCAGTAAACAGAAAAACCGACCAGCCATAATAGCCGGGCAGCGAATGCAGCGTGCGAGGGTCTCCTCCGACGGCGGAAAGGGCCCGCTGCCGCCCGAGGATGAACCCGAGGACCGCGAGGCCCAGTACGATGAGGGTAATAAGGCCGATGCTCATGTCGCTTTCGCCTGGCAAGAGAAAGGGGTGGCGCGGGAGCGGCGCCACCCCTGGGGTCAGATCAGTTCAGCGGACCCATCGGGGTTTCGTTGGCCACCGCTTCCTGGGTTTTCGCCAGTTCCGGGTCCGACACGAGGCCGTAAGCTGCCAGCGGGCCTTCCGGGCCAGCCATGTCGTCCGACACGAAGAACTCCAGATATTCCTTCAGGCCGGGGATCACGCCGATATGGGCTTTCTTCACATAGAAGAACAGCGGACGCGACACCGGGTAGTCGCCCGAGGCGATGGTTTCGGTCGAGGGAACCACGCCATCCATCGTCGCCACTTTCAGCTTGTCGGTGTTGTTCTGGTAGAACGACAGGCCGAACACGCCGATGGCGTTCTTGTTGGCGGCGATGCGGGCCAGCGTTTCGGTGTAGTCGCCGTCGATGTCGACCGACAGACCATCGGTGCGCAGCGCGAGGCAGGCTTTCTTGCCGTCCTCTTCGCCCTTGGCGGCCACGAGGGCCTCTTCGGCGCCCGAAGCCTTGCAGCCTGCTTCCAGAACCTTCACGTCAAACACTTCACGGGTGCCGTGCTTGGTGCCGGGGATGAAGGCCAGAATGTCCTGCGCCGGGAAGCTGGCGTTCACGTCAGCCCAGGTTTTCGCGGTGTTCGGGACCAGCTTGCCATCCTTCACGACTTCGGCGGCCAGCGCGTTGTACCAGTCGGTCGGGGTGAAGGCGAAGTCCGGGCCCGCAATGTCGCTGGCGAAGACGATGCCGTCATAGCCGATGCGGACTTCCATGATTTCGTCGACGCCGTTGGTCTTGCAGAGGTCGATGTCCGACTGCTTGATGCGCGACGAGGAGTTGGCGATGTCGATGGTGTTTTCGCCCACGCCTTCGCACAGTTTCTTGCGGCCAGCGCCCGAACCGCCACCTTCGACGACCGGGGTCGGGAAGTCGAAGTTTTCGCCGAAGGCTTCGGCAACGATGGTGGCATAGGGCAGCACGGTCGAGGAACCGGCGATCTGGATATTGTCGCGGGCCATGGCGGCGGTGGCCGACACGGCGGCAATGGCGAGGGTGGAGGCGGTGAGTTTCATCAGGGTCATGTCCTGGCTCCTTGTTGGTCCCGTGGACCGCTTGCGGGACGCCGCTCGCGTCCTTGAGGCCGGGGGTAGCGGAGCCGTGTGACTGCTATGTAAGAGTTGTGTGACAGTTTTATGAAAGCACCTGTGCCGCGGGCTTTCTGCTGCAAAACCCGGGTGTCGCCTGCTGCGCCCTGTGTGGTCCGGCACGGGGGATCTGCGGAGAAAACGCCCGGATCGGCGGGAAGGATGCTGCTGCTGCCTAAAATTTGTGCATTTTCTTTGGGTAACGGCTGTGGTGGCGCCAGCGAACGGGCTGCATGGCGACTCAGCCGGTCACGGGCCTTGTGACGAATCGCGACAAGGCTTTACCGTTTGGTCAAAACAAATCACCCAGGGAGTTTCACATGACCAAGGTAATGTTCGGTGCCACCCGGCGCGGCCTGATGCTGGGCGCGGGGGCGGCGGCTATGGGGCTGGCACTGCCGCGCCTCGCCTTCGCGCAGGACACGATCAAGATTGCGGGCATCTATACGGTGCCGGTGGAGCAGCAATGGGTCAGTCGCATCCATATTGCTGCCGAGGCCGCCAAGGCGGCGGGCGGGGTGGATTACACCTATACCGAAAACGTGGCGAACACGGATTATCCGCGCGTCATGCGCGAATATTGCGAAAGCGGTGTCAATCTGATCGTGGGCGAGATATTCGGCGCCGAGGCCGAGGCGCGTGAGGTCTGCGCCGAATACCCGGATGTGAAATTCCTCCTCGGCTCCAGCTTCATGCCGGACGAGGCGGTGCCGAACCTTGCCGTGTTCGACAACTATATTCAGGACGCCTCTTACCTGTCGGGCATCATTGCCGGCGCGATGACCCAGACCGGCAGCATCGGCATGGTCGGCGGCTTCCCCATCCCCGAGGTGAACCGCCTGATGAACGCCTTCATGGGGGGGGTGAAGGAAACCCGGCCGGATGCAAAATTCCAGGTCAGTTTCATCGGCTCATGGTTTGATCCGCCCAAGGCGAAGGAAACCGCCTTTGCGATGATCGACGGCGGCGCCGACCTTCTTTATGCCGAACGGTTCGGCGTGTCGGACGCGGCGAAAGAGAAAGGGGTTCTGGCCATTGGCAACGTGATCGACACGCAGGCCGATTACCCGGAGACCGTCGTGGCCTCGGCGCTGTGGCATTTCGAGCCCACGCTGAACGCCGCGCTGGAGGCGATCAGGGCGGGCAGTTTCAAGGCCGATAACTACGGGGTCTACAGCTTCATGAAGGCGGGCGGCTGTTCGCTGGCGCCGCTTGGCACGTTTGAAGGCAAGGTGCCCGAGGCCGCGATGAAGCTGGTGGCCGAGAAGGAAGCCGCGATCAAGGATGGTTCCTTCACCGTGGCCATTGATGACAACGAGCCGAAATCGTCGTGAGCGATCCCCGCGATGTGGTGATGCGGCTGGACCGCATCACCAAGCGCTTTGGCGCGTTGACGGCGAATGACGCGATCAGCCTCACGCTGCGGCGGGGCGAGGTTGTGGCGCTGCTGGGCGAAAACGGCGCGGGCAAGACCACGCTGATGAACATCCTGTTCGGGCATTATGTGGCCGATGACGGGCGGGTGGAGGTGTTTGGCGAGCCGCTGCCGCCGGGCAATCCGCGTGCCGCGCTGGCGGCGGGCGTGGGCATGGTGCATCAGCATTTCACGCTGGCCGACAATCTGACCGTGCTCGACAACATTCGTCTTGGCACCGAAAGCCTGTTCTCGCGTGGTGCCTCGCGTGCGACAGCGCGGGCGCGGGTTGAGGCGCTCAGCCGCGATTTCGGGCTGGCGGTGCACCCGGATGCGCGGGTTGGCAGCCTGACCGTGGGCGAACGTCAGCGGGTCGAGATCCTGAAGGCGCTGTACCGCAATGCGCGAATCCTGATCCTGGATGAACCCACCGCTGTCCTGACGCCGCAGGAGGCAGAGGCACTGTTCGCCACGCTGCGCTGCGCCATCGCACAGGGTCTGTCCATCCTGTTCATCAGCCACAAGCTGCATGAGGTCATGGCCATTGCCGACCGCTGTGTGGTCTTGCGCCATGGCAAGGTGGTGGGAGAGGTGGCGACGGCAGAAACCTCGGGTGCCGAACTGGCCGCGATGATGGTAGGCGGCGAAATCGCGCTGCCCGAGGCGCGGCCTGCCACCGCGGGCAAGGTGCTGATGCGGCTGGACGGGGTGACGACGCCGGACAAGGGGGCTGCGCCGGGGCTGAAGCGGGTGACGCTGGATCTGCGGGCGGGCGAGATCGTGGGGCTGGCAGGCGTATCGGGCAATGGGCAGGCGGCGCTGGCCGATCTGATTTCGGGGCTGATCCTGCCCGGCTCGGGCAGCGTGACGATGGATGGCCCGCTGGCCCGCTGGTCCCCGCGCGAGGCGATCCGTCAGGGCATCGCCCGCATCCCGGAAGACCGCCACAAAACGGGGACCATCGCCGATTTCACCCTGACCGAAAACGCCGTGCTGGAAGGTTACTGGCAAACGGGTTTCAGCAAGGCCGGGCTGATGGACTGGCGCGCGGCGGAACGTTTTGCCGAAGGCATCATCGCCGCCTATGACGTGCGCTGCCCCGGTCCTGCCGCGCGCATCCGGCTGCTTTCGGGGGGGAATATGCAGAAACTGATCCTCGGCCGCGTGCTGGAGCCGGGGCCGAAGATCATTCTGGCCAACCAGCCGGTGCGCGGTCTTGATGTCGGCGCCATCGCCTATGTGCAATCGCGGCTGATCGCGGCGCGCGACGGTGGTGCAGCGGTTCTGCTGATTTCCGAGGATCTGGACGAGATCATGGGACTGGCCGATTTGATACATGTGATGTCCGAGGGGCGGCTGTCGCCCGGTTTTGCGCGGGGCAGCAAGACTGCGGCGGAGCTGGGGCTGTGGATGGCCGGGCAGGGGTTCGACCATGCGGCTTGATCCCATCGCCGCGCCACCGCTGTCGCGCCAGATCGGCCTGCCCGCGCTGGCGCTGGTCGCAACCCTGCTGGTCGCCATGGCTCTGGCGCTGATCGCGGGGGCTGACCCGCTGGCGACGCTGGGTCTGATCGCCAAGGGCGCCTTCGGGTCGAAATTCGCGGCCCTTGAGACGCTGAACCGCGCGACGCCGCTGATCTTCACCGGGCTTGCCGTCGCCGTCGCGTTCCGCGCGAAGCTGTGGAACATCGGCGCCGAGGCGCAGCTTTACGCGGGCGCCATCGTCGCCGTGCTGCTGGGCACCGGGGCACTGGGCGCGCCGCTGGTGCTGCCGGTTTCCGCACTGGCCGCGATGCTGGCGGGCGCGCTGGTGCTGCTGGGGCCGGTCGTGCTGAAAACCCGGCTGGGCGTGGATGAGGTGGTGACGACGCTGCTTCTGAACTTCGTCATGCTTCTGTTCGTCAGCTACCTGCTGGAAGGCCCGATGAAAGACCCGATGGGCATGGGCTGGCCCAAATCTCCGGCCCTGATCAAGGAGGCGCGGCTGCCCCGCATCGTCGACGGGTTGCGGCTGCACTGGGGCTTTGCACTGGCGCTTATCGCGGCGGTGGTGGTCTGGGTGATCCAGAGCCGCACGACGCTGGGGTTCGAGATTCGCGCCGTTGGCCAGAACCGTGAGGCCGCGCGTTTTGCCGGGATGCCGGTGAATGTGGTTCTGGTGAAGACTGCCCTTCTGTCCGGCGGTCTTGCCGCACTGGCAGGCTGGTCCGAGGTGGCGGGGCTGAAGGGGCATCTGTCCTCCGACCTGTCGCCGGGCTTCGGCTATACCGGCATCATCGTCGCCATGCTGGCGCTGCTGCATCCCTTGGGCGTGGTGCTTTCGGCGCTGTTCGTCGCCGCGATTTTCGTGGGGTCCGACAGCATGAGCCGTGCCGCAGGCGTGCCCACTTATATTGCCGACATGCTGCTGGCCACGGCGCTGTTGTTCATGGTGCTGGCGCTGATGCTGACACGCTATCGGGTGGTGTGGAAATGAGCGATCTTTTCGACATCCTGCTGTCGGTCAGCTTCTGGGCCGCCGCCATTCGCATCGCCTCGCCCCTCATCTTCGCCACGATGGGCGAACTGATCTGCGAACGCGCGGGCGTGCTGAACCTTGGAATTGAAGGGATCATGGTCATCGGTGCCTTTGCAGGCTGGATGGCGGTCTATCTGGGAGCGCCCCTGTGGCTGGGGGTGACGGCGGCGATGGCGGCGGGGATGCTGTTTGGCCTGTTGCATGCCACTCTGACCGTGCCTTTCGGCTTGTCGCAGCATGTCGTGGGGCTGGGGGTCACGATGCTGGCGACCTCTACCAGCTATTTCGCCTATCGGCTGGCGCTGCCCGAGGTGACCAGCCCGCCCAAGATCACTCCCTTCGCGCCCATGGACCTGCCGGTCCTGTCCGACATCCCTTTCCTTGGCCCGGTGCTGTTCCAGCAGACCGCGCTGACCTGGGCCGCGCTGATCTGCGCCGGGCTGGTGGGCTTTGTTCTGTTCCGCACGCCGCTGGGCCTTGCGGTGCGCGCGGCGGGCGAAAACCCCGCGGCGGTCGAGGCGCAGGGGCTTTCCGTCACCGGGCTGCGCATGGGCGCGGTCATCGTGGGATCGGGCCTGATGGCCGTGGGCGGCAGTTTCCTGACGCTGTCGGCCTTTTCGTCCTTCTTCTTTGAAATGGTCAACGGGCGCGGCTGGATCTGCATCGCTTTGGTGGTGTTCGGTGCCTGGAGGCCCGGCAAGGCGGTGCTGGGCGCGCTGTTGTTCGCAGCCTTCGATGCGCTGCAAATCCGCCTGCAACAGACACCCTTGGGCGCGCATTTGCCCTATCAGGTGTTTCTGATGGCGCCTTACCTTCTGTCCATCCTCGCGCTGATCCTGATGTCGCGCCGGGCCGAGGTGCCGGCCGCGCTGATGGTGGCATATCGTAAAGGGGAACGCTGATGTTCGACATTCTGGTCAAGGGCGGCATGTTGCCTGACGGGACAGTGGCCGATATCGGCATCACCGGCGATCGCATCGCCGCCGTTGGGAGGCTGGAGGCTGAGGCGGGGCGGGTGATCGACGCTACCGGCGATCTGGTCAGCCCGCCCTTCGTGGACCCGCATTTCCACATGGATGCGACGCTCAGCTACGGGCTGCCACGGGTCAATGCCTCGGGCACGCTGCTGGAAGGCATCAGCCTTTGGGGCGAGTTGCGCGAGATTGCGACCGTCGAGGAAATGGTTGATCGCGCCGTGCGCTATTGCGACTGGGCGGTCAGCATGGGCCTTCTGGCGATCCGCACCCATGTCGATACCACGCCCGACCATCTGCGCGGGGTGGAGGCGATGCTGGAGGTGAAGCGCCGCGTCGCCCCCTATCTGGACCTGCAACTGGTGGCCTTTCCGCAGGACGGGCTTTACCGCGCCCCGAACGGGCGGGCGAATCTGGTCCGCGCGCTTGATATGGGTTGCGATGTGGTGGGCGGCATCCCGCATTTTGAACGCACCATGCAGAACGGCGCCGACAGCGTGCGGGATCTGGCGCGCATCGCCGCCGAACGCGGGCTGATGCTGGATATTCATTGCGACGAGACCGACGACCCTCATAGCCGCCATGTGGAAACCATGGCGGCCGAGGTCACACGGCACGGGCTGGGCGCGCGGGCGGCGGGCAGCCATCTGACCTCGATGCATTCGATGGACAATTACTATGTGTCCAAGCTGCTGCCGCTGATCGCGGAAAGCGGGATGACGGCGATTCCCAACCCCCTGATCAACATCACCCTGCAAGGGCGGCACGACACTTTCCCCAAGCGGCGCGGGCTGACCCGTGTGAAAGAGATGCAGGCCATGGGCATCACCGTTGGCTGGGGACAGGATTGCGTGCTGGACCCGTGGTATAGCCTCGGCACCGCCGATATGCTGGATGTGGCCTTCATGGGGCTGCATGTCGCGCAGATGACCCACCCGGCCGAGATGGCGCGCTGCTTCACTATGGTCACGGAACATAACGCGGCGATCATGGGGTTGGAGGGCTACGGCCTGCGCCCCGGCTGCACAGCCTCGCTGGTGGTGCTGGACGCCGCCACCCCGACCGAGGCACTCCGCCTGCGCCCGGATCGGCTTTGCGTCATCTCCAAAGGCAAGGTCGTGTCCGAGCAGACCCGCAACGACGCGCGACTGGGCCTGCCGGGCCGCCCCGCGACGGTGCGCCGGAGGCTTTGAGGGGGCTGACTTTGTGAGGGGCGATACGGCTCTGCGCGGCGCAGGGGGGCAATTCGATCCGGCTGCGGCAAATGCTGCATTCCGCACGAATATCCGCTATCCGGCTCCGGCGGCCAGTCGTTTGGCCAATACCAAACTCAGGATCATTGCCATCAGCAGAAAGATGGCGCCGACGCCCCAGGCAACGGATGTGGAGTATATGTCGGCCAGGGCTCCTGCCATGACCAGCCCTGTCGCGGCTCCGAGTTGTTGGACGAGGGACCGGAGTGACAGCATGGTGGACCTCTGCCGATCCTCCACGCAGCGGTGCAGGATGCTGCTCGCGGGCGTTTCGCTGGCCCCGAGGATCACGGAATAGAGGACAAAGACGCCGACAAACCCGGTGATGCCACCCTGCATCGCCAAGGCCAGCTGAACGACCGCAAGGCATGCGAAAATCGCCGCCAGCGTGACGGCGTGGCGGCGTCTGAATATCCGGCTGATATGGAGTGACAGCGACGCACCGAAAGCGATCGCGAAAAAGTAGCCCGCAGTCAGGGCACCGATGACGGTGTTCGCGTAGCCTTCGTCCAGCATCGGCCAGGCATGGGTCGGCCAGATCACCTCGACCGGATTTGTCGCCATCAGGAATAACGACAGTACCGTCAGAAGCATTGAAACTGTCGGATGCTTCAGGGCCAGAAGACCGGCCCCGGCTATCACCGACGGGACGTTGACGAGGCCCTGTACGACCGCCTGTGGGTTCAGCGGACGCGGTTCTTCGGTGATGGCGAACAGGGTGTAGATCAGGACGCCGACCATCGCGGCGAAGCTTGCTGCATAAGACACGTCATAGGTGCTGATCCCATACTTCAGCGCTGCCATGCCGAACGCATCTGGCAGCAGACCGCCAAAAATGGCACCGACGGCGAGGCCCATGGCGTTGGCCCAGTGCGCCTTTGCGAGCGCGGGCTGGATATCAACGTCTGGTGCGGCGGCTGTGAAGGTTTCGACAAACCAGGCATCAAGTGTGCCCGACCGGAGCGCGCGCCCGAAGCCGATGAGGGCAAACGAAAGAGCCAGGACGCCGAAGTCGCTCGACGACAGAAAGAGCGCGAGCGAAATCAAACTGGCCACGACCGCCGCGAGGAAAACCGGCTTGCGACCGATGTTGTCGGCCAATCCGCCGAACGGCAGTTCCATCACGATGGTGGTGAGCGAGTAGATGCTGAAGAGCAACGAAATCTGGAGGAGGTCCATGCCCCGATCTGTCAGCGCAAGCGCGGCGACGGCCACCGTGAGGCCCATTGCAAAACGGTCAAGAAACTGATGTATCTGAAACACCCGGATGTGGCGTCGCGCCGTGTCCGTCAAGCCATTCAGGGAGAACTCGGTTTCTGTCGCCATGGCGGCAGCATCCGCCTTTGCACAGCGTTGTGCAATGGCTTGCCGGACAGACGGTGACCGGGCATTGCGCGGGCCAGGTCACCAGGACGAGCGAAGGAAACGGCGGCTTCGTCCCGCAATACCTGCGCGCCGGGCGTCAGCCTCGCACGGCCATCCCGGCCAGCCGCAGACAGACCCGTGTCGCGGCGGCCATGTCCTGCACGCTGATCCATTCCAGCGGGCCGTGAATTTCCTGCATGCCGGTAAAGATATTGGGGCAGGGCACGCCCATCTCGGTCAGGCGGGAGCCGTCGGTGCCGCCGCGGATCGGGACGCTGACCGGGGCGATGCCCTCGGCCTCGCAGGCGGCGCGGGCGAGGTCGACCGGCGTCATGTCCTTTTCCAGCCAGTAGCGCATGTTGCGATATTGGGCGCGGATTTCGCAGGCCACAGCCGCGCGCGGTTCGGTCGCGGCCAGCGCATCACAAGCCTGACGCAGCAGGGCGCCTTTGGCCTCTAGCCCGTCCAGTTCAAAATCGCGCAGGATGAAGCGCAACTCTGCCTCGGCGGCGGTGCCGGTAATCTCGTAAAGATGCAGGAAACCTTCGCGCCCGTCTGTCAGTTCGGGCACCAGCGCCTGTTGCGGCAGCAGGTTCACCAGCTTCGCCGCCAGATGCAGCGCATTGACCAGCTTGCCCTTGGCATAACCCGGATGCGCGGAAACCCCGGTGATCTTCACCACCGCCCCGTCTGCCGAAAAGCTTTCATATTCCACCTCGCCCACCTGTCCGCCATCCAGCGTATAGGCGAAATCGGCGCCCAGATCGGCGGGCAGACTCTTGTCAACGCCCCGGCCGATTTCCTCGTCCGGGGTGAAGGCCAGCCGCAGCTTCGGATGCGGGATCGACGGATCGGCCAGAAGATGCCGCGCCATCGTCATCAGGATCGCCACACCCGCCTTGTCATCGGCGCCCAGCAGCGTGGTGCCGCTGGCGGTGATGATGTCATGGCCAAGCTTGTCGCCCAGATAGGGCGAGACCTCGGGCGACAGCACCAGCCCCGGCGCATCGGCAAAGCTGATCGTGCCGCCGTTGTAACGGCGGTGCACCACCGGCTTCACGCCGGTCGCATTGAAGGCGGGCGCGGTGTCGACATGGGCCAGAAAGCCCACCACCGGACCGTCCGCAGTGGCGGGCACCGTGGCCAGCACCGCGCCATAATCGGTGATCTGCACATCAGCCGCGCCGATGCCCGTCAGCTCCTCCGCCAGTAGGCGCGCCATGTCGAGCTGGATCGTCGTGCTGGGCGAGGCGGTGCCGCGCTCGTCGCTCTGGCTGTCGATGGCGGCATAACGCACAAGGCGGGTTTCCAGTTCGGTGTCGAATTCTGCGGTCATGGGGCCTCCGGCTTTCGGGGGCATGAGGCGCGCGGTACGCGGGCCTGTCAAGGCGCTGGCGGCAATGTGATGCGCAGGGTGGCAGGCTGACGAAACAGACGCTTGCGCGCCAAGGGCCAGCCCGTAGACTGAGGAAAACCCACCAAGGAGTTCTTCAGGTGTTTTCTTTCAAGGGGATTGCGGTTGCGGCTCTGGCCGTGCTGGGCCTGTCCGGTGTGGCGGCTGCTGCGCCGTGCAGCAATACCGGGGCCGATTACGAAAGCTGGAAGCCCGTCATGGCGCAGGAGGCGGCAGCGGCCGGGGTCGGTGACAAGGGGATCGCCGCGCTGATGGGGTCGAGCTATGCCAGCAAGACCATCGCCGCCGACCGCAATCAGAAAAGCTTCAAATACTCGCTGCAAAAGTTCATGCAGGTGCGCGGCGCCGATACGATCGTGGCGCAGGGCCGCAAGCGCAAGACGCAGAATGCCAGTTTCTATCAGGCGCTGGAGCAACGCTATGGCGTGCCTGCCGGCCCGCTGCTGGCCATTCACGGGATGGAGACGGGCTTCGGCGGTTTCATGGGGGACAGCAATGTCGTCTCGGCCATCGCGACCCTGGCATATGACTGCCGCCGCAGCGAGTATTTCACCGACCACCTGATCGCCGCGCTGATGCTGGTGGATCGCGGCGTGATCTCGCCGAAAACGGTGGGCGCGAAGCATGGCGAGGTGGGCCACACCCAGTTCCTGCCGGGCAACGTGCTGCGCTATGGCGTGGACGGTGACGGCGACGGTCGGGTGGACCTGACCAAACAGGCCGACGCCCTGGCTTCGACCGCCAATTTCCTCGCCCAGAAGGGCTGGCGCCCCGGCGCGGGCTATCAGGAGGGAGAGCCGAACTTCGCCGTGATCAAGCAATGGAACGCCGCGACCGTGTACCAGCAGGCCATCGCGATCATGGGCGCGAAAATCGACCGCTAGGCGCAAAGATTCCTCTTGCGCCCGCCCGGTGGCTGCTCTAATCAGCCGCCACCGGCCATGGCCCGTTCGTCTATCGGTTAGGACGTCAGGTTTTCAACCTGAAAAGAGGGGTTCGACTCCCCTACGGGCTGCCACTTTAATCTGCAAGTTTCTGATTTTGCTGCGAAATTACAGATCGCCGAAATCCTGCGACTTAACTGCTCCAGCGAAAATCCGGTATCTTCGGTCCCGCCGCAGGGCGAAAGCGATCAGGCATTCGTGAGCAAAAAGCTGGCGCGGTTTCATCGCTCGGGCTGGCCGGGCAACACAACGGCCAGTGTTTCGCGAACTCGCGGTAGCAAGTAGCAAAATGACGTGTGCCCTTGTCTGCTTCCCATCGGCTTACCCGCAGCACGGTTACAGCAAGGAAATCGGTCCGTCCTGCCCCTGGCAGCCAGGCGACGTGCTGCGCCCGTGTCAGACGGCCGGGTTTTCCCCTTTGGCGTCACACATGTTGATAAACTGCGGATGCGCATCCATCCCTGCCACCATCGCTTCTACCTCGGTGCGGGTCAGGCCGATATCGTGGATCAGGTGGTCGTCGGGTTTGGCCAGCAGACGGGCGAGCGACCGGCGCGCGGCGTGGTGGTCGCGCCAGCGGCGCAGGGCAGCGAGGATGGGCATGGCGGTCTCCTTTCCGGCAGGCTCCCATGCTGGTTGACTTCAATCAAACGAATAGGCTTTATGCTTGATATCATCTGAATTGATATTATGACCCCGCTCGACTCCGATCTTCTGCGCAGCTTCCTGACCCTCGTCGAAGAGGGCAGCGTCACCGGCGCCGCCGCGCGGCTGGGGCGCACGCAATCGGCGGTCAGCATGCAGTTGAAGCGGCTGGAGGATCACGCAGGCCACAGCCTGTTCCTGCGGGCGCCGCGCGGGCTGGTGCTGACCCCGGCGGGCCAGCGCCTGCTGCCCCATGCGCGGACTGCCGTCGCGGCGGTGGCGCGCGCGGCCGAGGTGATGGAGGACCGTGCCGAAACCGCGCCGCTCCGGCTGGGTCTGCCGCCGGAATATGTGGAGCAGTTGCTGCCGCGTCTGGTGCCCGCCATGGCCAATCTGCATCCCGAGGCGCAACTGACCCTGCGCAGCGATTATTCCATCCCCGGCCTGGCCGCGCTGGAGGCGGGAGAGCTGGATTTCATGATCTACTTCGACACGGTGGTGCAGCCGGGGCAGGGCGAGTTGCTGGCGATGGACCCGACGGTCTGGGTAACCTCGCGCCAGCATGCGCAGCACCTGCGCCGCCCCTTGCCAATTGCCAGCTATCTGGAGTCGGACTGGTGCCAGAGCCATATGATCGGGTCACTGGAACGGCGGGGCATCGAGTGGCGTTCGGTGTTCGAATGCGACACGACGCACGGGTTCTGGACGGTGGTGCGGCAGGGATTCGCGGTGGTGGCGCTGGCCCGCAGCGCCATCCCGCCGGATTGCCGCGAACTGACCGAGGCTGAGGGCTTTCCGCTGGTCGATGCCTCTTGCGTGATGCTGCGGCGGCGCGCGGGGGTGGAGGGGCCGGCGGCCGACAGCCTTGCCATCCTGTTGCGCCAGATCTTTGCCACCCTGCCGGAAGGAACCGCCCATGCCGCGCGCCCGTGATCTTGGAGTAACCATCGGCCGCTTCGCCCCCGGCCCGCTGAACGCCATCACCGATGTTCCGGGCGTGCGGATCGGCCATGTGACGCTGATCGAGGGCGACCGCACGCGCACCGGCGCCACTGCGATCCTGCCGCATGGCGGTAACCTGTTCCGTGACCGGGTTTCTGCCGGGTTTGCCGTGCTGAACGGCTTTGGAAAATTCGCGGGATCGACCCAGGTGCAGGAGTTGGGAGAGCTGGAAACCCCGGTCCTGCTGACCAACACGCTGGCGGTAGGGCGCGCGATGGAGGCGCTGGTCGCGCATGTACTGGCGCTGCCGGGGAATGAAACGGTCACTTCGATCAATGCCGTGGTGGGCGAGACGAATGATTCCGGGCTGAACGACATTCGTGCGGCCCGCCCGACCGTGGCCGAGATGCGGCAGGCGCTGGAGGCCGCCAGTTCTGGCCCGGTGGAGGAAGGTGCCGTGGGGGCCGGGACGGGCTGCATCGCCTTCGGGCTCAAGGGCGGGATCGGCACCGCGTCGCGCCGGGTCGACGGGTATATGCTGGGTGTGCTGGTGCAGGCCAATTACGGCGGGACCCTGCGGCTGGACGGTCGGGCCGCGCCGGAAACCTCTGAGGCGGATACCGACGGCTCCATCGTGATCGTGATGGCCACAGATGCGCCGCTGTGCCCACGCAACCTGACACGGCTGGCAACCCGCAGTTTCGCGGGGCTGGCGCGCACCGGATCTGCGCTGTCGAACGGTTCGGGCGATTACGCGCTGGCCTTCGCCACCACGCGGGGCCTGATGCCGAACGAGATGATGTCGCCGCTGTTCGAGGCTGCCATCGAGACGACGGAAGAGGCGATTCTGAATGCGCTTCTGATGGCGGGCGATATGCGGGGCTGGGATGCGGCGACGCGCCAGCCCCGGCAGGTCCGGGGCCTGCGGCTTTAGGCGGCGCGGCGCATGGCGGCTGTGGCGATACCCATGGCGACAAGCGCGCCGCCGCCCGCTTGGGTCAGGCCGCGCATCACTGCCGGGCGCGCGATCCGCTGGCGTAGCCGGTCGGCCAGCAGGGCATAAGCCAGCACGTTCAGCGTGGCGAGGGTGACGAAGGTTGTCACCAGAACGGCGAATTGCGGCGCCAGAGGCTGCCCGGTCACGATGAACTGCGGCACGAAGGCGATGAAGAAAACAATGGATTTCGGGTTCAGCGCGGTAACGGCTGCGGCATGGCCAAAGACCTGCGCGGGCTGCGCCGCGCTGTGCGCTGCTACCGTGCCAAGGGTTGCATCGGGGGCGCTGCGGAACAGCTTGATGCCCAGCCAGACCAGATAAGCGGCCCCGATCCATTTGAGCGCGGTGAACAGCTTGGCGGAGGCCAGCACCAGGGCCCCCAGCCCGGCAAGCGAGGCGCTCATCGCGATGAGGTCGCCAAGGGCCACACCTGCGGCGGTGGCCAGTGCCACGCGGCGCCCCTGGCTCAGCGCATAGCTCAGCACCAGAAAGACGGTCGGTCCCGGTATCATCAGCAGAACGGTCGAGGCGGCGACAAAGGTCAGCCAAAGCTGGAAGGACAAGGGCGGCTCCTGTGTGCAGAGGGGGAAGTCAGCCATGGCGCACCGGCGCTGTAAAGCTCTTTCCCTTGCCGCCCGCCGATGCCATGCTCAGCGGATGGATACGACCTTGCACAGCCCCTTCGGCCCTCTCTCTCTGCGCGAGCGCGACGGTATTCTGGTGGCGCTGGACTGGCGGCCGGGGCAGGATACCGCTACGCCGCTGGTGGCCGAGGGCTTGCGCCAGCTTGCCGAATATTTCGATGGCAAGCGCGTGATCTTCGATCTGCCTCTGGACTGGGGGCAGGGGATTCATGCGCAGGTGCGCCGTGCCATGGCTGCCATTCCGCTGGGCGAAACCCGCACCTATGGGGAGATTGCTCTTGAGATCGGGGCTCCCGCGCAGGCGGTTGGACAGGCCTGCGGCGCCAATCCTCTGCCGATCCTCATTCCCTGCCACCGGGTTCTGGGCCGCAACACGCTGGGCGGCTTTTCTGCCCCCGGCGGGGTGGAAACCAAGGTGGCGCTGCTGCGCTTCGAAGGGGCCGCCGGATTGCTGATCTGATCGCCCGTACCGTCACAAATCTGTCGCAAACCTGATTGAAGCCACTTCCGCCCCGGCCTAAGCCAAGGCAGGGAAACGGAGGCAGGCGTGAGCATTGGCGTTCTTCTGGCGGTTCTGGGCGCCGCCTTTCTGCATGCGCTGTGGAATGCGCTGATCAAGCTGGGCACCTCGAAGATCGGGGCCATGGTCATCCTGTCTGTGGCGGAAATCCCCATTGGGCTGGCCATCGCCCTGCCGCGCCCCGCCATCGCGGCGGAGGCCTGGCCCTGGGTGATCGGGGCTGCCTGCACGCATTTCTTCTACAAGACCTTTCTGACCCTGGCCTATGACCGGGGCGATCTGTCGCGCGTCTATCCTATCGCGCGGGGGGCGGCACCGATGATCGTGGCGCTGGTGGGGGCGGTGGCCTTGTCGGATCAGGTGACCGGCCCGCAATATGCGGGCATCGCGCTCCTGGCGGGGGGAATTGGCCTGATGGCGCGGGGCGTCTTTACAGATGGCGAAAGCCGCCGGTTGCTGCCCTTCGCCTTTGGCTCTGCCATGGCGACGGCGACCTACACGCTGCTCGACGGGCTGGGCGCGCGGATTTCGGGCGATGCGATCAGCTATGTCGCCTGGGTCTTCGTGGCAGACGGGCTGATCTTCACGTTGGGCAGCCTTGCGCTGCGCGGCACCGCCGTCCTGCCCCGTGCGCCCCGCGCCTGGGTGGTGGGCAGCTTTGCGTCGCTGGCTTCTTACGGGTCATATGCCATCTCGATCTGGGCCATGACGGTGGCGCCCATCGCCGTGGTGGCGGCGTTGCGCGAAACCTCGATCCTGTTTGCAGTGCTGATCGGATGGCTGGCCTTTGGCGAGCGGATGACCCGCGACAAGGCGATTGCCGCGCTGATGATCGTGGCCGGGGTGATCGTGACGCGGCTTTAGGAAATCCGGCGCGCGCCGCGTTCCGGGATGATCTGCTGCGCGATACCCGCGAAGGTCAGGTAAAGCGAGGTCAGCAGCAATCCGTAATGCGCCCAGCTGGCCGGGTGAAAATCGACCCAGGCCGCCCAGCCGGCAAAGAAGGTCCATGCCAGCGACATCGGCAAGGTGATCTCGCGCCAGCGCTGCGTCCGGGTGGGGTGGACGAATTTCAGGTTGGTGAACATCGCAATGGTCAGCGCGATGACGAAGACGAGGATGGTGCCCTCGCCCGGACGCACCGCAAACATCACCAGAACGAACATGTTCCAGCAGGCGGGGAAGCCGGCGAAGGAGTAATCTTTCGTCTTCATCCGCGTATCGACGAAATAGACGACCGAGCCATAGGTGATGACGATGATCGCCAGCCAGCCGGTCCAGCCCGGCAGCAGCCCGGATTTGAACAGGGCGAAAGCAGGGATGAACACATAGGTCAGGTAGTCGATGATCAGATCCAGCAGCACCCCGTCATAGGTGGGCCAGTTGTGCTTCACGTCGTATTTGCGCGCCAGTGGGCCATCGACCCCGTCGACGAACAGCGCCACCACCAGCCACAGGAACATGAGATCCCATTTGCCATCGACGGCAGCCAGCATGGCCAGCATGGCCAGAACGGCGCCGGTGGCGGTGAACAGATGGACGAGCAGGGCCTGAATACGTAATGACATTCGACCATTTCACCCATCGGGCCGCGAAAATCAACCGCAACTGCGGCCGGAGAGGCCATTGCCTGCCTGGTTTCACGGAGGGCGCGATGATGCGCCGCGCGCCGCAGGAACCGGCCCGGCCCGGATAGTGCGGACGCTGAAAGGGAACCTGTCGCGCGCCAGTGACGTTGATTGTCCAGAAACCCAAGCAAGGGAAAACATGATGACCGACAACAACATGCGCGAGGTCTCGCCTCGGACGACCCATATTCATACCTCTGAAAACCGTGGTTTTGCCACCGGCTTCATGCTGTTCGTACTCGGCGGCGTGGTGGCAGTTCTGGCTATTCTCTGGTTCGCTCTGGGCGAGCCGACGAGCAGCCCTTCCACCGCTCCGGCATCGCAGGGCGGGGATGTGAACCTGACCATTGAGAATCCGGCTCCCGCGGAAGTACCCGCTCCGGCCGAGAACGCCGCCCCGGCTGAAAATGCTGCTCCGGCGACCGAAGCTCCTGCCGGGAACTAAGGTTGCGGGCAGAGCCAGCAAAAGGCCCTGTCAGGCCGCGCCCTCTGCGATGGGTGCGGCCTGACGCGCATCATAACGGGCGCGCGATTCCCAGACGGCAGGCTGATGCGTCGTCGCCCAGTCGCGCAAAGGCTCCAGCCGCGAAATCAGACCCGTGCCCAGATCCGTGACCGCATATTCCACCTGAGGCGGCGACAGGGGCAGAACGGTGCGGGTGATCAGCCCGTCCCGCTCCAGCTGGCGCAGGGTCACCGACAGCATGCGTTGCGAAATCCCGTCAACGACCCGCCGCAAGGCGTTGAACCGGCAGGGGCCATTCGAGAGTTCCAGAAGCACCAGCAAGGACCAGGCATCGCCGATCCGGTCCAGCACATCCCGGATCGGGCAGGGCTGGTTGCTAAGGTCGCGTGGCGGCATGGCGGTTCCCCCGGTGTTACCATGTGACGAAAGAATGCGTCTTCCCGCAGACCGGATCGGGCCGTATCTGGTTACTTATCGTAACCTGAATGCAAGGAAACAGGCAATGAAGATCTTTCTGATTGGCGCAAGCGGCATGATCGGGTCGCGTATTCTGGCAGAAGCCGTAGCGCGCGGGCATGAGGTGATCGCAGGGGCGCGGCGGCCAGAACGCATTGCGGCTTCGGCGCAGGTGCATCCCGTGGCGGTGGATACCGCTGATCCCGAAGGACTGGCCGCGCAGGCCGCGCAGGCGGATGTGATTGTCGCCGCCGCCTCGCCGCGCAGCACCGGCGATGCGGTGGCCGAGATGGGCCAGATCGGTGCGGCGGTGATGCAGGCGGCAAAGGCAAGTGGCAAGCGTCTGGTGCTGGTTGGCGGTGCCGGATCGCTCAACCTGCCTGATGGCAGCCCGCTGCTGCCGCATCTGCCGCAGGAATACAAGGCCGAGGCGACCGGCATGAAGGCCGTGCGCGACCGTCTGCGCGACTCGGATCTTGACTGGACGTTCTTCGCCCCCGCGGGGCTGATCCAGCCGGGCGAGCGGACAGGCAGCTTCCGACTGGGCACCGATACGCTGATTTCCGACGCCGAGGGCAACAGCCGCATTAGCGCCGAGGATTATGCCGTGGCTTTGGTGGACGAGCTGGAAACCCCCGCCCACCGGCGCGGCATGATGACGATCGGCTACTGAGCCTCAGCGCGGGGGCAGTTCCGCGATGACGGCGCGGGCGGCGGCAGCCGGATCGTCGGCCTGCCACACCGGGCGGCCTACGACGATGTGATCGGCGCCGTCGCCGATGGCTTGCGCCGGGGTCGCCACGCGCTTCTGGTCGCCCAGCGCGGCCCCAGCGGGGCGCACCCCCGGCGTCACGATCAGCCGCCCCGCCGCCTGCGGCAGCGCGCGGATCATCGCGGCCTCCTGCGGGCTGGCGATCACGCCATCCGCCCCGGCCTCCAGCGCGCGGGCGGCGCGTTCCAGCGTGATTTCGTGGATGTCGCCCGGCACGATCAGGTTCGCATCCAGATCGGCCCGGTCGAGCGAGGTCAGCACCGTCACCGCAAGGATTTTCGTGTTGCTGCCGCGCCGCCCCTCGGCCGCTGCGCGCACCACCTGCGGGTCGCCATGCACGGTCAGGAAATCGAGGTCATATTGCGCGATGCCGCGCACCGCCGCCTCGACCGTGGCGCCGATGTCGAACAGTTTCATATCCAGAAACACCCGCTTGCCGCGTTCCTGTTTCAACTCGTTCGCCAGCGCGAAGCCGCCGCCGGTCAGCATCCCCAGCCCGACCTTGTAAAAGGAAACCGCATCGCCAAGGCGATCAGCCAGCGCGAGGCCCTGCACGACATTCGGCACGTCAAGCGCCACGATCAGACGGTCGTCGCTCATCGGATACTCCTTTTTCGGGGTGGTCCGGGGCGGTTTGCCGCCAAGGCGGCGGGGTGTCAACAGGTGGCTGGGCGGCACCGGCAGGAGAATGCTAAGGAAGGCGGGGCAGGAGGCGCAGATGCTGGCAGTTTTCGATATCGGTGGCACGAAGATCCGCGCGGCAGCCTCGTCCGCGCCGGGGCGGCTTGGTCCTGTACAGGATATGCGCACCCCGCGCGAGGATCTGGCAGGGTTCACCGCCACGCTGGCCGGAGCCATCGCCTCGATGGGGCCGGGGGTGCAGGGCATCGCCATTTCCATCGCGGGCTGTGTCGATCCGGTGTCGGGGCGAATGAAGGTCGCCAATATCCCCTGTCTGGATGGCCGCGTCCCGGCTGAGGATCTGGGCGCGGCACTGGGCCTGCCGGTCTGGATCGGCAATGATGCCGATTGCTTTGCCCTGGCCGAGGCCGCCGAGGGCGCGGGGCGCGGCCATCGCACGGTCTTCGGCGTGATCCTTGGCACTGGCGTCGGTGGCGGGCTGGTGATCGACGGACGGCTTGTGACCGGGGCCGGAGGGTTTGCCGGGGAATGGGGCCACGGGCCTGTGCAGGATCGTATGCCGCTGGGCCATGCCCTGCCACGCTTCACCTGTGGTTGCGGGCAGGAGGGGTGTCTGGACGCCATCGGCGGCGCGCGCGGGATCGAACGCCTGCACCGGCACCTGCATGGCCAGGCGCTGCCCGCCGAGGCGATCACGACCGGCTGGCAGGCGGGTGATGCGGCGAGTTCGGAAACCGTGGCAGTGTGGCTGGAGGTGATGGCCGGGCCACTGGCCATGGTGTTGAACGTGGTCGGCGCGACTTCTGTGCCGGTTGGCGGTGGGCTGGCGCGGGCGCCGGGGCTGGTGGCGGCGCTGGATGCCGCCGTTTCGGCGCGGCGGCTCTGGCAGGCGACGGGTCCGGTTGTGGTGCCTGCGGTGCTGCCCGGTGATCCGGGGCTGGTGGGGGCAGCCCATGCCGGCTGGCAGGAGCTGGCGCCATGCTGATCGAAGTCTGCGCCGCTACGCCCGAAAGCATCGCCGCCGCCTTCGCGGGCGGGGCCGGGCGGATCGAGCTGTGCTCCGCGCTGGAACTGGGCGGCCTCACGCCCTCCGCCGGGCTGATGCGTCAGGCGGCGGGGTGCGGCCTGCCGGTCTTCGCCATGATCCGCCCCCGCGCCGGGGATTTCTGCTGGAGCACGGCAGAGCTTGACCTGATGTGCGACGACATCGCCACGGCCCGCACCGCAGGCATGGCAGGGGTAGTGCTGGGTGCCTCGCGCCCCGATGGGCGGCTGCACGGCGCGGCGCTGGCGCGGCTGGTGTCGGCGGCGGATGGCATGGGGCTGACCCTTCACCGCTGCTTTGATCTGACGCCGGACCGGGCCGAGGCCGTGGAAATGGCAGTCGCTCTTGGCTTCCACCGCATCCTGACTTCCGGCCATGCCCTGCGGGCCGAGGACGGGCTGGCCGCACTGGCCGAGGTGCAAAGCCTTGCCGCGGGGCGGTTGTCGATCATGGCGGGCTCGGGGGTGACGGCGGCCAATGCCGCGCGTTTCACGGCATTGGGGCTGCGTGAACTGCACGCTTCCTGTGCCGCGCCGCGTCCTGCGCCTGCCGCAGCCATTGCTTTCGGCTTTACCGCGCCTGAAATCCGCGAAACCCGCGCCGATCTGGTGGCCGCTCTTGTACGCGCTGCCGCATTGACAAGCTGAGCCCGCCGGGGTTCGATTCCGCCAAACCCGAGACGAGGCACGCCATGCAGATCAACATGACCTTCGACCGCCCCGAAGAAGGGCCGGGTTCCGGCCCGATCACCGTGGGCTGGTTCCTGACCAGCGACAAGGGCGCCGTGCTTTACGACCCGCCCGAACGTGTCAGCTTTCGCCAGACCAACCGCACGCATGCCAAATCGGCCAGCCGCTGCCCCGGCGTGATCCAGCTGGAAAGCCGCTATTTCATGGTGAAATGCCCTTTCGACATGCAACTGGGCTTTGGTCGCGATGAGAAAGGCAAGCCGCATCTGATCAACCGTGCGGGCACGGCCTCGCCCATCCGGCCCAGCAAGCTGAACGAAGTGCTGACCCTGGTGAACGAGGCGGAATGGCGCTACCCCGACCGTCCGACGATCCAGATGATCCTGCCCTATTGCTTCATTGCCGACGAGCTGGTCTATGTGACGCAGCTTTCAGCCTTCATGCATTACCGCCGCGATCCGCTGCCGGGCACGATCTTCGGCGGGCGCTTCCCGCTGAACATCTGGCCGCGCCCGCTGATGTGGGCTTTCGAATGGCACGAGCCGCAGAAGGACATCATCCTCAAGCGCGGTGAGCCGCTGTTCTATGTGCAGTTCGAGGGCAATGGCCCCGACCGCCCGGTGCAGGTGGTTGAGGCTGAGCGTACGCCGGAATTGCAGAAATACATGGAACAGATCGGCGGCGCAGTGAACTACGTCAATCAGACCTTTGGCCTGTTCAAGGCGGCCGAGGCGTTGCGCCCGGCGAAGCTGCTGACCCCCAAGACCCGCGAATGACCTGGCGGTCGTCGCTGGAGGTCTGTGATCCGCAGACCGGCGATTGCCGGGTGATACTGCGCAGCGACAGGCTGATCGAGGCCCCGAACTGGCACCCGGAGGGCTGGTTCCTGGTCAATGGCGACGGCGGATTGTGGCGAGCTTCCGCCACCGGGCTGGAGCAGATCGTCACGCCCGGGGGGCTGCGCTGCAACAATGACCACGGCTTTCTGCCTGATGGCAGCATCGTCTTTACGGCGCATACAGACGAGGGACCGGGTATCTACCGGCTGTCCGGGGGCGGGGTGCAACAGATTGTGGAGCGGCGCCCTTCGTGGTGGCACGGGGCCCATGCGCGCCGTGTCGCCTGCGCGGTGGCGCGGGGCGACCGGGTGTTGCGTATCGCCGAAACCGATCTGGACAGCGGTACAGAGCGTGTACTGACCGAAGGCCCCGGCACGCAGGACGGGCCGGATTATTCCGCCTGCGGGCGCCATATCTGGTTCAATTCCACCGCCACGGGCCATGCGCAGATCTGGCGGATGGCGGCTGACGGGCGTGATGCCGTGCCGGTGTTCCGCGATGACCGGGTGAACTGGTTCCCGCACCCTTCGCCCTGCGGGCGGCATGTGGTCTATCTGTCCTATCCACCGGGGACCGGGGGGCACCCGCGCGACCTTGACGTTTCGCTGTGGATCATGCGCCCCGATGGCAGCGACCGGCGGCGGCTGGTCGATCTGTTCGGCGGGCAGGGCAGTCTCAACGTGCCATGCTGGGCGCCGGATGGCCACGCCTTCGCCTTTATGCGCTACGCACCTGCAAGCGGCGGGGCCGGAACATAGGCCGGGGGCGGCAGCGGCTCGCCCCAGACCGAGACATGCACCTCCGCCCCCTCCGGCCCGGCCAGATGCTCGGGGGTCAGGCCCACGATGCGCAGCCGCAGACCGTCGGGTGCCGCCAGCCAGGGTGCCAGCGTGGTCGCCGCGCGCGGACCCAGATGGCCCAGCGTCACCTGCCGCCGATGCGGGATCAGCCCCAATATGTGCCGCCGCACCGAGGCGGTGACCATCAGCCGCCCGTCGTCAGCCGGGTGCAGATGCACGGTGTCGTTCAGGCACAGGCCACTGCGTCCGACATGAAGGGCCAGGCCATGCACGCGGGTCTTGTGCAGGATCGGGATGGGGCGCGTGATGCTCGACATGGGGCTCTTCTCTGGTTGCGGCGGGCAGCATCGCGGTGAAGCACGGGGCTCTGCAAGGTGCTGCGGCATGCACGCGGGGGCTGTGCGCCGGATGTCGCCGGAACCTGCCGCGCGCATCGGCAAGGAAATGACCATTGCGCCGGGCCTGCGGAATCCCGCTTGCGGAAATCTTTGCGCCGGAAGGCCGCAGCCGTCTTGCGCAGCGCGGCGCATGTGCCCATCTGATGCCTGAGGCCGGCGTGGACATGCCTTCCGAGGGTGTTCGCAAGCGGCGCTTTTGAAAGGAGAATTGCCGATGAACATGGAAAAGTTCACGGAACGGTCGCGCGGTTTCCTGCAAGCGGCCCAGACGATTGCAATGCGCGAAAGCCATCAGCGTGTACTGCCTGAGCATTTGCTCAAGGCTCTGATGGATGATGAACAGGGTCTTGCCTCTAACCTGATCCGCCGCGCCGGTGGCGCGCCCGAACGGGTGAACGAGGCGGTCAATGCCACTATCGCCAAGCAGCCCAAGGTTTCGGGCGGCGAGGGCCAGACCTATATCGACCCCTCGCTGGTGCGTGTGCTGGACGAGGCTGAACAGGTCGCCAAAAAGGCGGGCGATGCCTTCGTGCCGGTGGAGCGGATTCTGACCGCGCTGGCGCTTGTGAATACCCGCGCCAAGGATGCGCTGACGGCGGGCGCCGTTACGGCGCAGAATCTCAACGCCGCGATCAATGACATCCGCAAGGGCCGCACCGCCGACAGCGCCTCGTCCGAGGATACGATGGAAGCGCTGAAGAAATATGCGCGCGACCTGACCGAGGCCGCTGCCGAGGGCAAGATCGACCCGATCATCGGCCGCGACGAGGAAATCCGCCGCGCCATGCAGGTTCTGTCGCGCCGCACCAAGAACAACCCGGTGCTGATCGGGGAGCCGGGTGTGGGTAAAACTGCGATTGCCGAGGGCCTCGCGCTGCGCATCGTCGATGGCGACGTGCCGGAATCCCTGCGCAACAAGAAGCTGATGGCGCTGGATATGGGCGCGCTGATCGCCGGGGCGAAATATCGCGGCGAGTTCGAGGAACGTCTGAAAGCCATCCTCAAGGAAATCGAGGCGGCCGCGGGCGAGGTGATCCTGTTCATCGACGAGATGCACACGCTGGTCGGCGCGGGCAAATCGGACGGTGCGATGGATGCGGCGAACCTGATCAAACCCGCGCTGGCGCGGGGCGAGCTGCACTGCATCGGCGCAACCACGCTGGATGAATACCGCAAATATGTCGAGAAAGACCCGGCGCTTGCCCGGCGCTTCCAGCCTGTCATGGTCGAGGAGCCGACGGTGGAAGACACCATCTCGATCCTGCGCGGCATCAAGGAGAAGTATGAACTGCACCACGGCGTGCGGATCAGCGACTCGGCCCTCGTGGCGGCGGCGACGCTCAGCCATCGCTACATCACCGACCGTTTCCTGCCCGACAAGGCCATCGACCTTGTGGACGAGGCGGCAAGCCGTCTGCGCATGGAAGTGGACAGCAAGCCCGAGGAACTGGACCAGCTCGATCGTCAGATCCTGCAACTTCAGATCGAGGCCGAGGCGCTGAAGAAAGAGGATGACGCGGCGTCGAAGGACCGGCTGGAAAAGCTGGAGATGGAGCTTGCCGACCTGCAAGAGAAATCGGCCGGGCTGACCGCCAAATGGCAGGCAGAACGCGACAAGCTGGAAGCCTCGCGCGAGTTGAAGGAACAGCTTGACCGCGCGCGGGCCGAACTGGATCAGGCGAAACGCGAAGGCAATCTGGGCCGCGCGGGTGAGTTGTCCTACGGCATCATTCCGGGGCTGGAGAAGAAACTGGCCGAGGCCGAAGCCCGCGAGGGCGAGGCGCTTGTCAGCGAGGCCGTGCGCCCCGAACAGATCGCCGAAGTGGTGGAACGCTGGACCGGCATCCCGACCTCCAAGATGCTGGAGGGCGAACGCGAAAAGCTGCTGCGCATGGAAGAAGAGCTTGGCAAGCGCGTGATCGGCCAGAAACAGGCGGTGATCGCGGTGGCCAATGCGGTGCGTCGCGCGCGCGCGGGTCTGAACGACGAAAACCGCCCGCTCGGCAGCTTCCTGTTCCTCGGTCCGACCGGGGTGGGCAAGACCGAACTGACCAAGGCCGTCGCCGAATATCTGTTCGACGATGAAAACGCGATGGTGCGGATCGACATGAGCGAATTCATGGAGAAACACTCCGTCGCGCGGCTGATCGGCGCGCCGCCCGGCTATGTCGGCTATGACGAGGGCGGGGTGCTGACCGAGGCGGTGCGGCGCCGGCCCTATCAGGTGGTGCTGTTCGACGAGGTGGAGAAAGCCCACCCCGACGTGTTCAACGTGCTGTTGCAGGTGCTGGATGACGGCATCCTGACCGACGGGCAGGGCCGGACGGTGGACTTCAAGCAGACGCTGATCATCCTGACCTCGAACCTCGGGGCGCGGTCTCTCAGCGAACTGCCGGAAGGCGCCGACCCGACCGAGGCGCGGCGGCAGGTGGAAGAGGCGGTCCGGGCGCATTTCCGGCCCGAATTCCTCAACCGTCTGGACGAGCAGATCATCTTCGACCGGCTGAACCGGGCGGATATGGGCGGTATCGTCGAGATCCAGTTGCGGCGTCTGGAAAAACGGCTGGCGCAGCGCAAGATCGCGCTGGAGCTGGACGCGGATGCGAAAGCCTGGCTGGCGGACGAGGGTTACGACCCGGTGTTCGGCGCCCGGCCGCTGAAGCGGGTGATCCAGCGCAACCTGCAAGATCCGCTGGCCGAGATGATCCTGGCGGGCGAGGTGCTGGACGGCTCGACCGTCAGCGCGACGGCGGGGCCGGAGGGGCTGATCCTTGGCGAAAGGGTCATCGCTTCGCGGCGCGAGAAACCGGCCGAAGTGCGGGTGCATTGATGAAAGGGGGCCTTCGGGCCCCCTTTCCCATAAGGGCGACCCGGCGGATGCCGCTCCCGGCAGGGCGGGCCGGCCTAGGTCGCCCCCTCCTGCTGACCGGGTGGCGGCGCGGGGGTGTCAAGCGGGACCACATCCACCGCGTGCCGGCTGTCCTGCCCGCCTGCGGTGCGGATGGCGCCCAGAACCGGCGCGACATCGGCATAGTCGCGGCCTACGGCGACGGTGATGTAATCGTCACCGGGATATTTGGCATTGGTCGGGTCATATTCGACCCAGCCCATCGCCGCACCGCACCAGGCCCGCACCCAGGCGTGCATGGCATCCACCCCTTGCAGGCGCGGCTGACCCGGCGGCGGATCGGTGCGCAGGAAGCCCGAGATATAGGCGGCGGGAATACCGATCCCGCGCAGCGCGCCGATCATTACCTGCGCGAAATCCTGACAGACGCCATGCCGGTTGGCGAAGGCCAGGGCGGGGGCGGTATTGGCATCGGTCGCGCCCGCATCAAAGCGCATTTCGGCATGCAGGGCCTCGCCAAGGGCGACAACCGTGGCCAGCGTGGTCTCGCGCAGATGCGCGCGGGCGAAATCGACCGCCGCCGCATCGGGCGGGATGCGGGGCGAGGGCGCGCGAAAGTGATGAGGTGCGGCGGGGCCGATATCGGCCAGTGCCGCGAGGTCCGCCGCCAGCGCGGCGGGCGAGGGTGAGGTGTCGGCCAGCGGGGCGGGCACTCCGCGCTCCACTTCTGCTGTCAGGTCGAACCGGCAGGTGGCGACGGGGTCGTGCCAAGCGACTGCCGTGGTGGCATTGCCGAAGAAATCTATCCCGTCGCGCCGTTCATCAGGCGGGGGGGTGATTGTCAGCGCGCTGGTCAGAACCTGCTGATCCGGGCCGTTGCCGGGCATCAGGCGCAAGATGTTGCGCACATGGTCCGAGGCGCCGGGATAGTCATAGTCGATGACAAGGCGGATGGCATAACGCATTTGCATCACCGCAGATAACGCGCGGTCAGAAGGTCGGAGACCTCGTAAAGCCGTCCGCGCAGGGCGATCAGGGTTTCGGTCGTCAAGGTTTCCGGCTGGGCCACCCGCAAATCGGTGTCAAGCATCAGCAGCGCGCGGTCGAGGGCCGAGCCGCGATCCTCGGTCGGGTCATGCGGCAGCTGGGAAACATGCTGGCGCATCTGCACCACCTGCGACAGCACGGCGCGGGGGTTGTTATCATCCAGCATCAGCAGATCCAGCACCGTGCCGTGCGCCGGGCCGAAGCGATAGCGCCGCTGGTGGGTCATCACGCTGTCGCCGACCTCGATGGCGATTTCCAGCGCGCCGGGGGCGGCCGCGGGATCAGCGAAGGTGGTCAGCAGCATGAGCATGGCATCGGCGCGTTCCTGCGCCCGGCCCAGCGACAGGAAGCGCCAGCCCATGAAGTGATACATGTTTTCATGCACCAGGCCGGAAAAGCCCGAGATTTTGCGCAGCAGAACCGTCATCGCATGCGCCGCATCGGCGCCGGGGCCGACCTTGCGGGTCAGCCGGCCCGCTGATTTGAACAGATCGTTCAGCGCCGACCAGGCATCGGGCGAGAAACGGTCGCGCACCTTGGCGGCGCTGTCGCGGGCGGTGCCGATCAGGCCGGGCAGCGCCTCCGGAACCGGCTGATCAAGGCCAAGGCCCAGACCCGCAAGATAGCCTTCCAGCAGTTGCAGCCGGGGGCCGGCAGGATCGGCGGTTTCGGCCAGCCGCAGGTGATAGGCGCGGATCAGGCGGATCGCACCCTCGGCCCGCTCGACATAGCGGCCCAGCCAGTAAAGGTTTTCCGCCGCGCGCGAAGGCAGGGCACCCGCCGTGGCGCGCGGCACGATTTCAGGCGGGACCAGCGTGTCATCAGGCACGGGCGCATCCGCCACCACCCAGACATCTGCGACCGATCCCCCCGCCTGCATGGCCAGCGCCTTGGTATCGGCGGTCTTGCCGATCCGGGCATAGCCGCCGGGCATGAAGGTCCAGCCATCGGGCGTCCGGGCAGCAAAGACCCGCAGCGTCATTGGCCGGGGCACGAGGCGGCCTTCGTGCAGGGCCGGGGTTGTCGAAAGTGTCACCGCCTCCTGCCCGACCAGATCGGCGCCCTCGCGTGCCAGCCGCTCGGCCAGCGCCTCGGTCTCCGCCGGGCCCAGAGCGGTTTCCGCCCCGGTTGCGAAGGGCAGAGCGGCATCCAGCGCCGGGCCGATCATCAGCCGCGCCGCGTTTTCCAGCACGAAATCCCGCTCGGCCGGCTGGCCGCACCACCATGTCGCAATATTCGGCAGGCTGAGCGGTGCGCCGGTCAGCACCTCGCTGATACGGGGCAGGAAGGCCATCATGGCCCGCACCTCCAGCACGCCGGATCCCAGCGCATTCACCAGCCCGAGCCCGCCTGCCCGCAGCGCCTCGATCATGCCCGGAGTACCGATCTGCGAGCTTTCGTTCAGCTCCAGCGGATCGGCAAATTCGCTGTCGATCCGTCGCCAGAGCGCGCCCACCGGCTCCAGCCCGGTGACGGTGCGCACCATGGCCTGACCGTCGCGCACAATCAGATCCTCACCTTCCAGCAGCATGAGGCCGAGGTAGCGGGCGATGTAGGTATGTTCGTAATAGGTGTCGTTGCTGGGGCCGGGGCTGAGAATCGCGGCGCGGCGGCCGGGGCCGGCCTGTGCCTCCAGCGCAGCGCGGAAGGCGCGGAAGAAGCCGGCCAGTCGCAGCACATGGCTGCGCGGCACGAAATCGGAAAACATCCGCGTGGTGGCCATGCGGTTTTCCAGGGCGAACCCGGCGCCCGAGGGCGCCTGCGTCCGGTCGCCCAGCACGAAGAACGACCCGTCGGGGGAGCGTCCGATCTCGAAGGCCAGATGGTGCAGGAAATGGCCCGAGCGGGGCGGAACGCCCACCAGAGGGCGCAGCCAGTGCGGATTGCGCGCCACCAGATCGGCGGGCAGATGGCCGTCCCGCACCAGCCTGCCGGGGCCGTAAAGGTCGGCCATCACGGCCTCAAGCAGTTCGGCGCGCTGTGTCAGCCCGGTGCAGATCTGCCCCCAGTCGGTTTCGGACAGCAGCACCGGAAGATGGCTCAGCGGCCATTCCCGTTCCTGCCCCGGATCATTGGCGTAAAGCCGGAAATAGACCCCGGCATCGCGCAGATACTGATCCCCGCGCGCTGTGCGTTCCGCGATTTCCTCGGCCGGGCGGGCGCCCAGCCAGTCGAGAAGCGGCGCCCAGACCGGGCGCGGGCTGCCATCCGCTGCAAACAATTCGTCCGCAGCGCCGGGCAGCGGTGCGTAGCCACCTGTCAGGTCGGTCGGGGGAGGCAGGTCAGCCAAGGTCGCACTCTCACATTCTGCACAGGGTCAGATTACACCCAAGGCCCGCGCCGCAGGTCCAGCGTCATCGGAAACTCGGGATGCGGCTGTTCGGTTGCAGGGGTATAGGCGCCCGGCGCATGGCCATGCGCCTCGAACCGCGCCAGACGGCGGGCCTCGGCCTCATACCCATTGACCGGGAAGGTATCGTAGTTCCGTCCGCCCGGATGCGCGACGTGATAGACGCAGCCACCCACGGCGCGGCCCGTCCAGTGGTCATAGAGGTCGAAGGTCAGCGGCGCATTCACCGGCAGGACCGGGTGCAGGGCCGCTGCCGGTTGCCAGGCTTTGAAGCGCACGCCGCCCACGCTTTCGCCGCTGGTGCCGGTGCGGGCCAGCGGCACGGGACGGCCGTTGCACATCACGCGGAAGCGGTCTTGCGTCAGCGTCGTCATCTTCACCTGCAAGCGTTCGACCGAACTGTCGGTATAGCGCACCGTGCCGCCGATGGCGCCGGTCTCGCCCAGAACATGCCACGGCTCCAGCGCCTGCCGCAATTCCAGATGCACCGCGCCGAAGTCACTGGCGACCTCGACCTGCCCGCAGAAGGGGAAGCGGAACTCGGCCTGCGCCTGATACCATACCGGATCAAGCTTGAAGCCATGTTCCGCCAGATCATCCAGCAGGCTGAGAAAATCCTGCCAGATGAAATGCGGCAGCATGAAGCGGTCATGCAGCACGGTGCCCCAGCGCACCGGCTTGCTCTTCACCGGCGCTTTCCAGCAGCGCGCGATGATGGCGCGGATCAAAAGTTGCTGAGCAAGGTTCATGCGCGGATGAGGCGGCATTTCAAAGCCGCGGAATTCCACCAACCCCAGCCGCCCGGTCGGGCCGTCGGGGGAATAGAGCTTGTCGATACAGATTTCCGCCCGGTGGGTGTTGCCGGTCACGTCGATCAGGATGTTTCGCAGCAGCCGGTCCACCAGCCAGGGCGGCGGCAGCGGCCCGCCCGCAATCGGATCGCCAATCTGGCTCAGCGCGATTTCCAGCTCGTAAAGGCTGTCGTGCCGGGCCTCGTCGATGCGCGGCGCCTGGCTGGTCGGGCCGATGAACAGGCCCGAGAACAGATAGCTCAGCGACGGGTGGCGCTGCCAGATCAGGATCAGCGATTTCAGCAGGTCGGGACGGCGCAGGAAGGGGCTGTCGTCCATCGTCGCGCCGCCGACAACCACATGGTTGCCACCGCCGGTGCCGGTATGGCGTCCGTCGATCATGAACTTGTCGGCGCCAAGGCGGCTTTGCCGGGCTTCCTCATAGATCGCCTCGGTGGTGGCGACGCAATCCTCCCAGCTGTGGGCAGGATGGATGTTCACTTCGATCACGCCGGGGTCGGGGGCGACGCGGATCACGTTCAGACGCGGATCATGCGGCGGGGCATAGCCTTCGATATGAACCGGCAGGTTCAGGTCGGCCGCCGTCGCCTCGGCGGTGGCCAGCAGTTCGAGGTAATCCTCCAGGGTCTCGCAGGGAGGCATGAACAGACACAGCCGCCCGTCGCGCGGCTCGATGGCGATGGCGGTGCGTACCCAGCCTTGCGCCGGCTCGACGCCTCCTTGCAGTGCGATGCGCTGGCGACGCGGCTCTGCCGGCTTCACCGCGCCCGGTTGTTGATGCCCGTCAGAAACCGGGGGCAGGGTCGCGGCCATCTCGGCCTCTTCCGCCGCGAGCCTGTCAATCTCGGCCTGCACCTCGGCGCGCCGCGCGGCAAGTGTCGCATGGAAATCGGGCAGGGGCGCCAGCGGGATCGAGGTATCGGCCGGATAGCTGTAGGGATATTGTGCTGGCGGGATATAGGGCAGCCCCGCCAGCGGCAGGCGATAGCCCACCGGGCTGTCGCCGGGGATCAGAAACAGATGCCCGCGCCGGGGTTTCCACATCTCGGACCGCCAGCGCGGACCCTGCGCCTGCGCCTGCCAGCGCTGAAGCGGCAGCACAAAGCCCGACGGCTCGGTCAACCCGCGCGAAAAGACCCGCGCGAAACGCGAGCGTTCCTCGGCATCCTTCAGCTTGCTGTTTTCCGGGCTGACATTCGGCGGCAGATTGGCTTCTTTCAGAATCCATTCCGCCGGATCTTCATAGGCCGGCTGCGCGTGTTCGGGGGAAATCCCCAGCTTTTCGGCGAAGCCTTCCATGAAGCGCCCGGCCTCATCGGCGCCGACGCGGTAATCCTGCGCCTCGCGGGCCACCAGATCGGGGTTTTGCCAAACGGGCTTGCCGTCGCGCCGCCAGTAAAGCGAGAAGGTCCAGCGCGGCAGGCTTTCACCCGGATACCACTTGCCTTGCCCGTAATGCAGGAAACCGCCCGGCGCGAAGCGGCTGCGCAGGCGGCGGATCAGCGTGTCGGCACGGTCGCGTTTCGTCGGCCCGACGGCGGCGGTATTCCATTCGGCGGATTCGAAATCGTCGATCGAGACGAAGGTGGGTTCCCCCCCCATGGTCAGCCGCACATCGCCCTCGGCCAGCGCCGCATCGACCTTGCGGCCAAGCTCGTTCAGCCGGTCCCATGCCTCGTCGCTGAAGGGCTTGGTGATGCGCGGATGCTCGGCCACGCGCCGCACCTGCATATCGAAGTCGAAACTCACCTCGGGCGTGCCCAGCGCCGAGAAGCCGCCCGAGATCGGCGCGGCATTGCGGTAGTGCGGGGTCGCGGCCAGCGGGATATGGCTTTCGCCGGTCAGAAGACCGCTCGTCGGGTCCAGCCCGATCCAGCCCGCGCCGGGGATATAGACCTCGACCCAGGCATGCAGATCGGTGAAATCGACCTCGGTGCCCGACGGGCCGTCCAGCGATTTCACATCCGGCGCCAACTGGATCAGATAGCCTGAGACGAAACGCGCGGCAAAGCCCAGATGGCGCAGGGCCTGCACCAGAAGCCAGCTCGAATCGCGGCAGGAGCCGGATTTGACATGCAGCGTTTCCTCCGGCGTCTGCACGCCCGGCTCCATGCGGATCGTATAGTTGACGACCCCGCTGATCTGCGCGTTCAGCGCCACCAGAAAATCGGTGGTCCGCGCCTGGTCGCGCGGCACGCCCGCCAGAAACGCCTCCAGCAGCGGGCCGGCGGGTTCAGGCGTGCGGTAGATCACCAGATCCTCGGCCAGATCGCGCGGATACTCGAATGGCCAGAACTCGGCACTGTCCTCCACGAAGAAATCGAAGGGGTTATAGACCGACATGTCGGCCACCAGATCGACCTCGATGCGGAACTCGGTCACCGGCTCGGGGAAGACGAAGCGTGCAAGCCAGTTGCCGTAGGGGTCTTGCTGGTGGTTCACGAAATGCCCGCCGGGCGAGACCTTGAGACTATGGGACAGAACCTTGGTGCGTGACTGCGGCGCGGGGCGCAGGCGGATGATCTGCGGGCCCAGCGTGACCGGGCGGTCGTATTTGTAATGGGTCAGATGGTGGATGCTGGCATGAATCGCCATGAAAAGCCCCCGTTCGTCGCGTTTGCCCCCAACCTAACGCGGCGCCATCCGGGGGCGAGGGGCTGGGCCTATCCTGCAAGCTTTGGCGGCAATGTCACGCAAAAGCGCCGCCTTGTTGGGCGGCGCCTGACGTCATGCCTGAATTTTGGGCAGGTCAGCCCAGCGGGGCCAGCAGTGCCTTCAGCGCTGCCGCCGCATCCGGGGCCTTCCAGATTTCCTCGCCCACGCCGAAGAAATCGGTGACAGGACCGAATTGCGCCACCAGTTCGGCGGTCAGCGCGCCTTCGGCCACCACCGGCACCTCGATCATCTCGGACCACCACTGGAACAGGTCCAGGTCCACGCGGCTGCCATCGCCCAGAGGTGTTTCGCCCACCGGGCCGAAGCTGACGTAATCAGCGCCTGCCTCGGCCGCGCTGATGCCCTCGTGCCGGGTGGTGCCGCAGAAGGCGCCGATGATGGCATCGTCGCCCAGATCCTTGCGCAGTTTCCGCACATTGCGTGACCCGTCGGTCAGGTGCACCCCGTCGAGGCCCAACCGTTCGACCAGCAGCACATGGTTCTCGATCACCAGCGCCACATCGCGGGCATGGGCCACTTCGCGCAGCGCATCGGCGGCCCGCGCCACCCGGTCCTCGTCGCGCGAGGCGAGCGCAAGACGCACGCAGGCCACTTCCTCGGCGTCCAGCACGGCGGCCAGCCTGTCGGGGAAAATGTCGAGGTCAAACTCGGGCGGGGTGACAAGGTAAAGTTGCGGGCGGTCGGCTTCGGCCATCGGGGCCTCCTGTTGCGGGATTCGCGCCGTTTAGCGCGTTTTCCGGGCTTTGGCTACTTTCGACGGCAGCTCTGCCACGCAATCCAGTGCAAGCCGCATCAGCGCCCCGCGCAAACCATCATCGGCCGCTGTTTCCGGGCTGCATTCCGCCATGACCGACATGGGCCGTCCGCCCATCATCATCTGCGCGACGCCGGGCAGGGCCAGCGCGGCGGCCATCCGATCCTTGCCCACGCGGAACATCGCACCGCCGCTGTAGGCGCCGCAGACCATGTTCCCGGCAAGCATGAAGGCAATGCCGCCGAACATCTTCTGTTCGCGGAAGGGGTGGTCCGCCAGATCATCGCGCAGCATTTGCGCCATTCCCTCGTCATAGGCCATGGCGCTCTCCTTGTTTTGCCGGGGGTTTGAGCGTAGACGGACGCCGCGACAAATCCAGAGGAAACGCATGACAGATCCCGTCCTCATCCTCGTGCGGCCCCAGATGGGCGAGAACATCGGCGCGGCAGCGCGGGCGATGCTGAACTTCGGGCTGACGCGGATGCGCATTGTCGGGCCGCGCGACGGCTGGCCGAACCCGAAGGCCGTGGCCATGGCCAGCGGGGCGGGGCGGG
>NZ_LJSC01000037.1:94501-171359 GCF_001303875.1 Gemmobacter sp. LW-1 | reverse complement strand
ACCTGCCCGCCGCAATCGCCGATTGCGATTTCGTCTTTGCCACCACGGCGCGCGGGCGCGAGTTGACGAAGCCCGTGATGACCCCGGAACGCGCGATGGAATATGCCCGCGCGCTCAGCGCTGAGGGCAAGCGTGTCGGCATCCTGTTTGGCCCCGAACGCGCCGGGCTGGAAAACGAGGATGTCGTTTTGGCCAATGCCATCGTCACCGTGCCGGTGAACCCCGATTTTCCCTCGCTCAACCTCGGGCAATGCGTGCTGCTGATGGGTTATGAATGGGCGCGGCAGACGCAGGAGACCGCGCCCGAGGTGATGAATTTCGCGCGCACGGAATTTGCAGGCCAGCAAGAGATCGAGGCGCTGGCCAATCACTTCGAGGACCGGCTGGAGGCGGCGGGCTTCTTCTTCCCGGCGGCCAAGGCGCCGGGGATGAAAGTCTCGCTGCGCAACCTGTGGTCGCGGCTGCCGCTGACCTCGGCCGAGGTGCGCACCTTCCACGGCATGCTGCGCCAGATCGCCTTCAAGCTTGGGCAAAGCAAGTATGACCCCGGCGCCACAGGCAGGGATGACGACGGCAACGGCGGGGATTGAGCGGGTCTTGCCGATCCCCCGGCTCGGGCCTAGTCTCCGCCGCAAGTGAAGGAGGCCCGGCATGGCGCAGAAACGCAGCATTTTCGAGGAGGTCGGCAGCGACACAAGGGCCGCCCCGGCGCCGCAACCCGGTCTCATCGACCGGGGCCATGGCGGTGCGCGCGGTGCGATCCGCCTGTGGCTTGTGCTGATCTTCCTGATGGTCGCAGCAATGATCATCGTCGGCGGGCTGACCCGGCTGACCGATTCCGGCCTGTCGATCACCGAATGGAAGCCGATCCATGGCGCCATCCCGCCGCTGAGCGATGCCGACTGGGCCGAGGAATTTGCCAAGTATCAGCAAAGCCCGGAATACAAGCTTCAGAACAGCGGGATGGACCTTGCGGCGTTCAAGACGATCTTCTGGTGGGAATGGGGTCACCGGCAGCTTGGCCGGGTGATCGGCCTTGTCTGGGCGCTGGGCTTCGTGGGCTTTCTGGCGGCGCGCAAGATCCCGGCGGGCTGGACAGGCCGCTTGCTGGGCCTTGGCGCGCTGGGCGGGCTGCAAGGTGCGATCGGCTGGTGGATGGTGTCCTCCGGTCTGCAGGGCGAGATGGTCGACGTGGCCTCTTACCGGCTGGCGACGCATCTGGGCATCGCCTTTGTCATCCTTGGCCTGATTGCCTGGTATGTGCTGCTGCTGGGCCGGACCGAGGCGCAGTTGCTGCAAGCCCGGCGCGGGCGCGAGGCGCGTCTGTTTGGCCTGTCGACCGGGTTGATGCATTTCGCCTTCCTGCAAATCCTGCTGGGCGCATTGGTCGCGGGCATCGACGCGGGCCGCGCTTTCCCGACCTGGCCCGACATGAATGGCCAGTTCTTCCCCGCTGACGCCTTCTACGTACCGGGGCGTCCGCTTTGGGCGGCGTTCTTTGAAAATCCGGGTCTGGTGCAGTTCAATCACCGCATGGCGGGGTATCTGCTGTTCGCGTTCGGGATTGTCGCCTACCTCAAGGGCCGCAAATCCGCCTTTGGCGCCACGCGCACGGCTTTTCTTGCGGTGCTCTGCGTGATGGTCCTGCAAGTCACGCTGGGCATCGTCACTGCCCTGACCGCCGCGCATCTGCATGTGGCGATCACTCATCAGATCGGTGCGATCCTCCTGTGGGTGCTGATCATTCGCGCCCGCTATTTCAGCCAATACCCGGTGGCCGGGTCGATCCGTAAAGGAACCCAGTGATGAGTGCATATGACGATCTGATGGCCTTCCAGCGCGAGACCGAGGCGCTGGGCCAGATTGCCGGGCGTCTGGGCTGGGATCAGGAAACCATGATGCCGCGCGGCGCCGCGGAGCAGCGTGGCGAGGAAATGTCGGCCATCGAAGGCGTGCTGCACGCCCGTCGTACCGATCCGCGCATCGCCGAATGGCTGGAAGATGCCCGCCCCGCCGATCCGGTGGCCGCCGCACAACTGCGGCTGATCCGCCGCAGCCATGAACGTGCAACGAAGATCCCGGCGGCGCTGGCGCAGCGGCTGGCGCGGGTGACATCGACCGCGCAGGGCATCTGGGCGGAGGCACGCGCCGCCGACAAGGTGGCCGATTTCCTGCCGACGCTGGCCGAAGTCATCGCGCTGAAACGCGAGGAGGCAGCGGCGCTGGCAGGCGACGGCGATCTTTATGACGCGCTGATGGACGATTACGAACCCGGCGCCACGGCGGCGGTGATCGGCGGCATGTTCGACCGCATGCGCCCGCGTCTGGTGCGGCTGCGCGAGGCGGTGCTGGCCGCCGCCCCGGTGCCGAAACTGGATCATCACTTCGGCGAACAGGCGCAACTGCGCTTTGCCCGCGATCTGGCCACGACCTTCGGCTATGATTTCACCCGCGGGCGGCTGGATCTGGCGGTGCATCCGTTCAGCTCGGGCTCCGGCAATGATGCGCGGATCACCACGCGGGTGGTGGAGACGGACCCGTTCAACTGCTTCTATTCCACCATCCACGAGGTCGGCCACGCCTGTTATGAACTGGGCATCGATCAGGATTACCTGCTGACGCCGCTGGGCAATGGCGTGTCGATGGGCGTCCATGAAAGCCAGAGCCGGATCTACGAAAACCAGATCGGCCGCAGCCCCGCCTTCACCGGCTGGATGTTCCGGCAGATGCTGGACCGTTTCGGCGATTTCGGGGTCAGCGGTCCCGAGGAGTTCGCCCGTATCGTGAACCGTGTGCAGCCGGGCTTCATCCGCACCGAAGCGGATGAGGTGCATTACAACCTGCATGTGATGATGCGCTTCGATCTGGAACGCGCGCTGATCCGGGGGGATCTGGCAGTCGGGGATCTGGAAGCCGCCTGGAATGACCGCTTCGCCGCCGATTTCGGCGTGGCGGTGGGCCTGCCGTCGCACGGGCTCTTGCAGGATGTGCACTGGTCCTGCGGGCTGTTCGGCTATTTCCCGACCTATACGCTGGGCAATGTCTATGCCGGTTGCCTGCATCTGGCGCTGCGCGAGGCGGTGCCGGGGCTGGACGACCAGCTTGCGCGTGGCGATACCTCGGCCGCGACCGGCTGGCTGCGCGAGAATGTGCAGCGCCACGGCGGGCTTTACGAGCCGCGTGAGGTGATCACGCTGGCCTGTGGCGAGGCGCCTTCGGAAGAGCCGCTGCTCGATTACCTCGACGCGAAGTTTGGTGCGCTTTACGGGCTCTGACATGCGCGGTGAAGGGGCAGCGGTCTGGGGGCTGGCGCTTGGCCAGACCCTGACTTATGCGGGCCTCTACTACGGCTTTGCCGCCCTGCTGCCAGACCTGCTGGCCGCAACGGGCTGGAGCAAGCAAATGCTCGCCGCCGGGCCAACGTTCGCCTTTCTGGTGACGGCGGCGCTGACCCCGTTCACCGGGCGGCTGGTGGACCGGGGGCTGGGCGGTGAAATGCTGATCCTGCTGCCGATCCTGGGCGCGCTGGGACTGGCCGGTGCCGGGTTCGCAGGTACGCCCTCCTTGTGGCTTGTCGGATGGGCGGTGGTCGGGTTCGCGCAGGCAGGCAGCCTTTACGATACCTGCTTTGCCTTCATCACACGCCGTCTTGGCGAAAGCGCCCGCATCGCCATCACCCGCGTCACGCTGGTCGCGGGCTTCGCATCGACACTCGCCTTTCCGCTGGGGCACTGGCTGGGGGCAGAGTTCGGCGGACGGGGCGGGCTGGCGGCGCTGGCGCTGGTGGTCGCAGTCGGGGCGACCCCGGTGAACCTCTGGGCGGTGCGGCGGCTCCGGCGGCTGGAGCGCGCGGGAACCCCGCGCCGCGGTGCCGCTGACCCCGGCCTGCTGACTGCGGCGCTACGCCGCCCGCTGTTCTGGCTGATCTCTGCTTTGTTCGGCGTGAGCATGCTGAGCCACAGCATGCTGATCACCTATGCGCTGGTGATCTTTGCGGATCGTGGCGCATCCGCAACGATGGCGGTTCTGGCCGCGAGCTGCATCGGGCCAAGTCAGGTGGCGGGGCGGCTGATCCTGATGCTGAACGAGGCGCGGGTTGGCAACCGCATGGCGACGCTTGCCTCGCTCGGGGCGATGGCGCTGGCCTCCGCTGCACTCTGGCTGGCCGGTGCCGCGCCTGGCCTGATCTTCGCCTTTGCCCTGCTGCAAGGGGCCGGGATCGGGCTGACCTCAATCCTTCGGCCTGTGCTGCTGATGGAAAAGCTGGGGCGGGCGGGCTTTGGCGCGATCTCCGGCGCGGCGGCGGTCGCGCCCATTCTTGCGATCGCGGCAGCGCCTTCTGTCGGCGCGGCGCTGCTGGGCCTCGGTGGCGTGCCCGCCCTGCTGGGCACCGGCACCGCGCTCGCGCTGGGGGCGCTTTGTCTCGGCGCATTCATCACGCGACAGCCGTTGCAATGAGTATTTGGGCAAGAAGCAAACCAAGGCCACAGGCGGGGCGGTGAACGGCGCGCCACGACTGCGCCGCGCCTGAGGGCCGTTCTCCGTCCCCTTGCCGCGGTCTGCTCTTGCTTCTTGTCCAAATACTCGAAAGCCGACCGCGCAGCCTGGCTCAGCCGATGGTGCGGCGCAGCAGGTCCATCCAGTTGCCCCAGCACAGCCGCGCGATCAAGGCTTCACCATAGCCCGCGCATTCCATCGCGGTGGTCAGCAGCGGCAGATCGGCCGCCGATCCCATCCAGCCGGGGATGGTGGTACCGTCGAAGTCCGATCCGAGCGCCACGCCGCCTTCGCCCAGCAGGGCGATGAGGTGGTCAAGGTGGCGGATCATCTGTTCGACAGGCATGTCGGGGTTCTTCACCCCATCCTCCCGCAGGAAGCCCACGCCAAAATTCAGCCCGCAAAGCCCGCCGGTTTCGGCCATGGCGTCCAGCTGGCGGTCGGTCAGGTTACGGGTGGCGGTGCAGAGCGCATGGGCGGCGGAATGGGTGGAGACAAGTGGTTTGGTGCTGATCTTCGCGACATCCCAGAACCCGGCCTCGTTCAGATGCGCGAGGTCCAGCAGCACGCCCAGCCGGTCACATTCGGCGACCAGCCGCTTACCCGCATCCGTCAGGCCGGGGCCGGTATCGGGCGAGGCGGGGAAGTTGAAGGGCACGCCGTGGCCGAAGATATTGTCGCGGCTCCAGACCGGGCCGAGGCTGCGCAACCCGGCGGCGTGCAGGACATGCAATTCGTCCAGCCCGGCGCCGATGCCTTCACAGCCCTCGACGTGCAGGATGGCGGCGATGGCGCCCTCGGCGCGTGCGGTTTCGATCTCGGCCACGCTGCGGCAGAGGCGGAAGCTCTCGGGGTGGTTTGCCGCCATCCGGATCAGGATGGCGGCCTGTTCCAGCGTCACGCGATGGGCCTTGGCGGTATCGACCGGGGGGAAGGCGCGCAGGGTGGCGGCCGGGTTCGGGGCGTCCTGCGGCTCGCCGGGCACCCAGATCGCGAAGAACCCCCCTGCAAAGCCGCCCGCGCGGCAGGCGTCCAGCGAGATGTCGCCTTTGCGCCCGGTGAAGAAGCTTTCGCCCGTGCTGTCACCTTCAAACCAGAGGCGCGACAACAGATCGTTGTGGCCATCGAAAATGGCGAAACGGGTCATGGGTTGCTCCTTTTTCCGGCGTGTTGCGGGGCCGATCTGCCCATGTTTCAGGGCTGTTGACAAGCCCGGTGCAAAATTGCCCAATCGGTCAGGATTTCCCGGCAAGGGCCGCCGGAATCGCCACGATAATCACAACAAGAACCAGGGAGTTCACCATGACGTTTGACCTGACTGCGCGTCGCTTCGGGCTGGCTGCCGCCGCCGCGCTGATGCTGGGTGCGGCGCCTGCCGCGCTTCTGGCCGCGACGCCGCCTGATGCGCTGGTGATCGCGGATGCGATTGACGATATCGTGTCGCTGGACCCGCAGGAGGCCTACGAATTCTCTGGTCTCGATGTGGTGAACAACATCTATGACGGTCTGGTGGAGCTGGACCCGTCGCAGCCCACCGGGCCGCAGCCGGGTCTGGCCGAAAGCTGGGAGGTCAGCGAGGACGGCCTGACCTTCACCTTCAAGATGAAGTCGGGCATCACCTTCAGCAGCGGCAATCCGGTGACGGCCGAGGATGCGGCCTTCTCGCTGCGCCGTGCGGTGAAGATCAACAAATCGCCCGCCTTCATCCTCAACCAGTTTGGCTGGACGGCCGAGAATGTGGACGAGATGGTGAAGGCCGAGGGGGATACCGTGGTGCTGAAGGTTGATCAGCCCTATGCGCCGACCTTCCTTTACAATTGCCTCACGGCCGGTGTGGCCTCTGTCGTCGATATGAAGACGGTGATGGAGCATGAGGTCAACGGTGACATGGGCAACGAATGGCTGAAGACCAATTCGGCTGGTACCGGCGCCTTCATCCTGAAAAGCTACAAACCGAACGAGGGTTACCTGCTGGAAGCGCGTCAGGGCCACTGGCGCGGCGATGCCAAGGTGAAATCGGTGTTCATGCGCCATGTGCCCGAGGCCGCGACGCAGCGTCTGCTGCTGGAGAAGGGCGATATCGACATCGCGCGCGAACTGACGCCGGTGGACATTGAAGGCATCGCCGGAAATGCCGATCTGAAGATCCAGAAGGATGTCGGCGGGCAGATCTTCTATCTGTCGTTCAACCAGAAGAACGAGAATTACAAGAACGAGAAGTTCCTCGATGCGATGCGCTGGGCCATCGACTATCAGGGGCTGGCCGACACCGTGCTGAAGGGCAACATGGTGGTGCATCAGGCCTTCCTGCCGAAGGGCTATCTGGGCGCGCTGGAAGACACGCCCTACAGCCTTGACGTGGAAAAGGCGAAGGCGCTGCTGGCCGAAAGCGGCGTGCAGAACCCCAAGGTGGTGATGGATGTGCGCAACGCCGCTGACCGGATGGAAATGGCGCAGTCGATCCAGAACACTTTCGGTCAGGCCGGGATCGAGGTGGAGCTGAACATCGGCGAGGGCGCGGAACAGCTCAAGCGTTATCGCGCGCGCCAGCATGATGCCACGCTGCAAAGCTGGGGGCCGGATTACCCGGACCCGCAGACCAATGCCGGGTCGTTCGCCTGGAACCCCGACAATGCCGACGAGGCGAAGGTCGGCACGCTGGCCTGGCGCAACGCCTATGATCCCGGCAAGCTGAACGACATGACCTCGGCCGCGGTGATGGAGCGGGACGGCGACAAGCGGAAGGCGATGTATGAGGAGGAGCAGAAGCTGCACCGCGAAACCTCGCCCTTCATCGTGATGTTCCAGATCGGCTACAACTCGGCCATGCGCAGCAATGTCAGCGGCTTCTATACCGGCGGCGCCATCGACTCGGCCGCCTACTGGCTTGTGACCAAGTAAGAGGATGGCCCCCGGCCGCCATGGCCGGGGGCTGCCTTGACCGATGACCGTATCGCTTTCCTCCTCCCGCTGGATGGCCCGCCTGCGCGGCCTTGGCGGCGCGGCCTTTTCACTGGCCGTCACGCTGCTCGGGCTTTTGTTCGTCACCTTCATCATCAGCCGTGTCGTGCCCATTGACCCGGTGATCGCCATTGTCGGCGAACGCGCCTCGGAGGCGCAGATCGAAACCGCGCGCGTGGCGCTGGGGCTGGACAAGCCCCTGTGGCAGCAATTCTTCATTTTCGTCGGAAATGCGTTGCAAGGTGACCTTGGCACCTCGATCCGCACCGGCGAGCCGGTGATTCAGGCTGTGACGCGTGCCTTTCCGGCGACGCTGGAACTGGCAACGCTGGCCACCATTCTGGGCGTCATCGCGGGCGTTCCGGCAGGTGTGCTGGCGGCGACTCGGCCGGGCAGTCTGGCCGACCATTTCGTGCGGCTGGTCGGGCTGATGGGCTATTCCATGCCGGTGTTCTGGCTGGGGCTGATCGGGCTTTTGCTGTTCTACGGCGTGCTGGGCTGGGTCGGCGGGCCGGGGCGGCTGGATGCGGCCTTCGACATGTTCTACGAATTCGAGGTGACGCCCTATACCGGCATGATCCTGATCGACACTGCGCTGGCGGGACGATGGGACATGTTCGTCAACGCGATCTCCCACATCATCCTGCCCGCCGGTCTGCTGGGCTATGTCTCCATGGCCTATATCAGCCGGATGACCCGCAGCTTCATGATGAATGAACTGGGGCAGGAGTACATCACCACCGCCCGCGTGAAGGGCATGCCGGAATGGCGGGTGATCTGGGTCCATGCCATGCGCAACGTGATGGTGCCGCTGATCACCGTCATCGCGCTGAGCTATGCCTATCTGCTGGAAGGTTCGGTGCTGACCGAGACGATCTTCGCCTGGCCCGGCCTTGGCAGTTACATCACCGACGCGCTGCTGGTGAATGACATGCCTGCCGTGCTGGGCGGCACGGTTGTCGTGGGCGTGGCCTTCGTGGTGCTGAACCTTGTGTCTGACCTGCTGTACCGGCTGGTCGATCCGCGTGCGAGGTAAGGCGATGAGCACATTGACAGAATGGCTGCGCGACCCGAACCCGACCTCGCGGCGGCAGGCGAAGCTCGGCCAGTTGTGGCTGGGCTGGCTGCGTCTGAAACGCAACCCGCTGGCCATGGCGGGGCTGGTGATCATCGGGCTTCTGCTGGTGATCGCCGCTTTCGCGCCGGTGCTGGCGACGCATGACCCGATCGCACAGAACCTGCAAAACCGTCTGCAACCGCCGCTGACGCCGGGGCACTGGCTGGGCACCGACGACTTCGGCCGCGATATCTGGAGCAGGATCGTCTATGGCTCGCGTATCACGCTTTACATCATCGCGCTGGTGGCGGTGACGGCGCCCTTGATCGGGCTGATGGTCGGCACGGTTGCGGGTTATTTCGGCGGCTGGGTCGATGCTGTTCTGATGCGGCTGACCGACATCTTTCTGGCCTTCCCGCGGCTCATCCTCGCGCTGGCGCTGGTCGCGGTGCTGGGGCCGGGGATCGAAAATGCGGTGCTGGCCATCGCGCTGACCGCATGGCCGCCCTATGCCCGCGTCGCGCGGGCCGAAACGCTGACCGTGCGCAATTCCGACTATATCGCCGCCGTGCGCCTGCAAGGGGCGGGCGCGGGGCGGATCATCTGGGGCCACATCGTACCGATGTGCCTGCCTTCGGTCATCATCCGGGTGACACTGGACATGGCCGGGGTGATCCTGATTGCCGCCGGTCTGGGCTTCCTTGGCCTTGGCGCACAACCGCCTCTGTCGGAATGGGGTCTGATGATCAGCGCGGGCCGCAAATACCTGTTCGAGCAATGGTGGGTCGCCACCATGCCTGGCCTTGCCATCTTCATCGTCAGCCTTGGCTTCAACCTGCTGGGCGATGGTTTGCGCGACGTGCTGGACCCGAGGAGTGCCGCGAAATGACGCTGCTGTCGGTAAAGAACCTGCGCGTGACCTTCGATACCGAAACCGGGCGGGTAGAGGCCGTGCGCGGTGTCTCGTTCAGCCTCGGGCGGGAACGGCTGGGCATCGTGGGCGAAAGCGGCTCGGGCAAGACGATGACGGGGCGGTCGGTTCTGCGGCTGATCCGGCCTCCGGGGCAGATCGAGGCGGACGAGATGCGCTTTGACGGGCAGGATCTGATGCGCCTCACGGAACGCGAGATGCGAGCCCTGCGCGGCCCCCGCATCGCCATGGTGATGCAGGACCCGAAATACAGCCTCAACCCGGTGATGCGGGTGGGCGATCAGTTGATGGAGGGGTTGCGCAAACGCGACCGTCTTGGCCGTGCCGAGGCGCGCGCCAAGGCTATCGCCGCGCTGGAGGCGGTGCAGATCCGCGACCCGGAACGGGTGATGGAGGCTTATCCGCATGAACTGTCCGGCGGGATGGGCCAGCGGGTGATGATTGCCATGATGCTGATCCCGAACCCCGACCTGCTGATCGCGGATGAGCCGACCAGCGCACTGGATGTGACGGTGCAGGCCGAGGTTCTGAAAATCCTTGACGATCTGGTGCGCAGCCGGGGCATGGGGCTGATCTTCATCAGCCACGATCTGCGGCTGGTGGCGCGGTTCTGCGACCGCGTACTGGTGATGTACAAGGGGCGCGTGGTCGAGGAACTGGCCGCCGCCGACCTTCTGCATGCAAAGCATCCCTATACACAGGGCCTGCTGAACTGCCTGCCGCGCATTGGCGGCGACCGGGGGCCGTTGCCCGGGCTTGACCGCGATGCCGCTTGGGCGAAAGAGGTCTGAGATGAGCCTGATCGAGATTGATGACCTTTCTGTCACCTTCACCGCACAGGGCCGCGAGGTGCGCGCGGTGCAGGGCGTCAGCTTGCGCGTCGATGCGCGCGAAAGTTTCGGGCTGGTCGGCGAAAGCGGCTCGGGCAAATCCACCATCCTGCGGGCGATCTGCGGCCTTGCGCCGGTGTCGGGCGGCAGCATCCGCATCGGTGGCGAGGTGCTGCGCCACGACCGCGCCTTTGCCCGCCGGGTGCAGATGGTGTTCCAGGACCCTTATGCAAGTCTGCACCCCCGGCACACGCTGGATCGAACACTGTCGGAGCCGCTGGCGATTCATGGCATAGGCGGCGCGGATCAGCGGGTGATGCGGGCGCTGGAGGATGTGGGCCTGCCGTCCAGCTTTCGCTTCCGCTATCCGCATCAGCTCTCAGGTGGGCAGCGCCAGCGCGTTGCCATCGCCCGCGCGCTGATGCTGGAACCGGAAATCCTGCTGCTGGACGAGCCGACCTCTGCGCTGGATGCCAGTGTGCAGGCCGAGGTGCTGAACCTGCTGGCGCGGCTGCGGGCGGAAAGGGGGCTGACTTTCCTGATGGTCAGCCATGACCTCGCGGTGATCGACCATATGTGCGACCGGGTGCTGGTGATGCAGCACGGCCGTGCAGTGGAGGAGCTGACGCGCGCAGAACTGGCCGGGGCGCGGATGCAGACCGATTACGCCCGCAGCCTGTTCGAGGCCAGCGCCGACCGGCTGATGGGGTAGGGGGCCGATGGCCCCCTTTCCGGTTCAGCCTCGGGCGGGGATTTTCATGCCGCGCTGCACGGCCGGGCGGGCAAGAAAACGCTCCAGATAGGCGGGCACGTTCTTCAAATCGTCCCAGCCGGCAATTCCGGCAGCCTTGTAGAAGTTCAGCAGCGTATTGAGCCAGGGACAGATCGCAATATCGGCGATCGAGAATTCGCCCGCGACCCACTCGCGTCCTTCCAGCGCGCCATCCAGCACCTTCAGCAGCCGTGCCGCCTCGGCGCGGTAGCGTTCCTTCGGGCGGGGATCGTCAATCTCTTTCCCGGCAAAATGGTGAAAGAAGCCAAGCTGGCCAAACATCGGCCCAAGCCCGCCCATCTGGAACATCAGCCATTGCAGCACCTCATAGCGGCGGTCCTGCGGCAGCAGCTTGCCCGATTTCTCGGCCAGATAGATCAGGATGGCGCCGCTTTCGAACAGCGGCAGCGGCGTGCCGCCGGGGCCGTTCGGATCAAGGATCGCCGGGATCTTGTTGTTGGGGCTGAGGCTCAGGAATTCCGGGGTGAACTGGTCGTTGGTGCCGAAATCAACCAGATGCGCCTCGTAATCGAGTCCCATTTCCTCCAGCGCGATGGAGACCTTGACCCCGTTCGGGGTGGTCAGGGAGTAAAGCTGGATTGCCTCGGGGCGGGTGGCGGGCCAGCGGCGTGTAATCGGGAAAGCGGCGAGCGTCATATGGGCAGCCTTTCTGTTGCGCTGTGACAGAGTTAGGCCCATTTTCCCCATCACAAAAGGTACAGGGCTGTGCGATACTGCGGTCACGTCTGTGCGGGCAGACGCCGGGGACATGGCGCCATGTGAAGTGCCAGCCGGTCAGGTCACAAGAAGGGACTGGGTAATGTTGAATGAATTCAAGGCGTTCATCGCAAAAGGCAATGTGGTGGACCTTGCGGTCGGTATCATCATCGGCGCAGCTTTCACGGCCATCGTGAATTCGCTGGTGGCCGATCTGATCAACCCGATCATCGGGATGGTGACGGGCGGGATCGACTTCTCGAACCTGTTCATCAATCTGGGCGATGGTGAATATACCTCGCTGGCCGCCGCGAAAGAGGCTGGCGCGCCTGTCTTCGCTTATGGTTCGTTCATCACTGCGGTAATCAATTTCCTGATCATCGCCTGGGTCGTCTTCCTGCTGGTGAAGGCGGTGAACCGTCTGAAAGAGGCGACTGTCCGCAAGGAAGAGGCGGCCGCTGCCGCGGCGCCCGCTGGCCCGACCGAGCTTGAGGTGCTGCTGGAAATCCGCGACGCGCTGAAGAAGTGATTGCGTGAAATTCAAAAGCCCCCCGCATTGGCGGGGGGCTTTTTCGTGTTCGGATGTCGGTTCTGTGCAAGGGTCAGAGTGCCAGCGCCTCTGCCGCGCCGATGGTCGGCAGGCCGAGTGCCGCGCCAACGGCGGCATAAGTGAGCTTGCCCTTGTGGGTATTGAGGCCCGCCAGCAGATGCCTGTCCTCGGCGCAGGCCTGTTTCCAGCCCTTGTCGGCCAGGGCCAGCATGAAGGGCATGGTGGCATTCCCCAGTGCTTGGGTCGAGGTGCGCGCGACCGCGCCGGGCATATTGGCCACGCAGTAGTGCATGATGCCGTCGACCTCGTAAATCGGGTCCTGGTGCGTGGTGGCGTGGCTGGTTTCGAAACAACCGCCCTGGTCGATGGCTACGTCCACCAGCGCCGCGCCGGGCTTCAGTTCAGCCAGTTGCGCGCGGGAAATCAGCTTGGGCGCCGCCGCACCGGGGATCAGAACCGCGCCGATGATCAGGTCGGCCTCACGGGCAAGAGCGATGGTGTTGCCCGCGCTGGCATAGGCATTCTTGAACTCGCGCCCGAACACATCGTCCAGATAGCGCAGGCGGTTCACCGAACGGTCGATCACCGTCACATCAGCGCCCATTCCGGCGGCGATCCTGGCGGCATGGGTGCCGACGACTCCGCCGCCGATGACCAGCACCTTGCCCGGCAGCACACCCGGCACGCCGCCCAGCAAAACGCCGCGCCCGCCATTGGCCTTTTGCAGGGTCCAGGCGCCGACCTGCGGTGCGAGCCGCCCGGCGACCTCTGACATCGGCGCCAGCAGCGGCAGCCCGCCGCGATCATCCGTCACGGTTTCGTAGGCGATGGCCGTCACGCCGCTGTCCAGCAGGTCCTTTGTCTGTGCCGGATCGGGGGCCAGGTGCAGATAGGTGAACAGCACCTGCCCCTCGCGCAGGCGCTTGCGTTCGATGGCCTGCGGCTCTTTCACCTTCACGATCATCTCGGCCTGCGCGAAGATTTCCTCCGCCGTGCCCAGAATGGTGGCACCCGCCGCCATATAGTCAGAATCAGAAAAGCCGGCCCCCGCGCCGGCATTCGTTTCGATCATCACGCTATGGCCGTGATTTACCGCCTCTTTTACCGCGTCGGGAGTCATCCCGACGCGGAACTCCTGCGGTTTGATTTCTTTCGGGCATCCGATCTTCATGTGTCACACTCCCTGAGCGCCGCCTTTTCCGGGGCATCCCCCGCGCGGCCTGTGCCAATCAGCCTGCCGCAGAATCGGCACAAGAAATTTGTTTTCAGGCTGTATCTTGCTGATGGCTGTGCAAGAATATGGATTAAAACCCACCAACAACCGAAGAAATCTTCGAAACCATGGAACTTGACGCAACAGACCGCCGCATTCTTGCTGCATTGCAGAAAGATGGCCGTATCACCAATGCAGAGCTTTCGGAACAGGTTCATCTGTCCGCATCGGCCTGCCACCGCCGGGTGCAACGGCTGGAGGAGGAGGGGTTCATCGCAGGCTATGTCGCCCTGCTGGACCCGCGCCGCCTCGGTCGTCCGACGACGGTGTTCGTGGAAATTACCCTGCAAGGGCAGGCGGATGAGTTGCTGGATGCGTTTGAACGCCAGGTGGCGCGCATCCCCGACATTCTGGAATGCCACCTGATGGCGGGCAGCGCCGATTACCTGCTGAAGATCGTGGCCGAGGACACCGAGGATTTCGCCCGCATCCACCGCCAGTACCTCAGCCGGTTGCCGGGCGTGGCGCAGATGCAAAGTTCCTTCGCGTTGCGAACGGTGGTCAAGACCACGGCCTATTCGGTCTGATCGCGAAACCGGCTTGCGATGGTGGTTATATTTCGATATTTCGGGAATCATGGATATATTAGCCGCGCAAACCGCTTTTCAGGCCCTGGGACAGATCTCGCGGATCGAGGTCTTTCGTCTTCTGGTTCAGGCTGGCCCCGAGGGGCTGGCGGCGGGCGACATCGCCCGTCAGCTTGACCTGCGCCAGAATACGCTGTCTTCGCAACTGGCGCAGTTGCAGGCGGCGGGTCTGATCGTGCCCGCGCGCGACGGCAGATCCATCCGCTACAGTGCCAATATGACCAGCCTGCGTGCGCTTGTGGGCTGGCTGCTGGAGGATTGCTGCGGCGGCGATGCAACCCTTTGTGCGCCGGTGCTGGACAGCATCGTATGCGCCTGCGAAAGGCCCGCCATGTCGCGCAGCTTCAACGTGCTGTTTCTTTGCACCGGAAATTCCGCCCGCTCCATTCTGGGTGAAGGCATCCTGAACCATGTGGGGGCGGGCCGGTTCCGCGCCTATTCCGCAGGGTCTAGGCCGGGCGGTGCCCCCAATCCCTTCGCGCTGGATCTGCTGCGGCGAGAAGGCATCGACACCGGCTTTGCCCGTTCCAAAAGCTGGGACGAATTCGCCGGGCCGGAGGCACCGAAGATGGATTTCGTCTTTACCGTCTGTGACAGCGCGGCGGCAGAGGAATGTCCGTTCTGGCCGGGCCAGCCGATGACGGCGCATTGGGGGCTGCCTGACCCTGCGGCGGTGGAAGGCTCGGATGCACAAAAGGCGCTGGCCTTCGCGGAAACCTACAGGGCGCTGAGCCGCCGGATCGCCGCGTTCACCGCGCTGCCGCTGGACAGTCTGGACCGGATGTCGCTGCAAAGCCGCCTCAAGCAGATCGGCAACGAATGACCGCCCGGCAGCTTGTGGCCGAGGCGCTGGGCACCGCGCTGCTGGTGGCGGTTGTCGTGGGATCGGGCATCATGGCCAGCCGGTTGACCGAAGATACGGCGCTGGCGCTTCTGGCCAATGCACTGGCGACGGGGGCGGGGCTTTATGTGCTGATCACCGTCTTCGCGCCGGTTTCGGGGGCCGAGTTCAACCCGGCCGTCACGCTGCTCGGGTTGATGCAGGGGCGGCACCGTCCCTTTGCGGCGCTATTGCGCATCATCGCGCAGGTCGGTGGCGGGGCCGCAGGCACGATTTTGACCCATGCCATGTTCGGCCTTGCGCTGGTGCAGGCCGGGGCCACAGTGCGCAGTGGCGGGCCGCAATGGCTGGCCGAGGGAGTGGCGACTTTCGGGCTGGTGCTGGCAATCCTGGGCGCGGGCACGCGCGCGGCCCCGGTGGTGGCGTGCTACATCACCGCCGCCTACTGGTTTACCGCCTCGACCTCTTTCGCCAATCCGGCGGTGACGATTGCCCGCGCCCTGACCGACAGTTTCGCAGGCATCCGCGCCGTGGATGCACCGGGCTTCATTCTGGCGCAGCTTGTCGGGGCAGGGGGCGCGGCGCTTCTTGGGCCATGGCTGTTTCGCCCCGTTCCCGCCACAAAATGAAAAACCCCCGGCCTGGGCGCGGGGGTTCCTCGAAAGGCGGGTTACCCCGCCCAGAGTTCAGACACGTCTCTCAGAGAGCGCCTTCACGTTGAGCCTTCTTGCGCGCGAGCTTGCGCGCACGGCGGATCGCTTCGGCTTGCTCACGGGCTTTCTTGACCGACGGCTTCTCGAAATGCTGCTTGAGCTTCATTTCGCGGAACACGCCTTCGCGCTGGAGCTTTTTCTTCAGGGCGCGGAGCGCCTGTTCGACGTTGTTGTCACGAACGCTGACCTGCATGTGGTTGTCACCACCTTCCTAAGCTAGAGTTGCACTGATGTGCAGGCCCGCGGGCCATAGCAAAAGCCGCGGGACTTGTCTACCTTCCGACGGGAAAGGAGCCGCCATGACCGAGGAAAACCCGCTGAATGCCGCCCGCGAGGCGGTGATCGGGGCCGCACTGGCCCATGTGCCCTTTGATGGCTGGTCTGAAACCACGCTGAAGGCCGCGCTGGCCGATTCGGGGGTGGAACCCGCGCTGGGGGCTGCGCTGTTCCCCCGCGGGGCGCTGGATCTGGCGCTGGCCTATCACCGGCAGGGCGATACCCGCATGATGGAGGCGCTGGCCGCGACGGACCTTGACGTCCTGCGCATTCGTGACCGCATTGCCAGCGCCGTGATGACCCGGCTCGATCTGGTCGAGGACAAGGAGCTTGTCCGCCGGGGCAGCACCTTCTTTGCCCTCCCGCAGAACACGGCCGAAGGCGCGCGGGCGATCTGGGGCACGGCGGATGCGATCTGGACGGCGCTCGGCGATACCTCGGATGACGTGAACTGGTATTCCAAGCGCGCCACGCTGTCGGCGGTTTATTCCGCCACCGTGCTGTATTGGCTCGGCGATGACAGTCCGGGGCACGAGGCCACGCGCGATTTTCTTGACCGCCGCATCGGCGATGTCATGCAGTTCGAGAAGATGAAGGCGGCGGTGCGCTCTAACCCCTTGGGCAAGGCGTTGCTGGCCGGGCCGATGAAACTGATGGAGCAGATCAGGGCGCCGCGCGCGCCTGCGGATTTGCCGGGAAGCTTGAAGGACAGGACATGACGCTACCGCCCCCCCATGTGATGACGGCGATCGAGATTTCCGAACCCGGCGGGCCGGAGGTTCTGCGGCCGGTCGAGGTGACGGTGCCGGTGCCGGGCCATGGCGAAATTCTGATCCGGGTGGCCTACGCCGGGGTGAACCGCCCTGACGCGCTGCAACGCGCCGGGCTTTATGCGCCGCCGCCGACGGCCTCGCCCCTGCCGGGGCTGGAGGCTTCGGGTTGGGTTGCCGCCGTTGGTCCCGGCGTGACGAAATGGCAGGAAGGCGACCGCGTAACCGCGCTGCTGCCCGGGGGCGGTTACGCCGAATATGCCGTGACGCCGGAAGATCATGCCCTGCCAGTGCCCGAGGGCATCGGGTTGAAAGAGGCCGCCTGCCTGCCCGAGACCTGCTATACCGTCTGGTCCAACGTCATGCTGCGTGGCGGCCTGCGCGCGGGCGAGCGGTTTCTGGTCCATGGCGGGGCCTCCGGCATCGGTACGACGGCGATCCAGATGGCCCGTGCTCTGGGCGCCCGTGTTTTCGCCACTGCCGGTAGCCCCGAGAAATGCGCGGCCTGCGAGGCTTTGGGGGCCGAGAAAGCGGTGAACTATCACGAAGAGGATTTCGTGAAGGTGATGAAGGCCGAGGGCGGCGCGCATGTCATCCTCGACATGGTGGGCGGCGATTACATCCAGCGCAACGTCAAGGCGCTGGCAGACGAGGGGCGGCTGGTGCAGATCGCCTTCCTCAAGGGATCGAAAGCCGAGTTGAACTTTGCTGAGGTGATGATGCGGCGGCTGACGATCACGGGGTCAACCCTGCGACCGCAAAGCGATCTGGCCAAGGCGCGCTATGCCCGTCACCTTGCGAAACACGTCTGGCCCATGGTGGAACGCGGCACGCTGCGCCCGGTGATTGACAGCGAATTTGCGCTGGTGGATGCCGCCAATGCGCATCACCGGATCGAAAGCTCCGGCCATATCGGGAAGATCGTGCTCAAGGTCGCGTAAGGGCAACCAGATACGCAAAAGGGGCGCCGCGGGCGCCCCTTTTTGTTGGGTTTTTGCAGCTTACTTGCGCAGCGTGCCGCCGGTCGCCTTGGCGACCTTCTCGACGATCTTCGCGGAAACCGCCTCGATGTCCTTGTCGGTCAGCGTGGCGTCCTGCGGTTGCAGGCGCACGGTGATGGCCAAAGATTTCTTGCCCGCGCCCATCTGCGCCTCGGCCTTTTCGCCAGTGAACTGGTCGAAGACGCGGACGCTTTCGATGAGCGCCTTATCCGAACCTGCGGCGGCATTGACCAGCGTCAGCGCCTCTACGCCCGCATCCACCACGAAGGCGAAATCGCGTTCCACGGCCTGAAGATCCGAAATCGCCAGTGCCGGGCGGGTCGGCGTCTTGACCTTGGGCTGCGGCACATTGGCGACCTGCACGGTGAAAGTCACGGCCGGGCCTTTCACGTCAAAGGCTTGCAGGATGCGCGGATGCACCTCGCCGAACGTGCACAGCACATTCGGCCCCAGCCCGATCACGCCCGACCGGCCGGGATGGAACCAGCCCGGCACCTTGCGGCTGATCTGCACCTTGGCCGGCGCACCGATGGCCGCCAGCACCGCCTCTGCATCGGCCTTGGCGTCGAACACATCGACCGGGCGGCGCGAGCCGTAGGGATCGCGCGGCGCCGAAGACCCGATCAGGAGGCCGGTTGCCACCGTCGCCTGTTCGCCGGGTTCACCACCCGAAAACACCGGGCCAACCTCAAACAGCGCCAGATCCATGAAGCCACGCGCCTGGTTGCGGGCAGCGGCGCGCAGAAGGCCGGGCAGCAGGTCAGGCCGCAGATGCGTCATTTCCGACGAGATCGGGTTGTCCACCTTCACCGCATCGGTCCCGCCGCCAAAGGCCGCCGCCGCCGTCTGGTCGATGAAGCTGTAGGTCACACATTCATTATACCCAAGCGCCGCGATGGTGCGCCGGGCGGCCTTTTCGCGGGTTTGCAGCGGGGTCAGGATCGGTTTTGGCACACCGGGCAGGGCGCGGGCCATCGGCTTGCCCACCAGTTTCGACAGCGAGGCAACGCGCGCCACTTCTTCCACCAGATCGGCTTCGCCCTGCACATCGGGACGCCACGAAGGCGGGGCGGCCTGATCGCCGGTGAGGGTGAAGCCCAAAGCCGCCAGCGTGCTGCGCTGATCGGCTTCGGGGATTTCCATGCCCACGAGCCGTTCGACGCGTTTCGCATCGAAGCGATAGCTGCGCGCGGTATCCGGCACGGCGCCATCGACCACGATCTCCGACGCCTCTCCGCCGCAAAGATCAAGGATCATCTGCGTCGCCAGCTCCAGCCCCGGAAGGGTGAAGGCCGGGTCCGCGCCGCGTTCGAACCGATAGCGCGCGTCGGAGTTGACCTTCAGCGCGCGGCCGGTGGTGGCAATGGTGATCGGGTCCCAATAGGCCGATTCGAGGAACACATCGGTTGTGTCATCGGTGCAGCCCGACAACTCCCCTCCCATGATGCCGGCAAGGCTTTCGGGTTGGGCATCGTCGGAAATCAGCATCATGCCGGGTTTCAGAGTATAAGTCTTGCCGTCCAGCGCCAGCAGTTCCTCACCGCCCGCCGCCGGATGTATGCGCAGATCGCCCTTCACCTTGGCCACGTCAAAAACGTGCAGCGGGCGGTTCAGCCCGAAGGTGAAATAGTTGGTAATGTCAACCAGCGCCGAGATCGGCCGCAGCCCGATCGCCTTCAGCCGCGCCTGCATCCAGTCGGGCGAGGGGCCGTTCCTCACGCCGCGAATAGTGCGGCCCGCAAACAACGGGCAGCCCTTGGCTTTCAGGCTGTCGTCGATTTTTACACCGACGGGCGAGGCGAAGCTGCCCCTGATCGCCGGAATTTCCAGCGCCTTCAGCGTGCCAAGACCCCGCGCCGCCAGATCGCGGGCCAGACCGCGCACGCCCAGCCCGTCGGGGCGGTTCGGCGTGATCTTCACATAGATCATCGGGTCGTTGAGGCCCTTCCAGTCGATGAAGCGCACGCCCACCGGCGCATCCTCCGGCAGGTCGATGATGCCGTTGTGGTCGTCAGACAGTTCAAGTTCGCGTTCCGAGCACAGCATTCCGTTGCTGTCGACGCCACGGATATTGCCCGGCTTCAGGTCAACCCCGGTGCCTGGCACATGGGTTCCGGTCGGGGCGAACACGCCCACGAGACCAGTGCGCGCATTCGGCGCACCGCAGACCACCTGCACCTCCTCCATTGCGCCTTCCGGCCCGTTCGGCCAGGTGGCGACGCGGCAGACCCGCAGTCGGTCGGCATTGGGGTGCTGCACCGCCTCTATTACACGGCAAATGCGGAAGGCGCCCAGCTTCACCTCAGGATTCTCGACCTCCTCGACCTCGTGACCGAGATCGGTGAGAGCGGTCAGGATCTGATCCAGCGTCGCGCTGGTTTCAAGATGATCCTTCAGCCAGGACAGGGTGAATTTCATGGCACGCCTCTTGATTTTCGTGCCTTGGCCTTAGCGCATCGCGGCGCGAAGGGGAAGGGTGACGGGAGGCCGGTTTCTGCCGGGGAAACGGGCTGTCCACGTCGTGCATTGGGCTTGTTAATGATTGTGGTCGAAATGTGGTGTAAATGAGGCCTATGAGTGACTGGCTTGAAATCCCGCAGGATCGTCCGCAATCGCGCCCGCAGCGTCTGGCGGTGTTGATGGGGCTGACCATACTTCTGGTGCTGGTCTCGGGTCTGCGGGCAGGGGCGGTTCCGCTGCCCTGACCGGCTGTCAAAGCCGCCTTATCATGGTTTCGGCGCTTTCAAAGCCGAAGGCATGGCGCAGAAGGCCCAGCCGCATCACCTCGGTGCCCTCGAAACCGTGCCGGGCGTAAAGCGCGCGGGCGCGTGTGTTGGTATCCACGACCTCCAGCCGCACCTCGCCATAGCCGCGCTGGCGGGCAAGGTCGCATAGGGCCTCGACCAGCGCGCTGCCGATGCCGTGGCCGCGCGCGTCTTCCGCAACACAGATGCCGTCGACCAGGAAGCGGCGATTGTCGACCTCGTTACCAAGGGCGGCCAGCAAAGCGATGCGCCATGCGCCCCCGGCCATACCGAAGGTGGCGCGCAGGTCAGACCATTTGCCATCGGCAAAGCCGCCCTCCGGGGATTTGAAGCCGGCAAGGCCCAGCAGCCGTCCCTGACCCACCGCGCCGATGGCGTGATCGGCGCGGATGACCCGGTTCAGATAGGCCAGCGCCATCGGTTCCGGCCCCAGCACGCGACCCAGCTTGCCGCTGAACGCCTGCCAGTACAGCCGCGCGGCTTCGGTGCGGTGTTCGGGGGCAATGCCAAGGGTCAGACGCAGGCTCATGCCAGTCCGGCCCGGAGCAAGGGCTCCTGTCCCGCGCCGAGCACCCAGCCCTCTTCCGACCTGGCTTCCGGCGGGCATTCCAGCAGCGCAGGCAGGTGCCCGGCCCCGGCAAGGCGATAGAGCGCACGCGCCAGAAGCCGCACCTGCGCGCGGTCTTTCACCGCGTCGCCCTCAGCGCGCACTTCGGCATCCAGGAGCGAGGGATATACCTCGGCCAGCGTGATGCGCGCGGGCGGCTCGAACGGCCAGACGGCGGTCCCGGGGCGCCGGGCCAGACGGGCGACCACCGGCAGGCCGGTCAGCGATTGTGACCCGACCGAGCCGGTGGTGTACAGCTTCCAGACCGGCTGGGCGCGCCGGATTCGCTGTTCCACCCCGCGCCGTTCGGTCAGCCCGAGCGCGGCATAATCCACGATCTTTCGGCGGGGCAGGCCGGGCAGGTCGACCGTGACCGGGCATCCCCAGAACGGGCCGCCGCCGCCCAGACGACGATTGATTGCCGCCGCCAGTTCGAAGCGGTTGTTGGCATTGTCCGGCCCGTCCTGCACCGCGCGTTCCAGCCAGTCGTGCAGACTGCGCGCCGTGGCCTGCCCGGTCAGCCGGGCGGCGAAACCGGCGGGATAACCCATCGGAAAGTCGAACCCCACCAGCCACTCGCCGGTCGCTGTTTCCGCGATGATCCGCGCCTCGGCCTCGGCCCTTGTCCGGCAGTAGATCTGACGCTCGCCCGCAGCGGTGCACAGGCCGATCCAGATGGCATCGGCGCTGTCGCGCGCCGGGGTGGGGCGGCTGGCCGCCGACCAATCCACCACGGTGATGTTCAGCCCGCGCATCGGATCGCCTGTTCCGCCGCTGCAAGGTCGTCCTGGGTGTTCAGGTTGAAGAACGGATCGGGTGTGCCGCCGGGGAAGGGGGCGGCGACGGCGCCATGGGCCGCGCAGAAGTCCATCATCCGCGCCTTGCCCGCAGCCAGCCAGTCCCGCAGGGCGGCGCGCAGGGCCAGCGGCCACAGCGCGAAGGTCGGATGCGCGCGGCCACCACATGTGGCATAGGCCAGTCCGCCATCGGCGGCCATCCACAGGCGCGGCACCAGATCGCCGGGGAAGAACGGGGTATCCACCGCCACGCTGACAAGCGCATTCGCGCCTTCGCTGGCCTCCAGCGCCGCCAGAATGCCCGATAGCGGCCCTTGCGACACATCATCGGCGAGCACCGGCAGGCCGGTGAAGGCCAGCCGCGCCGGATCGCCATTGGCCGAAAGACAAAGCCTGTAAACTTGCGGTTCAAGGCGCGCGATGGCGTTCAGGATCAGAGGCTGGCCCGCCAGCGGCAGCAATGCCTTGTCAGCACCGCCCATGCGTCGCCCGCCGCCGCCTGCAAGGATAACCCCGTCGATGCGCATGACCTCCCCCGGGTTGCAGCCCGCCCCGCAAAGCCCTAAGCCTTCTGCACCGGCCGGTAAAGCCGGTTCCTCCGACATGCCGGATTGTCCCATGCCTTCTCCACTGCGCGCCGCTTTCCTGCGCGGCCTTGCCGCCTCCTTGCCTTTCGTGCTGGTCATCGGACCGTTCGGAACCCTGTTTGGCGTGGTCGCCACCGGGGCGGGGATGACGGTGCTTGAAACCATGGGGTTTTCGGTGGTGGTCATCGCCGGCGCCGCGCAGTTCGCGGCGGTGCAGCTGATGCAGGACGGCGCGCCGCTGGTGGTGGTGATCTTCACCGCTGCCGCCGTGAACCTGCGCATGGCGATGTATTCCGCCTCGCTGGCGCCGCATCTGGGGCTGGCGAAGCTGTGGCAGCGGGCACTGATTTCCTACCTTCTGGTGGATCAGAGCTATGTCGCTGCCATCACCGAGTTTACCCGCAACCCGGATCGCCCGGTGGCCGAGAAAGTGGCCTATTTCTTTGGCACGGTCAGCCTTGTCGTGCCGCTTTGGTATCTGTCCACCTGGGGTGGGGCAGCTTTTGGCAAGGCGATTCCGTCTGACCTCGCGCTGGATTTCGCCGTGCCCATCGCCTTTCTGGCGATGATCGCCCCGGTCCTGCGCACACCTGCGCATTATGCCGCCGCCCTTGTTTCGGTCGGGGGCACGCTGGCCCTGTGGTGGATGCCCTATTCCTCGGGGCTGCTGGTTGCCTCGGCGGCGGCGATGGTCGTCGGGGCGCTGGTTGAAACCCTGTGGGAGAAACGCGCATGAGCCCCGATCAACTGCCCGAGATCATCGCGGTCAAATGGAAGCTCTGGACCCTGATCGTCGCGCTGGGCGCGCTGACCTTCGCGCTGCGCTTTTCGTTCCTGGGGGTGATCGGGGCGCGGCCTCTGCCGCCGATGGTGCTGCGGCTGCTGCGCTATACGCCGATGGCGGTGATTCCGGGGCTGGTGGCGCCCGCCGTGCTGTGGCCCGCCGCAACGGGCGGCGAGACAGATCCGGTGCGGCTTGCCGCTGCGGTGATGACGGTGCTGGCCGGGGTGATCACCCGCAACACGCTGGCGTCGATCGGCGCAGGTGTTGCGGTGCTGTTCGGTTTGCCGCTGCTGCTGGGCTGAGCCCGCCGCGCCTTACTGCGCGGCGGCGGCATCCTGCTCCACCAGACGGGGATCGCCCGCCTGCACCAGCAGAACGCCATGATTGTCGTCTGCATCATCGTCGGTGATCTTGCGCTCGGTCACGCCCGGCAGCTTACCGAATTCTTCCATCAGCTTCTTCGGGAACCAGGTGTGCGGCAGGGTTTCAAAGCCGGGGACGCCCCGCAGGATGGTCGAGACGGCATCGGTGCAATGCGCCTTCGGCACCGCGCCGTAGGACATCGCACGCTGCATCGCCAGTTGCGCGGCCTCGGGCGAGACGATCTTGGTTTGCTCGACGACGTAGTAGGTTTCGCGGGCGTGATAGTCGATGTAGAAATTGACCATCTTGTCGGTCATGCCGAAATGCACGTCATTGCGTTCGGCCAGACGCGGCAGTTTCCAGCTTCCCGCCGGATCGAACATGATCCGCTGCGAGCCGTTGATCATCAGCCCTGCATGCGCGCCCGAGCCGTTGCGGGTGCTGATCACCGTGAACAGCGTGATCGCGGGCGGGCCGTCATGCACATAGCGCGCCTTTGCGACGGCTTCATCCGGTGCCCAGGTCGGCTCGGCTGCGCCGCAGGCGGACAGGGTTGCGACGAGGGCAACACAAAGCAGATGGCGGCGCATCGGGCGCTCCTTCAGGATGTCGGGCAGGAGGTCGGGGCCGGGCCGGGGTTTGACCCCCGGGGCCCGGTCCGCCGGAGACCGGGATCAGGAATTGGCCAGAGCCATGAAGATCAGAACGCCGATGGCGATGCCTGCGCCCCAGGTCGACATGCGGATGAAGCCCGCGAAGGTCTTTTCGTGTTCGCGGATGTCCATGCTGCCATGCTTGTGTTCGGCCATAGGTGCGTCTCCCGGATCTGCCGTGATTTTCCAACCCGATACCTGATTCACCGGGGGCTGTCACCTCCCCGCGTCACGCTTCGGGGGCAGGGTGTTGCGGCTCCGCCGGGGCCGGTTCATCCCAGTCCTGAGCCAGACGAAAGCCGATGCGGCGTGGCGGGGCGTCGGGCATTTCGCGCGGGATGGCCCGCAGCGCGACATTCAGCTGGCTGACATGCTGCACAAGCTGCATCTTCGCCCCGTCCTCGTCCCGACCGTAGAAGGTGATCAGATCGGGGTCGAAATAGCCCAGCCCCTCGATCCGCAGCACGCCGACCTCGCCCCCCGCGAATCCCATCGCCACCTCATGTCTGGCATCAAGCTGGCTTTCGAAATTGCGGATATAAAGGATGAGCCGCTCATAGGCCCATTCGGCCGGGCTTTTCTGTTCCACGGGCTTGCGCGCCACGGCGGCGGGCAGGGGCTGCTGTTCTGCCGTTTCCGGCGCATCCGGGTCGGCATGGACGACATGGGCGCAAGGCAGGGCGCTGGCTTCCAGAACCTCGGCAGAGGTGGCGATTTCGTCGATCATATGCGGCTCCACATCCAGGCTCCTTCCGGGGACAGGTCGCGTTTCGCAAGCCCCCTGTGCAGAAGGTAGGTCAGATGTGCCATGGCTTCCACCATCGCAAGGCCATATTCCCCGTCACCGATGCTGCGGCGGAAGAGGGCAGGGAAGCACCCCGTCGCGGTCTGTGGCTGTTCCAGATGCGCCAGAAGGCGGGTGATGGCGCTGTCGTGGTTTTCCTCAAGCTGGTGCAGCCGCAGTGGCAGGCCGGTGAAGGGCAACTTGTGTCCGGGCAGCACCAGATGCCGGGGTTCGGCCAGTGTGGCGAAGCGGCGGCAGCTGTCGATCCAGTCGCCCAGCGGGTCGGCCAGCGGTTCGGTCGGATAGACCCCGATATTGGGCGAGATCGAGGCCAGAAGCTGATCGCCGCCGATCACCAGATCGTCGCTCTCGCTCCAGAAGGTCGCGTGTTCGGGGGCGTGGCCATCGCCGCAATGCACCCGCCAGCGCCGCCCGCCCATGGTCAGGCTGTCGCCGTCGGCGGTGCGGGTAAAGCCCAGTGGCAGCGGATGCACGACGTCGCAGAAGTTGAAGGGCCGTTCCGTCGCGCGCTTTTCCAGCAGTGCCGCATCCATCCCGGCACCGCGCCAGAAGGCGAGCTGTTCCGGCGTGGCGGCGGGCTGTTCGTCCAGCGTCAGCATGCGGGCATAAAGCCAGGCGGTGCGGGTGGTCACAAGCTCCGCCCCGCGTGCCATGAACCATCCGGCAAGACCAATATGGTCGGGATGGTGATGCGTCACCACCACCCGCCGCACCGGGCGGCCCGCCAGCGGGCCATCCAGAAGCGCCTGCCATTCGGTGCGCGCGCGGCGGGTATCCAGCCCGGTGTCGATCAGTGTCCAGCCGTCGCCCTCGTCCAGCGCGTAGACATTGACGTGATCCAGCGCCATCGGCAGCGGCAGCCGCAGCCACAGAACGCCTTCCGCAATTGCGACCGAGCCGCCCGCTGCGGGCGGCTCGAACGGATAGCGCAGGCCGGTGCTGCGGGTATCGATGCTCACGAGGCCAGCGCCTCGGGGGTGAGGGCATAAAGCCCCGCCGCCCCTTCGCGCATCTGTGCGATCAGCGCGCTATGTTCGGGCATCAGGCGCTTGATGGCAAAGGCCGCCAGCGGTTGCCGTGACGCATCGGCCAGCGCGGCCTTCAGGTGGTAATGTCCGCCCAGCACGCGGGCAAAGGCGCGCAGATAAGGCACGGCCCCGGCGTTGCGGTCTTTGGCCTCCTGCGCGACCAGCCATTCCGTCGCCTCGCGCAGCGCCTCGGCCGCCGCCCAGACATCGCCCGCCAAGTCGGGCAGCGTGGCGCGCGCCTCGCTGGCGTGATCCTCAATCTCTTGCAGCAGGCGGTAGGCCGCCGCGCCACCGTCCATCATCTTGCGGCCCACGAGATCCATCGCCTGAATGCCGTTGGTACCTTCGTAGATGGAGGTCACCCGCGCGTCACGGCTGAACTGCGCGGCGCCGGTTTCCTCGATGAAGCCCATGCCGCCGTGGACCTGCACGCCCAGATAGGCGACCTCGTTGCCCATATCGGTGCCATAGGCCTTGGCGATTGGCGTCAGCAGGGCGGCGCGGGCCTGCCAGTCAGCGCTGCCAGTAGCGCGGCCCATGTCGATGGCGACCGCGCAGGCCAGCGCGATGGCGCGGGCGGCAAAGGTTTCGGCCTTCATCTGCCCCAGCATCCGCCGTACATCGGCATGATCGACGATGGCGGTGGCGCCCAGCGGCGTCTTGCCCTGCTTGCGGTCCATCGCATAGGTCAGCGCGTGCTGGAATGCCGCTTCGGCAATCGCCACGCCCTGCATCCCGACGCCCAGCCGCGCATTGTTCATCATGGTGAACATCGCGGCCATGCCCTTGTGTTCTTCTCCGATCAGCCAGCCGGTCGCGCCGTCATATTGCATGACGGCGGTGGGTGAGCCATGCAGGCCCAGCTTGTGTTCAAGGCTGACGACGCCAAGGCTGTTGCGCTTGCCGGGATTGCCGCTTTCATCGGGGATGAACTTTGGCACCATGAACAGGCTGATGCCTCTGGTTCCGGGGGCGCCATCGGGCAGACGGGCCAGCACGAGGTGGCAGATATTTCCCGCGAAATCATTGTCGCCCCAGGTGATGAAGATCTTCTGCCCTGTCACCGCATAGGTGCCGTCACCATTGCGCTCCGCCTTGGTGCGCAGCGCACCCACATCGGACCCGGCGCCCGCTTCAGTCAGGTTCATGGTGCCGCACCATTCGCCCGAGATCAGTTTCGGGATGTAAAGTTCCTTGATCGCGTCCGAGGCGTGATGCTCCAGCGCCTCGATCTGGCCCTGCGTCATCAGCGGGTTGAGTTGCAGCGACAGGCAGGCGGAGCCGATCATTTCGTTCACGGCGGTGGTCAGCGACATCGGCAGGCCCATGCCGCCATGTTCGGGGCTGGCCGCCATGCCGACCCAGCCACCCTCGGTGATGGCCCTGTAGCCTTCGGCAAAGCCGGGCGAGGTGCGCACGACGCCGTTTTCCAGCTTTGCGGGCGTCAGGTCGCCCGCGCGGTTCAGCGGCGCCAGCACGGTTTCGCACAGCTTGCCCGCTTCGGAGAGAATCGCCTCGACCGTTTCTGGGGTTGCTTCGGCAAAAAGCTCGGTCGCGGCGACCTGATCCATGCCGACCACCTGGTCAAGGACGAAACGGAATTCGGAAACCGGGGCACGGTAGGGCATCTATCCTCCTTCCCGCGCTTGGCAACCGGGGCGCGCGGGTCTATCTGGGGTCATCTGTCGGGGGCGAGATTAACGCAAGGTCAAACCGCCTCAACATCAACGCTGCGTCACGAACCATGGAAACCCGTCTTATCGCCGCCACGTCAGAAGGGATCGCCGAGGCAGCCGGGGTGCTGCGCGCGGGCGGTCTGGTCGCGATGCCGACCGAAACTGTCTACGGGCTGGCCGGGGATGCGTGCGATGATCACGCGGTGGCGCGGATCTATGCCGCGAAGAATCGCCCGTCTTTCAACCCCTTGATTGTGCATCTGCCGGATCTTGACGCGGTCGGGCGCTATGCGGTGCTGACGCCCGAGGCGCGTGCACTGGCCGCGGCCTTCTGGCCGGGGCCGCTGACCATGGTGCTGCCGCTGCGCGAGGGGGCGGGACTGTCGCCGCTGGTGACGGCGGGGCTGCCCACGGTGGCGGTGCGGGTTCCGGCGCATCCGCTGGCGCGCGAGCTGTTGCGGGTGGCGGGGCTTCCGGTGGCTGCACCTTCGGCCAACCCCTCGGGCCGGGTATCGCCGACGCGGGCCGCGCATGTGATGGCAGGCCTGGCAGGCCGGATCGAGGCGGTGCTGGACGGTGGTGCCTGTGCGGTAGGGGTTGAAAGCACGATTCTGGGGCTCGACGGCCCGCCCGCGCTGCTGCGCCCCGGCGGGGTGACGGTGGAGGCGGTGGAGGCGGTGCTGGGACATGCGCTGGTGCTGCCGGGTGATCCGGCGCAGCCCAAGGCACCGGGGCAGCTTGCCTCGCATTACGCGCCCGAGGCGCGGGTGCGGCTGAACGCGACCGGGGCACGGTCGGGCGAAGTGCTGGTGGGTTTCGGCGCGGTGACCGGCGATCTGAGCCTGTCCGAAAGCGGCGATCTGGTGGAAGCCGCAGCGCGGCTGTTCCACCTGTTGCGCGAGGCCGATGCGCTGGCTGGTCCGGGCGGCGCGATTGCCTTCGCCCCGGTGCCCGAGACTGGACTGGGCCGCGCGATCAATGACCGCCTGCGCCGCGCCGCCGCGCCGCGCCCCTGATATGTGTGCCTGACAAGAGGTGCCTTTCTCCGGGGCATCGAGCCCCTGCGAAAGGCGTTGCCACGGAAGGTTTCAGGGCTGGTGCCTTGTGCAATCGTGTTCGGGATCGGCACCGGGGACCGGATCGTAGCCCGATCCGCCCCATGGGTGGCAGCGGCAGATGCGGTGAACCGTCAGGTAGCCCCCCTTGATCCCGCCGTGGCGGGCAAGCGCATCCAGAGCATAGGCCGAGCAGGTGGGCTGAAACCGGCAGCCATGGCCGACCCAGGGGCTGAGCAGCAGCCGGTAGGCGCGGATCGGCAGGGCAAAGATCTGAGCGAGCGGCGACATGGGGAAAGGCCTTTGGCCGTGGCCTGGGTTTTGACCGGAGATATGAGTATTTGGGCAAGAAGCAAGGGCAGGGCGGTGCGCCGTGCTCAGGTCTTGGGGCGCGGCGGGCGGTGGATCTGGGCGAGCGCCTGCGCCAGATCGGCTTGCAGATCTGCAAAATCACGGGTGACCGTGGCGCCGGGGCGGCCGACCAGAACGTAATCCCAGCCGGGGCGGGCAAGGCCGGGCAGGACGGCGCGCACGATCTCTCGCAGGCGGCGTTTGGCGCGGTTGCGCATCACCGCATTGCCGATCTTTTTCGAGCAGGTGAAGCCGACGCGGATATCGGGGCGGTCATCGCCGCGTTCGCGGGCTTGCAGAAGGAAGCCGCCCGTGCCCTGCCGGCGCGCCTGAGCGGCGCGCAGGAAATCGGCGCGTTTGGCAAGGATTGTGTAAGGCACATATGACGAAACCGCCGCGAGGCTTTCGGAAGCCCCGGTCGTGCGGTTTGCTTCCTCTGCCAGCGGCGGTGTCATGTCAGATCTTCCGAAGCGGCCCCGCAGGACAGGACCGACCCTTCTTAGGCCGACAGCTTCTTGCGGCCCTTGGCGCGGCGGGCATTCAGCACAAGACGGCCACCTTTGGTGGCCATGCGGGCGCGGAACCCGTGGCGGCGCTTGCGAACCAGGTTCGACGGTTGGTAAGTGCGCTTCATCGCGGCTCTCCAGTAACGGCGGTAACATGCAGCCCGAACCCCGAAAGATTCGAGGGCCGCGGCAACTGAGGCCCGTCCTTTACGCAGGGCGCGGCGGCAAGTCAATTCCGGATGGGGCGTTTTTCGCAGCAATCTTGCTTCGGCCGGGGTTTCTGCCCGTTGTCCGGGGCATATATGGCGCTGTATTCGGCCCGGCGGGTTTGCTAGTGCTGGGAGAGAGGCGGGCGAGCCGCCACAAGCGGAGACGGATGTGCCGTGCGGAAGCTGACCAGCCGCATTCTCAATACGCTTTCGGGGCGGTTCCTGTTGCTGACCGTCGCTTTCGTCATGCTGGCGGAGGTGCTGATCTTCGTGCCCTCTATCGCGCGGTTCCGGGTGGATTATCTGCAACTGCGGCTTGAAAAGGCGCAGATCGCCTCGCTGGCCTTGCTGGCCAATGACGGGATGATCACGCCCGAGCTGGAGCAGGAGCTTCTCAACAATGCGGGTGTGTTCAACGTGGTGTTGCGGCGCGACGAGGTGCGCCAACTGGTGCTGTCGTCGGAAATCCCGCAGCCGGTAGCGGCGACCTTCGATCTGCGCATGGACGGGTCATTCGATCTGATCCGGGATGCGCTGGCGGTGCTTGTGACGCCCGAGGACCGGATCATCCGCATCATCGGCAATCCTGTACAGCAGGCCGGGCTGTTGATCGAGATTACCCTGCGTGAGGGCCCGCTGCGGACCGAGATGTATGATTACGGCCTGCGCATCTTGTTCCTGTCCGCGCTGATCTCTGTCATTACGGCGGCGATGCTGTTTCTGGCGGTGCGGCGGCTTATGGTGGTGCCGATCCGCCGGGTGGTGCGGCATATGCAGGCCTATGCCGCGGCGCCGGAGGATGCGCGCTATGTCATCACGCCCACGGCACGGGTGGTGGAGTTGCGGGATGCCGAAGAGGCGCTGCAACGCATGCAGACGGACCTGATCGCGGCGTTCCGGCAAAAGGAGCGGTTGGCCCAGCTTGGCGGAGCTGTTGCCAAGATCAGCCATGACCTGCGGAATATCCTGACATCCGCGCAGCTGTTTGCGGATAGAATCGAACAAAGTGCCGATCCGGCGGTGGCACGTTCGGCGCCTAAGCTGGTGAATTCGATCAGCCGTGCTGTCAATCTCTGCGAATCGACGCTGGCCTTCGGCAAGGCCGAGGAGCATCCGCCCCGGCTTGCCCGTTTCGCCCTGCGTCCGCTGCTGGAGGATGTGGCGGATGGCGAGGGGCTTTCGGCCCAGTCGGAGCCTGCCTGTCTGGTCGATGCCGCGCCGGGGCTGATGGTGCGGGCGGATACCGAGCAGCTTTACCGGGTCGTCGCCAATCTGGTGCGCAATGCCCGGCAGGCCATCGACGCGACAGGGCGGGGCGGCACGATCGAGCTTTCGGCGGGCGAGGATGAAGCCGCCTGGTGGATTCGCGTGGGTGACACCGGGCCGGGATTGCCGCCGAAAGCGCGCGACAACCTGTTTCGCGCGTTCCAGGGATCTGCCCGCAAGGGGGGGGCCGGTCTGGGGCTGGCCATCGCGGCGGAGCTTGTCCGGGGCCATGGCGGCCAGCTTGATTTGGTCCGCAGCGACGAGGATGGCACCGAATTCCTGATCCGCCTGCCGCGGGCGGGCGGGCTGGATGCAGAGGAAGCGGCGGGCTGATTCTCTCGGGTGCGCTGTCCCTGGCCGGAATTCGGCCCCGATCACCGAAATCTGCGCGGCAGCTTTCCCAATGCAGCAAGGCCGGAACAGAGCGGCAGAAACAAAGTTGTCATCTTCCGCTTTTTCGCCCTTGCATCCCCCCGGCCCTGCCGCTAAATCCCCCCTCACAGCGGACCCGTAGCTCAGCTGGATAGAGCATCAGACTACGAATCTGAGGGTCGGGCGTTCGAATCGCTCCGGGTCCGCCATTTCCTGAAATTGTGAGAAACATCCCCACTGGGGGGAAGTTGCGCTGTGTCTCAGGCGTTGTGCGCGTCAGCCTGCGGGCGGTGTTGCTGCTGGCCTGTCGATCCGGGCGCGGCATTTTGTTTTGAACGGCCGGGGTGCTGGAAGGAACTCCGGCACGCGGTTCACCTCGCGTGCCGGGGCGGAATTTTGGGGCTTTGGCCCGGCTTCAATGCGCCATCAGGACGGTCGGGTCACTGCGCTTGTCATGGGTGGCGAGCCGGTCGACGATGGTTTCCGATGCGGCGTTCATGCCGATGATTTCAACCACTGTTCCGGCCCGGCGGAATTTCAGGACCGCCATATCCAGTGCCTGCACGCTGGAAATATCCCAGATATGTGCGCGGGTGACGTCGATCACCACGCGCTCGGGTGCGGCGCGGAAGTCGAAAGCCGTGACGAAATCTTCGACGGAGCCATAGAAGAGCTGCCCTTCCACGACATAGGTGCGGACCCGTCCGTCGGGTGAGAGGCTGGACGTGACCTTGAACAACTGTGCGATCTTGGCGGCGAAGAAGATACCCGACAGCAGCACCCCCACCAACACACCGATGGCAAGGTTATGCGTCCAGACCACGGTCGCGACCGTCGCCAGCATCACCAACGAGGACGAACGGGGATGGGTGCGGAGGTTGCGCAGAGACGACCACGAGAACGTGCCGATGGATACCATGATCATAACTGCGACCAGCGCTGGCATCGGAATCCGGGCCACCCAGTCGCCCAGAAAGACCACAAGGATCAGCAGGACCGAGCCTGCGGTGAAAGATGACAGTCGGCCGCGCCCGCCGGATTTGACGTTGATCATGCTCTGCCCGATCATCGCGCAGCCCGCCATGCCACCGATGAAGCCGGTGGCCGCATTGGCGATGCCCTGGCCGATGCATTCCTGATTGCGGTCGGATGTCGTGTCGGTCAGCTCGTCGACGAGGTTCTGTGTCATCAGGCTTTCCAGCAGGCCAACCACGGCAATGGCGATGGAATAGGGCAGGATGATCAGCAGCGTGTCCAGCGTCAGCGGCACGTCCGGGATCAGGAAGACGGGCAGCGTGTCGGGAAGCGCGCCCATGTCGCCGACGGTCCGCACATCCCAGCCAAACCCGAGGCTGAGCGCGGTCAGGACGATGATCGTGACCAGAGGAGAGGGCACGGCCTTTGTCACGCGCGGGAACAGGTAGATGATCGCCAGGCCCGCCGCCACAAACGCATAGGTCAGGGGCGGCACCTTCCTCGGGTCCAGTTCTGGCAACTGGGCCAGAAAGATCAGGATAGCGAGGGCGTTGACAAAGCCGGTCATCACCGATTTCGACACATAGCGCATGACAGAGCCAAGCTTCAGCAGCCCCATGGCAATCTGGATCACGCCGGTCAGCACCGTGGCCGCCAGCAGGTATTGCAGCCCGTGATCCCGTACCAGCGTGACCATAAGGACGGCGGTCGCGGCGGTTGCGGCGGAAATCATGCCGGGCCGCCCGCCGGTCAGCGCGGTCAGAACGGCGATGGAAAAGCTCGCATAAAGCCCGACCTTCGGATCTACACCTGCAATGATGGAAAAGGCGATGGCCTCGGGGATGAGGGCAAGCGCCACGACGAGGCCCGACAGCACGTCGGCCCGGATATTGCCGAACCATTCGGCACGATAGGTTTGTGGTGAAAACATGCAAATTTCCCGCACAGCCGGGGCATGGCCCGTCGGCTGTCATCCAGATCTGGGTTTGGTGAGGTTGTCCGGCGGATGGGCGGCCGGAAGAGCCAGCCGGGAATTGCACCCGGCTCCTTGTTCGCTGCCGCCCGCATACTGGTTTTGCTGCCAGATGCCAAGCCGGTGCGGGGAACGAGGGCCACTGCATGGCGGCCATGTGGCCAGCGGGTCATGTTGCCTTTGCCGTCAGCTCCAGCTTACATCACCCAGAAAGATATATCCCGCGCCGTAGATCGTCTTGATCAGGGTCGGGTTCTTCGGGTCTTCGCCCAGCTTGGTGCGCAGGCGTGAGATGCGGACATCCATCGCGCGGTCAAAGCTTTCGCCCGCCACGCCGCCAAGGCTTTCCTGCATCTGGGCACGGCTGATCAGGCGACGCGGGCTTTCGAGGAACAGGCGCAGCACCTCGCCCTCGGCGTGGCTGAAGGGCACCTCTGCTCCGTCGGCGGCGATCAGCAGATAGCGGTCGAACTGTGCCGTCCAGCCATTGAAGCGGGCCGTCTGGGCACCGCGCTCCGGCTCGGCCCGGGTCTTGCGCAACCGGGCGCGGACGCGGGCCACCACTTCGGCCGGATCGAAGGGCTTGATGATATAATCGTCGGCACCAAGCTCCAGCCCGGTCACGCGATCCTGCACCTGCGCGCGGCCCGATATGATGATGATGGCCGCCCCGGATTCCAGCGCCAGACGATGCACCACAGCCAGCCCGTCGCGGTCGGGCAGACCCAGATCGACAAGGCAGACGTCCGGCGTCATGCGCTTCAGCGCCGCCTCGAATTCGGTGGCGCGGGCGTGGGTGGTGACGCGGAAGCCCGCTTCCTCCAGAGCGTCGGCCAGCATGCGGCGGATTTCCGGCTCGTCGTCCAGAATGGCGATATGCGCGGGTTTGCTCATGCGCGGGCAGCTCCGATGGCGGTGGCAAGGGCGGCGGCGTCGAAAGGTTTCGACAGGACCGGCACGCGGGCGGCGGCGCGGCGCGGATCGCCGGCAGGCAGGGCGCTCATCAGCAGGACCGGGGCAGGGTGCCTGCGTTCGGCGAGCGTTTCGGCAAGCACGGTGCCCTGCGCCGCGCCCAGCTGAATATCCGACAGGATCAGCCCGATGCCCGGCACCTCGGCCAGCGCCAGCGCCTCGTCCACGCTGGCGGCCTCGATCACCGCATGACCCTGTGCGCGCAGCATCTCGCGCACACCCTCGCGGATGTCGCTGTCATCCTCGACCAGCAGGACCAGCAGCGGCGGCAGACCTTCCGCCTGTCCCTCGGCCACCGGGCGGAAGGGCAGCCGCACGGAAATCGAGGCCCCGCCGCCGGGGCGGTTGGACAGCCGCACCGTCCCGCCCGCCAGCGTTGCATGGTCATAGACCATCGACAGGCCCAGCCCCGACCCCTTGCTGCCCTTGGTGGTGAAGAATGGGTCCAGCGCCTTTTCCAGTGCCTCGGGGCTGAAGCCCGGCCCGTCGTCCTCAACCCGGATTTCCAGCCAGGTGTCGCGCAGGCAGGCCAGTGCGATGCGGATCGTGCCGCCCTTCAGCCCCATCGCATCCCGCGCATTCAGCACGAGGTTCAGCAGCGCATCCTGCAAACCGCCCGCATCCAGCATCAGAACCGGCATCTGCGGAGGCAGCACGATCTCCAGCCGGGTCTGAACCGGCAGGGTGGGTGTTGCCAGCAGCCGCAGATCGGCCAGCAGGGCACCCACATCGGTGGGCGCGGGTTTCAGCGTCGGGCGGCCCGAGATCGAGGCGATCCGGTCCAGCAGCACGCCCCCGCGCCGGGCCGCAGCCTGAATGCCGGTTGCCAGCGCGCGGGCCTCATCCGGCAGGGGTAGCCGCTCCATCCGGCTTTGCAGGCCAAGAATCACGGTCAGCAGATTGGCGAAATCATGCGCCATGCCCGAAGTGAACTGCGCCGCAAGCTCGCGCTTGCGGGTCTGTGCCAGTGCCGAACGGGCCTGGGTTTCCGCCGTCACATCGGTCGACAGGATATAGACGCCGTTCACCGGCCCGCCGTCGATCTGATCGGGGGTGAAGGCCGCACGGATGCGGCGCCCGGATTCCTCGTCGGTGAACTCGAACACCGACGCCTCCCCGGCCAGCGCCCGGTTCAGATAGGGAAGGATCTTGCCGAAGGTCAGATCGCCCAAAGCCTCACGCCCGGTCAGCCCGATGATTTCGGCCGACCGGCCGGGCATCACGCTGCCCAGTCTGCGGTTGGAATAGGTATAGCGCAGATCGCAATCCACATGGGCGATATGGGCGGGCATCATTTCCGTCGTCAGACGGGTGCGGGCCTCCATCTCGGTCAGTTCCCGCTTGGCCTCGGCCAGCGCGGCATTGGTCGCAGCCAGCGCGCGGTTGGCCTGCGCCAGCCGTTCGGCATTCGCCAGCACCTCGTCCGACAGTTCCGCCGAACGGTTGCGCAGCATCTTTTCCTGCAGCTTCACTTCGGTGATGTCGGTATAGACCGTGACCCAGCCGCCCTGCGGCAGCGGGGCGCCTTCGACCGAAATCCAGCGCCCGCCGGGGCGTTCGCGTTCCATATAGTGTGGCTGGAAGGCGCGCGCCGCCTCGACCCGCGCCTGAACGGCGGTCCAGGGATCGTCCACCGGGCCATATTCGCCGCGTTCCACCAGATAGAAGATCGTATCCTCGAACGAGGCGCCGGGCGTCACCAGCTGCTCGGGCAGGTCGAACATTTCCTGAAAGCGGTGATTCCACAGCGCCAGTTTCAGGTCGCGGTCATAGATCGACAGCGCCTGCTGGATCAGGTTCAGCCCGGCGCGCATCAGGCCGGTGCGGGCATCGTTGACTGGCATGCATCATCCCCCCGGCCATGGCTAACACCCGCCGCCACTCGCGGAAAAGAGGAAATCCCGCCCTGCAACAATTCGCAAGGATTGGGAAAAAGTCGCGCAAGTTTTGGCGGCAAAGGTTGCATCGTTCGGCAAAGGCGACAGAAGATTCGCCCCGGACCGACCGCCCGGAGGAGGGCGCAGGGAGGAATATGTATGGCTGCGACGGACGGGTTGAACTCGATCCCTGCGCTGCTGGACCGGAATGCGCGCCTGTTCGGCGCCCGTCCGGCGTGGCGCGAAAAGGAATTCGGCATCTGGCAATGCTGGACCTGGGCGGAAGGTGCGGCGGAAATCCGCGCCATCGCTCTGGGTTTTCTGGCGCTGGGGCTGAACCGCGGGGATCATGTTGCGGTGATCGGCCGCAACCGCCCGGCGCTTTACTGGTCGATGGTGGCGGCGCAGATGTGCGGTGCGGTGCCGGTGCCGCTGTATCAGGACGCCGTGGCCGAAGAGATGGCCTATGTGCTGGATCACTGCGGCGCACGCTTTGTGGTCTGCGGCGATCAGGAGCAGGTCGACAAGGTGCTGGAGATCCAGGACCGGCTGCCGCATGTCGAGCAGATCATCTATGTCGACAAGCGCGGCATGCGGAAATACGACCATTCCCACATGAATGCGCTGGCCGATGTGGAGGCCGAGGGCAAGGCGGGTCACTACCGCTTTGACGCCGAACTTGAGACCCGCATCGCGGAGCTGGATTACGACAGCACCTGTGTGATGCTGTATACCTCGGGCACCACCGGCAAGCCCAAGGGCGTGGTGCTGTCGAACCGCAACATCATCGAAACCTCGAAGAACTCGTCCGAGTTCGACAAGCTGCGCCCCGGTGACGATGTTCTGGCCTATCTGCCGATGGCCTGGGTCGGCGATTTCATCTTCTCGGTCGGGCAGGCGATGTGGACCGGCTTCTGCGTGAACTGCCCGGAATCCGCCGCCACCATGATGACCGACCTGCGCGAGATCGGGCCGACCTATTTCTTTGCGCCCCCGCGGGTATTCGAGGGGCAGCTGACGCAGGTGATGATCCGCATGGAAGATGCGGGGCGTCTGAAGAAGCGGATGTTCGATCACTATATGGCGGTTGCGCGGCGCGTTGGTCCCGCGATCCTGGACGGCAAGCCCGTCTCCGCCGCCGACCGCCTGGCCTACTGGATCGGCGACAAGCTGGTCTATGGGCCGCTGAAGAACACGCTGGGCTTCAGCCGTGTGCGTGTGGGCTATACGGCGGGTGAGGCGATCGGGCCGGAGATCTTTGATTTCTACCGCTCGCTGGGCATCAACCTGAAACAGCTTTACGGCCAGACCGAGGCTTCGGTCTTCATCACCCAGCAGCCCGACGGGCAGGTGCGGTCGGATACTGTAGGCGTGCCCTCGCCGGGGGTGGAGGTGCGGATCGCCGAGAATGGCGAGGTGTTCTACCGCAGCCCCGGCACCTTTATGTCTTATTTCAAGAACCCGGAAAGCACCGCCTCGACCAAGGATGCCGAAGGCTGGGTTGCCACCGGCGATGCGGGGTTCTTTGAAGAGGCCACCGGCCATCTGCGGATCATCGACCGGGCGAAGGATGTGGGCAAGATGGCCGATGGTCGCCTGTTCGCGCCGAAATATGTGGAAAACAAGCTGAAATTCTACCCCAACATCCTTGAGGCCGTGGTCTTCGGCAATGGCCGCGACCGCTGCACCGCCTTCATTAACATCGACCTGACAGCGGTGGGCAACTGGGCGGAACGCAACAACATCGCCTATTCCAGCTATCAGGAACTCGCCGGTCATCCGCGCGTCTACGAGGCCATCAAGGCGCATGTGGAGGAAGTGAACCGCTCCGTCGCCGAAGACCCGATGCTGTCAGGCTGTCAGGTGCATCGCTTCTGCATCCTTCACAAGGAACTGGATGCCGACGACGGCGAGATGACCCGCACCCGCAAGGTGCGCCGGAACATCATCGAACAGAAATACGCCGATCTGATTGCTGGTCTCTATGACGGGGCGGACAGCGTCTACACCGAAACCGAAGTGACCTACGAGGACGGCCGCAAGGGCGCGATCCGCGCCACGGTCAGGATGATGGACGCGGCCACCGTCGCCGGTCAGCGGAGGGCGGCATGAACGCGATGAACCCCGAGGGCTATGTCACCTCAGACGGCCGCAAGATCGGCGGCGTGCTGATGGAGATGAAGAACATCACCCTGCGCTTTGGCGGTGTGAAGGCGATCACCGATATCAGCTTCGACATCCGCGAGGGCGAGATCCGCGCCATCATCGGGCCGAACGGGGCGGGCAAATCCTCGATGCTGAACGTCATCTCGGGCTTTTATATCCCGCAGGAGGGCGAGGTCTGGTTTCGCGGCAAGAAACGCGCGCCGATGAAACCCTATGAGGTGGCGCAGCAGGGTATCGCCCGCACCTTCCAGAACATCGCCCTGTTCGAGGGCATGAGCGTGCTGGACAATATCATGACCGGGCGGCTGACGCTGATGAAAAGCGGCATGCTGGATCAGGCGATGTGGTGGGGCCGCGCGCAACGCGAAGAGACCGAGCACCGCGAGAAGGTCGAGAAGATCATCGACTTTCTGGAAATCCAGCACATCCGCAAGACGCCCGTGGGCCGTCTGCCCTACGGGTTGAAGAAGCGGGTGGAACTGGCCCGCGCGCTGGCGGCGGAGCCGAAGCTGCTGCTGCTCGATGAACCCATGGCAGGCATGAACGTCGAGGAGAAAGAGGACATGTGCCGCTTCATCCTGGATGTGAATGACGAATTCGGCACCACCATCACGCTGATCGAACATGACATGGGCGTGGTGATGGACCTGAGCGACCGCGTGGTCGTGATGGATTACGGCAAGAAGATCGGCGACGGTCCGCCCGACGAGGTGCGCAGCAATCCCGATGTCATCAACGCCTATCTGGGGGTTTCGCATGACTGAGTGCCTGTCCTTCCTCCGGTTTCCCGGCTGGACGCGGGCCTGTCTGATGGCTGGAGCACTGACAGGATTTGCCCTGCCCGCCGCTGCCATCCCCGAGGTGACCCCCGCCGAACGTCTGGAACTGGTGCAGGCCTGCGAGAAGGTGTTGCTGGAGCAATCCGAGGCTCCGCTGCGCGGCTATCTGCCCGCGCCGCTCAGCAGCGGCAAGCCCGGCGCGAAAACCTATACCTATTACAGCCAGTCCAAGGCGCTGATGGTTCTTGCCCGCCGCACGGGCAAGATCTGGGATCTTTGCACTGTGCAAGAGGTCGAGGGCGATCGGCGCAGCCTGACCGAGTGGGCGAAAGCCTGGCCGAAAGAGTTCGCCGCGGCCTTTCCGGCCTCGCGATACCAGCAGCACAGCTTTCAGATTCCGCGCCCCGTCGAGCCCTTTGCCGTGCTGTGCCAGGATCAGGGCTTTGCCTTGGTGATCTATCCGCATTTCGGCCAGAAATCCGAATTTGCGGTCTCTGTCAGCAATCAGCTTGACTACATCCGCAGCGATCCCTGCCAACCGGGGAGCGGCTGATGCGGAAGATCTTTCATTCCGAACCGGCAGGCGTGGCCCGCAATGAGCTGGACCTGTCATTCGCATTCAAGGGGGCCGCCCATGCCTGATCAGCTTCTTTATGCGATGGAGGTCTCGCTCAACGGCCTCATGGCGGGGATCATGTATGCCCTCGTGGCGCTGGGCTTCGTGCTGATCTTCAAGGCCAGCGGCATCTTCAACTATGCGCAGGGCGTGCTGGCGCTGTTCGCCGCGCTGACGCTGGTGGGCTTGCAGCAGGGGCAGATCCCGTTCTCGCATGTCATCAACGCGATCTTCGGGACCGAACTGCACAGCTTCGGCTGGACGCTGCCCGCCATTGTCGCCATCGCGCTGACCGCGCTGGTGATGGTGGGGCTGGCCTGGCTGATCGAGCGGCTGGTGCTGAAGCATCTGGTGAATCAGGAGCCGATCATCCTGTTCATGGCGACCATTGGCCTTGCCTATTTCCTGGAAGGTCTGGGCGACGTGATGTGGGGCGCCGATATCAAGAAGCTGGATGTCGGCCTGCCGCAGGGCATTTCGGAAACCATCGACGCGCTGACCTTCAACGCCTTCGGCTATGGCTTCTTCATCGACCGGCTGGACATCGTGGCTGCCGTGGTCGCGGCCCTGCTGGTGGCGAGCCTGACGCTGTTCAGCCAGTATACCAAATACGGCCGTGCCCTGCGCGCGGTGGCCGATGACCATCAGGCGGCGCTGTCGGTCGGCATCTCGCTGCGCTTCATCTGGGTGCTGGTCTGGTCGATTGCCGGTTTTGTGGCACTGGTCGCGGGCATCATGTGGGGGTCGAAATCCGGGGTGCAGTTCTCGCTGTCGCTGATCGCGCTGAAGGCGCTGCCGGTGCTGATGCTGGGCGGCTTCACCTCGATCCCCGGCGCTATCGTGGGCGGGTTGATCATCGGCATGGGCGAAAAGCTGTTCGAGTTCTTCGCAGGCCCCCTGATCGGAGGCGCGACCGAAAACTGGTTCGCCTATGTGCTGGCGCTGCTGTTCCTCGTCTTCCGGCCGCAAGGCCTGTTCGGCGAACGCATCATCGAGAGGGTCTGAGCGATGGGTATGCGATTGGTGTCGGATTGGGGGCCAGCCCCCAAACCCCCGGGATATTTGGACCAAGATGAAAGCCGGACGATGGGAGGACGGGACTGATGTTTTACCGTGAGGCGGGGGACTTCAAGACCTCCTATGTCGATGACAGCCAGACCTTCCCGATCCGTTTCGACCGGATGCGCTATTACGCGGTGCTGGTGCTTGGCTTCGGCATCCTGCCCTTCGTGATGAACGATTACTGGGCCAATGCGGTTTTCGTGCCTTTCCTGATCTATGCGATCGCCGCGATCGGGCTGAATATCCTGACCGGCTATTGCGGTCAGGTCAGCCTTGGCACCGGCGGCTTCATGGCGGTGGGGGCCTATGCCTGCTACAAGCTGATGACGGCGTTTCCCTGGATGCCGATGCCGGTGAACGTGCTGCTGGCCGGTCTGGTGACCGCCGGGGTGGGCGTGCTGTTCGGCCTGCCGAGCCTTCGGATCAAGGGCTTCTATCTGGCAGTGGCCACGCTGGCCGCGCAGTTCTTCCTTGTCTGGCTGTTCAACAAGGTGCCGTGGTTCTACAACTATTCGGCCTCGGGTCAGATCACCGCGCCGGAGCGCACGCTGCTGGGCGTGGCGGTGACCGGGGCAAGCACCCCGGCCTGGGCGAAATACCTGTTCTGCGCCGTGTTCCTGTTCGTGCTGGCCTGGCTGGCCCGCAACCTGACGCGGGGCACGGTGGGGCGCAAGTGGATGGCCATCCGCGACATGGACATCGCGGCTGAAATCATCGGGGTGAACCCGCTGACCACCAAGCTGTCGGCTTTCGCCGTGTCGAGCTTCTACATCGGTATCGCCGGGGCGCTGTTCTTTGCGGTCTATCTGGGCGCGGCCGAGGTGGGCGAGGCGTTTGGCATCCAGAAAAGCTTTCTCATCCTCTTCATGGTGATCATCGGCGGGCTGGGGTCGATCTTCGGTTCTTTCGCAGGGGCGGCCTTCCTCGTGCTGTTGCCGGTGCTCTTGAAGAATCTGCTGGTGGGCGGGCTTGGCTGGCCCACCGATCTGGCGGCGCATATCGAACTGATGATCGTCGGTGCCCTGATCATCGTTTTCCTGATCCTCGAACCGCACGGGCTGGCGCAGCTCTGGCGGGTCGCGAAAGAGAAGCTGCGGCTCTGGCCCTTCCCGCATTGACGGGGCGGGCAGAATAAACCCCGGCGTGAAAGCGCCTGAGAAAACCAGACCCGGCGCGGGAGGCGCCGGAGATAACAAACCGGGAGGAATACGAATGAAGAAGACCTTTACCATGCTGGCGGCGGCGGCCATAGCGGCCACCACGGCAGCCCCGGCGCTGGCCGATCTGGTGGTGCCGAACCTCAGCTACCGCACCGGCCCCTTCGCTGCGGGCGGCATCCCCTATGCCGACGGCTTCAACGACTACTTCACCCTGCTGAACGAGCGGGACGGTGGTATCGGCGGCGAGAAGGTGCAGGTGCCGGAATGCGAGACTGCCTATAACACCGAAAAGGGTGTGGAGTGCTACGAGGCCACCAAGGGTCAGGGCGCGCTGGTCTACAATCCGCTGTCCACCGGGATCACCTATCAGCTGATCCCCAAGGTCTCGGCCGATGGCATCACGCTTTACACCCCCGGCTATGGCCGCACCTCGGCTGCCAACGGCAAGGTGTTCGAATGGGTATTCAACTACCCGGCGAACTATTGGGATGGCGCCAGCGTGGCGATCAAATACCTGCTGGATGAAAACGGCGGCAGCCTTGAAGGCAAGAAGATCGCACTGCTTTACCACAACTCGGCCTACGGCAAGGAGCCGATCCGCACGCTTCAGGAACTGGCCAAGAAGCATGGCTTCACGCTGAGCGAACTGCCGATCGACAGCCCCGGCCAGGAACAGAAAAGCCAGTGGCTGCAAGTGCGCCGCGACAAGCCCGACTATGTGCTGTTCTGGGGCTGGGGCGTGATGAACTCGGTCGCCGTGCAGGAAGCCGCCAACATCCGCTTCCCGATGGACAAGTTCATTGGCATCTGGTGGTCGGGTTCGGAAAATGACGTGCTTCCGGCTGGCGACGGCGCCAATGGCTACAAGGCGCTGACCTTCAACGGTGTGGGCGGCGACTATCCGGTCTATGCCGACCTGAAGAAATACGTCTTCGATGCGGGCAAGGGCAGCGGCGCGGGCGATTCCGCCGGCTCGGTGATCTATTCGCGCGGCATGTATGCGGCGGTCGTGATTTCCGAGGCGATCCGCAAGGCGCAGGAACTTGCAGGGACGCCGAAGGTGAACGCGGCGCAGGTGCGTGACGGGTTCGAGGCGCTGGAAATCACCGATGCGCGTCTGGAAGAGCTGGGCCTGAAGGGCTTTGGTCAGGCGTTCAAGGCGACTTGCGCCGATCACGGCGGTGCCGGTGGCGCTATGATCCAGCAATGGGATGCGGCGGCGAAGAAATGGAGCCTGATCACCGGCTTCATCGAGCCGGATCACGATGTGCTTGACCCGCTGGTGGCCGAGGATTCGGCGGCTTTCGCGGCCGAGAACAACATCGCCGAACGCTGCAACTGATGTGACCGGGGGCCCCGCGCGCCGGGGCCCCCCTTTCCCTGCCGGAGCCAAGCCATGCTGGACGCCACCCCGACCCAAGCCGAGACCCTGCTGGAGGTCAACAATATCGAGGTGATCTACAACCACGTCATCCTCGTGCTGAAAGGGGTCAGCCTTTCGGTGCCCAAGGGCGGTATCACCGCGCTTCTGGGCGGCAATGGCGCGGGCAAGACCACCACGCTCAAGGCGGTGTCGAACCTGCTGCATTCCGAACGCGGCGAGGTGACGAAGGGCCAGATCCTTTATCGCGGCGACCGCGTGCAGGATCTGAACCCGGCCGAACTGGTGAAGCGCGGTGTCATTCAGGTGATGGAAGGCCGCCACTGTTTTGAACACCTGACGGTCGAGGAAAACCTGCTGACCGGCGCCTATACGCGGACGGATGGTGCGGGCGCGATCAGCGCCGACCTTGAGATGGTCTACAATTACTTCCCCCGCCTGAAGGAACGCCGCAAGTCACAGGCAGGCTATACCTCGGGCGGCGAGCAACAGATGGTCGCCATGGGCCGTGCGCTGATGTCGAGGCCTGAGACGATCCTGCTGGATGAGCCCTCGATGGGTCTGGCCCCGCAACTGGTGGAGCAGATCTTCGAGATCGTGAAAGCGGTGAACGAGGGCGAGGGCGTGACCTTCCTACTGGCTGAACAGAACACCAACGTCGCCCTGCGTTATGCCCATACCGGCTATATCCTCGAAAGTGGCCGGGTGGTGATGGAAGGCAGCGCGCAGGAACTGCGCGAGAACCCGGATGTGAAGGAATTCTACCTCGGCATGTCGGACAAGGGCCGCAAATCCTTCCGCGACGTGCGCAGCTATCGCCGCCGCAAGCGGTGGCTGTCGTGAGGGGGGAGGCGCAAATGACCTATTTCGACACATTGGAAACCCGTTCCGCCGACCAGCGCGCCGCCGATCTGGCCCGTGATCTGCCTGCCCTGATCGCCCATGCGAAAACCGCCCCTGCGATGGCCGAAAGCCTCGCTGACGTCGATCCGGCGCAGATCACGGGGCTGGAGGCGCTGTCCCGCCTGCCGGTGATCCGCAAGGCCGATCTTTCCGGCGCGCAGAAAGCCCGCCCGCCGATGGGGGGCTTCCTGCCCGCAGGCGGTGCCTTCGAGCATGTGTTCCAGTCGCCCGGTCCGATCTATGAAATTGGCCGGACCACCGCCGACTGGTGGCGCATGGGCCGTTTCCTGCATGCCTGCGGCGTAGGCAGGGGCGACATCGTGCAGAACTGCTTTGGCTATCACCTGACGCCCGCGGGGATGATCTTTGAATCGGGGGCCCGTGCCGTCGGGGCCGCCGTGCTGCCCGCAGGCACCGGCCAGACCGACTTGCAGGTGCGGGCTGCTGTGGACATCGGTACGACCGCCTATGCGGGCACGCCGGATTACCTGAAGGTCATCCTCGACCGCGCCGATGAAATGGGCGAGCGGCTGGCGATCACCCGCGCGGCGGTGGGCGGCGGCGCGCTGTTTCATTCACTGCGCAAGGAATATGCCGACCGGGGTATCCTGTGCCTGCAATGCTACGCCACCGCCGATCTGGGCAATATCGCCTACGAATCCGAGGCGATGGAGGGCATGATCCTTGACGAGGGCGTGATCGTGGAGATCGTCCGCCCCGGTACGGGCGATCCGGTGCCGATGGGCGAGGTGGGCGAGGTGGTGGTGACCACGCTGAACCGCGATTATCCGCTTGTCCGCTTCGCCACCGGCGATCTTTCGGCGCTGATGCCGGGCGTCTCGCCCTGCGGCCGCACCAATCTGCGCATTCGCGGCTGGATGGGCCGGGCTGACCAGACCACCAAGATCAAGGGCATGTTTGTCCGCCCTGAACAGGTGGCCGAATTCGTGGCCCGTCACGAAGAAGTTGCCCGCGCCCGTGTCATCGCCACCCGCGAGGGCGAGATGGATGCAATGACCGTGCAGGTCGAAAGTCGCGCCGCGAATCCCGGGCTCTACGAACAAAGCATCGTCGATGTGCTGAAGCTGAAAGGCCGTGTGGAAATCGTGGCGCCGGGCAGCCTGCCCAATGACGGCAAGGTGATCGAGGACCGCCGCAGCTACGGCTGACCGCAACACGACCTCCGACTGGCCGCGCTGGGGCGAAATGCCGCAGCGCGGCGTGTTTTTTGCTGGCAGCCCGCGACAATCTGTCCCATCCTACCCGCGCGCGTGGTTTTGGGAGGAACCATATGAACAAGCTTGTTGCCCTGATCTGCGTGATTAGCTGGTCGGGTTTCTGGGCCTTCGGCTATCTGGCGCTTTCGGCCGGGGTCGAAGACAGCGGCCAGATCACCGTGGCCGCCATTCTGGCCGCCATCGGTTTCTTCTCGGGCATGGTGGCCTGGCTGAAACTGGCGCGCGCCGATAACCTGCCACTGCGCGCCTGAAGGGGCGGCGGCTCAGCGCCGCCGCAGCAGTTCCAGAACCTCACGGTCGGGATAGCCGTCGGGCACAAGCCCCCGCGCGGTCTGGAAGGCCTTGACGGCGGCAATGGTCTTTTGTCCGACATTGCCGTCTGCGCCGCCTGTATCGAAGCCCATGGCGGTCAGCCGTTCCTGCAATTCCATCCGTTCGGCCATGCGCAGGGTGCTGTCGCCCGCGGGCCAGGGGGTTTTCAGCCCCGGACCACCTTTCAGCCGGTCAGACAGGTGGCCGACCGCGATGACATAGGCATCCGCCTGATTGTAACGCTCGATGGCGTGGAAGTTGCGGTAGATCAGGAAGGCCGCGCCCTTCACCCCGGCGGGCAGCAGCAGCGCCGCCTGACCGTCGGGCACCGGGCGCCCGTCGGCGCGGGTGATGCCCATGGCGCGCCAGTCCGCCCCTGACCGCTTGGCCGACTTGCCGGACACCGCCGCGCCAAAGCCCGGCGGCAGGGTGACTTCCATCCCCCAGGGCTGCCCGCGCTGCCACCCCGATTTCGCCAGATAGGCGGCGGTCGAGGCCAGCGCGTCGGTCGGATCGTCCGACCAGATGTCGCGCTTGCCGTCGCCGGTGAAATCCACCGCGAAGGCAAGGTACGAGGTCGGGATGAACTGCGTATGCCCCATGGCACCGGCCCAGCTGCCCAGCATATGCCGCGCATCGGTATCACCGGCCTGAAGGATCTTCAGCGCAGCAATGAGCTGACCCTGAAAGAACTCGGCCCGCCGCCCGTCATAGGACAGTGTCGCCAGCGCCTCGATCAGCGGCAGATCGCCCCGCTTCTCGCCATAGCTGCTTTCCATGCCCCAGACGGCAACCACGACTTCCTTGTCGACGCCATAGGTTGCCTCGATCTGGTTCAGCACACCCGCATGCCGGGCCAGCATCGCGCGGCCATTGGCCACGCGCTTGTCGGAAACGGCGGTTTCCAGATATTCCCACAGCGATTTCGTGAACTCGGCCTGGTTGTTCGACCGCCGGATCACCTCGGGGTTATAGATCACCTCGCGGAAGGCCGCGTCATAGGTGCCAGCCGACACGCCCGAAGCCAGCGCGCGCGGACGGAAGGCTGCAATCCACTGCTCCAGCCCCGCCACCTTGGCCGGGTCGGGGTTCTGGTCGCGGCCATATTTGATCACCGTGGGGCTGCTCCCTGATTGCCAGACCGAGCCGCCGCCGCCGATGCATGCCGACAGGGCAGTGGTCAGGGCAAGGGTCATGAGGGTTCTGGAAAAGCGCATGGTCTGGCCCCTTTTCGGGTTGTTCGCGTCTGCTCGCTCCCCAGTGTAGCGGGAACCCTGCGTCTGGGAAAGGCGGCGATGAGAGAAGGGGGGCTTTCCGCCCCCCGTCTCCTGCGGAGACTCCCCCCGAGGATATTTGGGCCAAGATGAAGGCGTGAAGTTCATCTTGGTCCAAATATCCTCGGGGTGAGCCCCGAAGGGGCGAGGGGGCAGACAGCCCCCTGCTTCAGCGCCGCTTGCGCACCACCTTGCGTTTGGCGATGGCCGCGCGGGCGGGTTTGCGCGGTCCGCGGCCATGCCCGGCCTTGCCGCGTTTCGGGGCGGGCAGGGCGCCGCCGTCGATCTCGATCAGTTCCAGAAGCAGCCCGCCGGTCACCGGCACGGCCTCGGCCAGCCTCACTGTCACGCGCGCGCCGGGGCCGATGGTCAGGCCGGTATCGGCGCCGGTCAGGGTCTGGCTGTCGGCATCAAAGAAGAAGAACTCGCGTCCGACCTCACGGATCGGCACAAGGCCATCGGCGCCGGTTTCATCCAGCTTCACGAAAAGCCCGAATTTCTGCACGCCGGAAACCCGCCCGGTGAAGGTCTGTCCCACGCGGTCCGAGAGGTAAGAGGCAAGATAGCGGTCGATGGTGTCGCGTTCGGCAGCCATCGACCGGCGCTCGGAATCCGAGATCAGCTTGGCGGTCTCGTCAAGGTTCTCGACGTCCCAGGCGCTGAGGCCATCCGCGCCCCAGCCATGCCCGTCGATCAGCGCCCGATGCACGATCAGGTCGGAATAGCGCCGGATGGGCGAGGTGAAATGCGCGTAATTGCGCAGCGCCAGTCCGAAATGGCCAAAGTTCTGCGGGCTGTAGTAAGCCTGCGTCATTGACCGCAGCGTGGTGATGTTGATGAGCTCGTCCTGATCGGTGCCTTCCGCCTGCGCCAGCAGCCGGTTCAGATGCGCGGTCTTCAGCACCTGCCCCTTGGCCAGCGTGAATCCCGAAGCCTCGGCCACCTCGCGGAGCGCGTCGAGCTTCTCCTGGCTCGGTTCCTCGTGGATGCGGAACAGCAGCGGGCGTTTCAGCCGGATCAGCTCTTCGGCGGCGCAGACATTGGCCAGCACCATTGCCTCTTCGATGAGCTTATGCGCGTCGAACCGTTCGCGGAAGGCGACTGACAGCACCTTGCCCTCGTCCGAGAGGATGATCTTGCGTTCCGGCAGGTCCAGTTCCAGCGGCTGCCGCACGGCGCGTGCGTGTTTCAGCGCGGCATAGGCGGCATATAGCGGGCGGATCACGCTGTCCATCAGCGGCTCAAGCTTCGGTTCCACCGCGCCGTCGATCGCGGCCTGCACCTGCCCGTAATGCAGTGACCCGCGCGAACGCATCAGGCCGCGGGTAAAGCGATGGCCGCGCTTGCTGCCCTGCGCGTCGATGGTGATGCAGACCGCCATGCAGGGCCGGTCCACCGCTTCGTGCAACGAGCACAGATCGCCCGACAGCACATCGGGCAGCATCGGCACCACACGGTCGGGGAAATAGGTGGAATTGCCGCGCTTGCGGGCCTCGCGGTCCAGCGCGGAACCGGGCGTGACGTAATGGGCCACATCGGCGATGGCGACCCAGAGGTGAAAGCCCCCGGCATTGCCGGGATCGGTATCGGGGATGGCCAGCACCGCATCGTCGCGGTCTCGGGCATCCACCGGGTCGATGGTCACGAGGTCGAGGTGGCGCAGATCCTCGCGGTCGCCCAGCGTCACGGGTTCGGCGCGGTCGGCCTCGGCCAGTACCGCTTCGGGGAACTGGTCGGGGATGCCGTGCTGGTGAATGGCGATCAGGCTGACTGCCTTCGGCCCGGACGGGTCGCCCAGCCGGGCGACGATGCGGGCGCTGGGCAGGCCCATGCGCTTCGGTCCGGCCTGTTCGGCCTCGACCAGTTCGCCATCCTCGGCCTCCAGCGTCAGGCCGGGGGGCACACGCCATTCCTTGTCGGCGCCCTTGTCGATGGGCAGGATGCGCCCGCCTTCGTGGCCGCGGCGGAAGATGCCCAGAACGCGGATGGCCGAGGTGCCCAGCTTGCGGATCAGCCGTGCCTCATAGGCGTGGGCCTCGCCCTCCACCTTTTCCAGCCGGGCCAGAATGCGGTCGCCTTGACCCAGCGCCGGGTCGCCGGTGCGGGCGATGACATGGATCAGCGGCGCGTCCTCGCCTTCCCATTCATTCGGGCGGGCAAACAGGTCGCCCGCTGCATCGGGCGGCAACAGGCGCAGGATGGATACCGGCGGCAAGGTGCCCGCCTCGCGGAACTGGCGCTTACGCTTCTGGATGCCACCTTCCTGCTCCATCTCTTTCAGCAGGCGCTTCAATTCGATGCGGGCGGGGCCACCCTTGATGCTGAACGCCTTCACGATGTCGCGTTTCGAGGCGAGGCCGGGGTTGTCGGTGATCCACTGACGGATCTGGTCTTTGCTGGGCAACTGGTCCATGCGCCTGCGTAGCACGCTGGCGCTGCGGCGTCATCCGCGAAACACTGACAGGATCTCGGCCAGAGGCTTCTTCCGCTTGGCGACCTCCGGCACGGTGGCGTGATCGGCGGGCCAGCCGACGGGCAGGATCATCACGGCCTTTTCGTGATCGGGCCGCCCGCACAACTCGTTGAGGAATTTCATCGGGTTGGGCGTATGTTCCAGACAGACCAGCCCGGCGTGATGCAAGGCGGTGATCAGCAGGCCGGTGGCGATGCCGACGCTTTCCGGGACGTAGTAATTCTTGTAGCGCTGCCCGTCTTCGGTCACGCCATACCGCTGGGCAAAGACCACGATCAGCCAGGGCGCATCGGTCAGATGCGGCTTCGCGGTTCCGGTGCCGATGGGTTCCAGCGCGGCCAGCCATTCGTCGCCCGCGCCACCGGCGTAGAAGGCGGCTTCCTCCTCCTCGGCCGCGGCGCGGATGCGGGCCTTCATCGCCGGATCGGCGATGGCGACGAAATGCCAGGGCTGGTGATTGGCGCCCGAAGGCGCGGTGCCCGCCGCTGCGATACAGGCTGCAATGACCTCCTCCGGCACCGGGCGGGTGGCATAATCGCGGACCGAATGACGCTTGCGCATGTAATCCAGAAACGCCTGAGCATCGGCCAGCGCCTGATCATCGGGTTTCTGAACGCGGTCGGGCAGGGGCAGCGGCTGGTAAGCCACTTCGCCGGATTTATACATGATGCCTCCCATCGCGGGTGTTGCCGCAGGGCGAGGGGAGCATTCCGGGCCGCGAATGGCAAGCGCTATGCCTGGCGCGGCTCAGGCCGCGCGCCAGCCCGTGTTGCCGCGGTTCAGCGCGGCCAGCAGCGCCATCGCCTCGAACCCGCGCAGCTGGCGCAGCGGGGGCGGGCCATTCTGCCCGGCGGTATGACTGGCGGAAAGGAACGCCATGCCATCGCCCTGCACCACCGCCGGAGCGCCCACATCCAGCGATACGGTCCGCACCACCATATGCCCTGTATCGAAGATCGCGGCGAAACCGTCGGTCAGGTGCTGGGCGGCAACCAGCAGGGCCGGCTCCCCGTAAACATCCTCGATATCCCCGCCGGTCAGCAGAACGGGAAGATCGGCACTGACCAGCAGATCGTGACCGGCCACGAAATAGGGTGCGCGCAGCCGCACCGGCGTATGGCTGCCCCGCCCCGGGAGATCAAGATGCCGTACCGAGCGCAGGCCGCGCGCCGATCCGTCGTGCAGTAACACGGTGTCGCCGGGTCCAAGGCTGCCCGCCTGCCGAAAGCCTGAGGGCGTCGCAATCCGGCTTTGCGGATGAACCCAGCCCGAGGCGCAGGGCGGTGCAGACTGGGAGGTGGCGCCGAACCACAGCACCGCCTCGTGCCGGCGCACCAGAGGGGACAGCGCACACATCCGGTCCAGATCGTCCAGCGGCAGTGGAAGGGGGGCCTCGCCGGTCGCCGCGAGGAAGGTGCCGCTGCCCGGTCGGCAGTAGCTCAGCTTCCAGTGGCGGGCAGGGGCGTCGAAGCTCAGGATGACCTGCGCGATGCCCGGTTCGGCGGGCAGGGGGCCACAGAGCCGGTGCAGCGCAACGGCCTTGCCCTGCCGATGGCGGATGGTCAGGCCGCTTTCGGGATCGTGCAGGATAGAAAACGCCCGTTCCCAGCCATCGGCCTCGGCATGGTAATCCAGCAGAACCTGTGCCTTGCGCAGCGGCACGGCCAGTTCAAGAACCAGCGCCCCGCGCTCCATCAGCCCCTTGCGGCCCGCGCCTGCGCCCGGACGGGTCGGGTCGTGCTGAGACAGCGCGGTCCATCCCCCCGGGCGCGGCGCTGTGTTCATGCGGCGCGCCGGGCGTCGGTCAGCAGAACCTGCGCCTCGAAGCCGCGCAGGGTGGGGCGGGCGGCGGGGCCGTAGCCCAGCCAGGTCTCGGGGTCGAGTTCGGGAAACAGGGCCCGGATCTCGTCCAGAACCGGACGGTCAAGGATTTCGGCGGCCTGTGGCCCCGGCAGGAAGCTTTCTGTCACCAGACCTTCCGACCAGACAAGCTGGTGCCTGTCGAACATCAGATGCACATATTCCACTTCTCCCCCCGGCTGCACCGTGATGCTGCGGCCGTTCACCAGCTCTTTCGCGGCGACCAGAACCTCTGCCTCTCCGAACAGCAGTTCGGCCAGCCGGTCGCGCAGCAAAACCCGGTGCTGGGGCGAGACGAAGAGCGTGCCATGCGCCCCGAAGGTGCCCGCCTTGATACGGATGGGTGCGAAAGCGCCGCTGGCGGCCACGCGACGGCTGCCGATCCAGCGCAGCGGCTGCGGTCCGTCATCCATCGTCAGAACCAGGTCGCCGGGTTCCAGCTGTTCCACCGGCACGTCCCCGTCCGGCGTGCGGATGCGGGTGCCTGCCACGAAGCAGGGCACGGAGTTGATGGTGACGATCCCCACATCCGTCACGCCCTTTCCGTTGCCGTTGGCGAGCGTGTAGGTGAAGGACGAACTTCCGGTCTGGCCGTTGCCGACGATGGTGAAGGTGCCATCTGCGTTCAGCGTGATCTGCTGGCCGCTGGCAAGGGTCACGGTCTGTCCCGCGACCACGTTGATGCCGTTGATCTGTGTAATGACAAGCTGGCTGTTACCGGGACCACGGTCATTGGCCAGCGCATTCAGCGTGCGGGTGCCATCAGGGCCCATGGTGATGCTGTCATCCACCGCGACCAGCGCGGTCTGCACGGAATCGCCCGCAATCAGCAGGTTGCTGTCATAGTTCGCATCCGAGGTATCCGCGATGCCGATGCGGATGGAATTGACCTGCCCCGCGATCACCTTCATGTCCAGCGACAGGGTGATGGTGAAGCCGTCCATCTCGGTGTTGTAGGCGTCATTCGTGTTGGAAATGGTCAGGTTGGGCTGGGTGTTCAGGTTGATGTTGTTCACGGCGGTCTTGCCGTTGCCGACCGAGACCGGCACATGGGTGCCGTTTACCCAGACGCCCACGACATCGTTGAACTGTGAATTGACGTATTCCGGGTATTCCTCCGAGGCGAAGACGAATTTCATCGTCATCATGTTGCCGGTCGGGATGAAATCGACATCCAGCCAGGCCGCATCATAGGTGCGGGCGCCCGCGATGGCGTTGAACAGGCTGTTGTTATCGACACCCGAGGTATTGGTCGAGGTGCTGGCGCTGCGGTTGGGATCGCCCGAGCTCTGGGTGAAGCTCGTCACATTGCCGGTTGACAGGATGACCCCGCTTGCCGAGGGCACGACACCGGGTGAAAGATGCCCGTTGGAATAGATCGCGGAAGACGCATTTGGCCCGGTATAGCTTGCCCCGGTGACGGTCACGCCATCGCCGAAAATCGCATTGGCCATCTGCAACGCCGAGGCGTTGGTCTGGTATGTCAGTTCGGCGCCGGTCGCCATGTGCCTGTCTCACCTTTTCAGGTCCCCCCCGGCTGCGGAGTTTTCTCCGTCATCTGCCGGTCTGCTCGGGGGCGGGCGGTTGATCCACCCTGTCGGTTACTGCGGCATGTATCCGCATCTGACGAGAACGATATGTCCGCATTATGCCCCATGTCATCCCTATTGTTGCCACATTCCCACGGTCCGCGCTGTCCGGTGGCGCCCCGGCCACAGTGGTGGGGGCTGCGGTGGCGGGCTTGCGGCAGCCGCTCCGGCACCTTATCCCTGAGGGCCAGAACAAGGAGGCCGCCATGAAGCCCGTCGATCCCGTCCGCCTGACCGCCGACCTCATCCGCTGCAATTCGGTCACTCCGGCCGAGGGGGGGGCCCTGACCCTGCTGGAGCGGATGCTGACCGAAGGGGGATTTACCTGCACGCGTGTGGATCGCGGCGGCATTGCCAACCTTTTCGCGCGCTGGGGCACGAAAGGTGCCAACCGCAGCTTCGGCTTCAACGGTCATACCGATGTGGTGCCGGTGGGCGATGCCACCGCCTGGACGCATGATCCCTTCGGAGGGGAGATCATCGACGGCATCCTCTGGGGCCGGGGCGCCACCGACATGAAATCGGGCGTTGCGGCCTTTGCCGCCGCCGCACTGGATTTCGTGCGCGAAACACCGCCGGACGGCGCGGTGATCCTGGCCGTCACCGGCGACGAGGAAGGCGATGCCGAGGATGGCACCACCGCACTGCTGGACTGGATGGCCGCCAATGGCGAACGGATGACGCATTGCCTCGTGGGCGAGCCCACCTGCCCCAACGAGATGGGCGAGATGATGAAAATCGGCCGCCGCGGTTCGATGACCTGCTGGTTCACCGCGGAGGGCGTGCAGGGCCACAGCGCTTATCCGCACCGGGCGAAGAACCCGATGTCGGCGCTGGTGAAACTGCTCGCGCGGCTGGAGGAAAAGCCGCTGGACGAAGGCACCGCGCATTTTGACGCCTCGACGCTGGCGATCACCACCATCGACTGCGGCAACCCGGCCACCAACGTGATCCCGGCGCGCGGCCATGCCACGGTCAACATCCGCTTCAACGATGCCCATTCGGGCGCGAGCCTCACAGACTGGCTCGCCAGCCACGCCCGCGCAGTCGAGGCGGAAACCGGCGTCCGCATCGCGATGCGGGTGCAGATCTCGGGCGAAAGTTTCCTGACGCCGCCCGGCCCGCTGTCGGATCTGATCGCGCGCGCGGTAGAAGCCGAAACCGGCCGCCGGCCCGAGCTTTCCACCTCGGGCGGCACATCGGATGCGCGCTTCGTCAAGGATCATTGCCCGGTGGTGGAATTCGGTCTTGTCGGCAAGACCATGCATCAGGTCGATGAACGGGTCGAAGTGGCGCAGATCGAACAGCTCAAGACGATCTATAGCCGCATCCTGCGGGAGTATTTCGCGTGACCCCGGTCATCGCGGAAACCACCGATATTGCCACTTGTGTCGCTCTGCGACGCAAAGTGTTTATCGAGGAACAGGGCATCGCCGAGGCGGATGAACTGGACGACCTCGACGATCAGGCGATTCACCTGCTGGCTACAATCAATGCCCGGCCAGTCGGAACCGCCCGCCTGCTGCACAAGGGCGCAACCGGCAAGATCGGCCGGGTCTGCGTGCTGCCCGAGGCGCGCGGCACCGGCCTTGGCGCGGCGCTGATCCGCGCGGGCATCGCACATTTCACGGCCGATCCATCCTTCAACAAGGTCTGTCTCAGCGCGCAGGTGCCCGCGCTGGGCTTCTACGAAAAGCTCGGCTTCACTGCCGAAGGCCCGGCCTATGATGATGCGGGTATTCCGCACCGCGACATGACGCTGCCGCTGTCGCGCTGAAGCGCCATTCACCCTGGCATAAATATCCTGCGGGGGGCCGGGGGTGCAAAACCCCCGGCCTCACCGACCGCGCCAGGCGGCGAGGATATAGGCCGCTGTCATCAGATCCAGATGCGCGCCGCCGCCATTCTTGGCAATGGTGATCTCTTCGGCGGAACGGCGGCGGTAAAGCCCCTGCGGGATGTCGTAGAAATCGGCCTGGATGTCCGCTTCCGAAATGACGCCGCGTGCAATCGGGTCTTTCAGCTCGCCGATGTGATGGATTGTCGTCGCGCGGGAATCCACGAACAGTTGCGCGCGGCTCAGGGCCTCGTCATCAACCTCGCGCATGTCGGGGCGATAGGCGCCGATCAGGTCCAGATGCTGACCGGGGCGCAGCCATTCGCCTTTCACCACCGGCTCGGTGCTCATGGTGCAGGTGCAGATGATGTCAGCCGCCGACACCGCCGCCGCCAGATCGGTGGCCACCTCTGCGCCGGTTTCCCGCGCCAGCGCATTGGCCCCGCCCGGGCTGCGGTTCCAGATGTGAAACCGTGCATCGGGGAAGCCGGCCCGATAGGCCTCAACCATCGACCGCGCCACAGTGCCCGCGCCGACAATCAGAATCTCGCGCGATTCGGGTCTGGCCAGGCGCCGTGCGGACACCAGACTGTCGCCCGCCGTCTTGAACTTGGTGACCAGATGGAAGTCGACCACCGCCTCCAGCTCGCCCGTCGTATCGGCATAAAGCGTGACCGAGCCATTGACGCTGGGTTTGCCAAGGGCACCGTTGCCCGGAAATACGGTCGCGCATTTCACCAGCTGACCCAGCCCGTCGATCCATGCGGCGCGATTGAGCAGTGTATCCTTGCCGCGATAGAGAAGGGCATCGGCGATTTCGGCGCGCGGCAGTCCGTGGCCTGCCTCGATCGCGTCGCAGAGCGTCAGCCAGTCCAGTTCGGCTTCCGCCTCGCGCCCGATGATCTCCACTGTCACAATCCTGCCTCCTTCTCGTTCAGCAATCCTTCCGTCACCAGCCGCCGCGCCCAGCCCTGCCAGCCCTCGAACAGGTGGCAGCGCCAGCCGCGTTGCAGGGCGACGGCGATATTCGCCTCCCGGTCGTCGGTGAACAGCAGCGCTCCGGGCGGCAGGCCGCAATCGGCCTCTACCCGTTCATAGATGCGCGGGTCGGGTTTCGTCACCCCCAAATGGCCCGAAACATAGGCCCGGTCGAATTCCGACAGGAAATCATAGCGGGTTTTCGCGTAATCGAAGCTGCCGATGCCGAAATTCGTCAGCGCGAATACCGCGACACCGCGCGACCGCAATGCCCGCAGCAGCGTGACGGATCCGTCAATGCGCGGGGAGGCCATGTCGAGCCAGTTGTCATGCCACATGCGGATTTCATCGGCCCAGTCGGGGGTGCGGTCAGCCAGATCATAGATCGTATCGCGGAAGGGCGCACCCGCGTCGATGGCTTCATTCATGGCATGCAGGTCGACCTCGGCGAACAGCGCCTCACGTTGGGCGCGGCCGATCTGCCAGTCGTAGAACCGTTCGGGGTTCCATTCCAGCAGCACATTTCCGATGTCGAAGATCACGGCCTGCGGTGCGGTCATGTGCGTCTCCTGTTCACGGTTTCACGCCACAGCGTATAAAGCCCGGCGCCGCAGATGAGGGCGATCCCGGCCCAGGCGGTTGCATCGGGCCACTGGCCGAAAACGGTCACGCCCCAGACAATCGCCAACGGCATGGCGACATATTCGAAGGGTGCGATCAGCGCCGCCTCGCACAGCCGGTAAGCCTGGCTGACCATCAGCCCGCCGATGCCAACGGCAAGGCCGGTCGCCAGAAACACCGGCCAGTCCTGCGGGGGCGGCCAGACCCAGGGGCGGAACAGGAACTCCAGCGAGGCATTGCCACCGCCCGCCAGATGGCCGTCACCCACGATCAGGCCCATGCAGGTACTGACCACAATGAAACCGCACTGAACGTAGAAGTTCAGCGTCGCCGCGCTTTCAGTATCGCGCAGGCGCCGCGTCATCATATGGGTCGAGGCATAGGTGAAGGCCGAAATGAACACCAGCACCGCCGCCGGATGCAGTGCGCCCGCGCCGGGGCGCATCATGATCAGCACACCGACCAGACCCGCCGCCACTGCGGCCCACCGGCGCGGGCCGACATGTTCGTGCAGCACCACGACCGACAGCAGGGTTACCACCAGCGGGCTGATGAAGGCGATGGCCACCGCATCGGCCAGCGGCAGTGCGGCGAGACCAAGGAAATAGGTGATGTTCGACAGCATGACAAAACTGACGCGCAGAAGATGCCCGCGCGGGCGGCGGGTGCGCAATTGCCGGAAGCTGCCGGTCAGGCCGATGAAGGTCAGGATAAAGGCCATGCTGATGGCCGACCGGGTCAGGATCACCTGATGCAGCGGATAGCCGCCCGACAGCGCCTTGATCGCCACATCGTTGATCGACAGGACCGAGGCGCCGCCGATGGCGCAAAGGATGCCCAACAGGGTGGTGCGGGGGGAAGCCTGCGAAATCATGGCCGAAGCCTAGCCGTGTGCCGCGCGTTCCGTCTGTTCCGCCCGCGACGGCGGGACGGAACATTCGCGTCACCGCCGCAGTGCGCGTTCCAGCGCATCGAGGAAGCGCGAGCGGTCCGCCCTGGCGAAAGGCCGCCCGCCGCCCTGGCGAAAGGGATCGGCGCTGCGCAGGTCGGACATCAGGTCGCGCGTGGCCAGCGCCATGCCGATGTTCGCGGTGGTCAGTGCCTCGCCGTTGGGTTTCAGCACCGCCGCGCCTGCTGCCACGCATTTCGCCGCCAGCGGGATATCGCCCGTCACCACCACATCGCCGGGTCCGGCGGTGGCGGCGATCCATTTGTCAGCCTCGTCCGGGCCTTCGGCGACGAAGACGCTTTCCACCAGCGGATTGGCCGAGGGCCGGATGCCGCCGTTCGACACCAGCACCATGCGGATGCGGTGGCGCGTCGCCACCGTTTCCGCCTCGGCCTTCACCGGGCAGGCATCCGCGTCGATGAGGATGCGGCGCTCAGTCATACAGCGCCGCGGCGTGGAAGCCGATGTGATCCTCGATGAAGCTGGAGACGAAGAAGTAGCTGTGGTCATAGCCCTTCTGCATGCGGAAGATTCCCCCCTGCCGCCGCGCCGCCATTGCCTCGGCCAGCGCCTCGGGTTTCAGCAGGTCAAGGAACTGGTCGGCCGAGCCCTGGTCGATCAGGATCGGGCCGTCAAAGCCGCGCTTGCGCATCAGCAATGTCGCGTCATGCGGCGCCCATTTCGCCTCGTCCGCGCCCAGATAGGCGGTGAACTGCTTGCGGCCCCAGTCGCTGCCCGAAGGGTTGGCGATGGGCGCGAAGGCCGAGACGGAGCGGAACCGGCCCGGAAAACTCATGGCGATCGTCAGGGCACCATGGCCACCCATCGAATGCCCGGTGATCGCCTGCCGCTCCTCGGCTACGGGGAAGGCCTTGAAGATCAGCCCGGGCAGTTCTTCCGTCACATAATCCCACATGCGGAAATGGGTGGACCACGGCTTTTCCGTCGCATTGACGTAGAAGCCTGCACCCTGACCCAGATCATAGGCCTCGTCATTCGGCACATCGGCGCCGCGCGGCGAGGTGTCGGGGAAGACCAGCGCAACGCCCGCTTCGGCCGCCCATTTCTGCGCACCTGCCTTCACCATCGCATTCTCATGCGTGCAGGTCAGGCCGGACAGATACCAGATCACCGGCACAGGGCCGCGTTCGGCCTCTTCCGGCAGGAACAGGCCGAAGGTCATGTCACAGCCGCAGGCGGTGGAGCCATGGCTGTAGACGCCCTGCACGCCGCCATAGGCGCGGTTTTCGGAAACGGTTTTCATCGTCGGTCCTCCTTAGCCCGTGATCCAGGCGATGATCATTGTGACGGTCAGGATGCTGGCCGCCGTGGATACAAGAATGGCAGTGGACACCCGTTGCGGGGCCACGCCGTAATGTTGCGCAAGGATATAGACATTGCCCGCGACCGGAAGGCTCGCCGCCGCCACCATGACGCCCGCCGCCGACGGATCGACCGGGAAGATCACAAAAGCCGCCAGCGCCACCAGCGCCGGATGCAGCACCAGCTTCGCGAATGACAGCCAGATCGCCACGCCCAGCCGTTCCGCCCCGCGCCCGGCCAGCGAGGCGCCGATGGCGAACAGCGCGCCGGGGGTGGCGGCGGCGCCGAGGATGCCCAGAAACTCGTTCACCGGGCCTGGCACCGGCAGCGCCGCGCCGGACCAGATCAGCCCCAGCACGATCGACACCACCATCGGGTTCTTCAGCCAGCCCATTGCCAGCATGCGCAGCGTCTGCAACCCCGGTCGCCCGCCGCGCGCGGCGGTGATGATCAGCGTGATGAGGGACGAAAACACCACCATGTCCACCGTCAGCACCATCAGCACCGGCCCGACCGCCTGCGCGCCCAGCAGCACGACCAGCATGGGCACGCCCAGAAAGCCGGTATTGCCCGATTGCGCGCATTGCGCCTCCATCGCCGCTTCCTCGACCCCGCGACCGCGTGCCATGGCGATGGCCATGACCGCCGCATAAAGCAGCAGCGAGGCCGAAAGATAGGCCAGCACGAAGGGCAGGTCGAAGATTTCCGCAAGGCTCAGGTTCGCGGCAAAGCGGAACAACATGGCCGACAGCGCGAAGTAGAACACGAATTTGGTGAGCCAGGCCACGCCTTCGGGCGGGAAGAACCGTTTCCGGCCAGCCAGATACCCCACCGCGATCAGGGCGAAGAAGGGCAGGGTTTTCACAAGTATCGGCAGCATGTTCCGGGGTCCGAGCGTTGGCCCAAGCTTTCACGCCGCGCGGGCGGATGCAAGGCGGGTTCAGCCTTGCGTCTGCGCGTCGGGGATATGCTGGCCGGGCAGGCTGCGGCCATTGGCGCGCAGGGTCGCCACCAGCCTCCCGTCGCCGCCGGTGACCATGATGTCATAAATCGCGCTGCGACCGCTGCGTGACAGCTCGGTCGCCGTGGCGGTCAGCGTCTCGCCGCCACGCGCCGGGCTGACGAAGGTGATCTGGTTCACCTGTGCCACCATCGGCACGTTATGGCTGTTGGCGGCATAGGCAAAGGCGCTGTCGGCCAGCGCGAAGATGAACCCGCCATGGCAGATGCCATGGCTGTTCAGATGCTGCGGCCCCAGATCGAGGCACATCACAGCCCGGCCTGGCGCCACCTCGGCCAGCCGTGTGGCAAGGGTCCGGTTGGCTTCGTCCCCCGCCCACATGGTTGCGGCGCAGGCTTCGGCAAGCGCCTGCGGCTCCATCAGCCGTTGTCCTTGAGCACCGTACCCGCAAGGTAAAGCGAACCACAGATCAGCACCCGCGCCTGTGGGTTGCGGTCAGCGATTCCGGCCAGCGCCGCGCCCACGCTTTCGGCCTCTGCGGCCACGATGCCCGCCTTGCGCGCGGCTTCGGCCGTCACTTCGGCAGGCAGCGTATTCTTCTCGCCCGGAATCGATACGGCATGCAACTCGGCCAGATGCGGCGCCAGCGGACGCAGATAGCCGCCGATATCCTTGGTGTTCAGCATCCCGCAGATGGCGAAGGTCGGACGCGCAGACATGGCGGCCAGCGTCGCGGCAATGGCCTCGCCCCCCGCCGGGTTGTGGCCGCCGTCAAGCCACAGCTCCACCCCCTGCGCCAGATCGACCAGCGGACCCTGACGCAGACGCTGCATCCGGGCGGGCCAGAAGGCGCGGGTCACTGCCGCCTCGCAGGCGGTCTCCGACGCGCCCAGATGGCGCAGCGCGGCCAGCGCCGCCCCGGCATTCTGGATCTGATGCGGGCCGGGCAGGTTGGGCAGCGGCAGGTCCAGCAACCCGGTTTCATCCTGAAACACCAGCCGCCCACGTTCGGTGGTCACATGCCAGTGCTGGCCATGTACCAGAAGCGGCGCCCCCAGCCGGGCGGCGCGCGTCTCGATCACGTCCAGCGCCGCATCTTCCTGCGGGCCGACCACGCAGGGCACGCCGCGTTTGAGGATGCCGGCCTTTTCCCCAGCAATCTCGGGCAGGGTTTCGCCCAGATATTGCTGATGGTCGATGGAAATGGGCGTCAGCACCGTCAGCGCCGGGCGATCCACCACATTCGTCGCATCCAGCCGCCCGCCAAGCCCCACTTCCAGCAGCGTGTAATTCGCTGGGGTGCGGGAAAACGCCAGCAGCGCGGCGCAGGTGGTGATTTCGAAAAACGTGATCTCCTCGCCGCCATTCGCCGCGACGCATTCATCCAGCAGCGAGGCCAGCGCCTCTTCGGAAATCAGTTCGCCCGCCAACCGGATACGTTCATGGAACCACGCCAGATGCGGCGAGGTATAGGCGTGGACAAGCTTGCCGTCGGCCTCCAGCCCGGCGCGGATCATCGCCTGGGTCGAACCCTTGCCATTGGTCCCGGCCAGATGGATCACCGGCGGCAGTGCCCGTTCGGGATGCCCCAAGGCCGCCAGAAGCCGGTGCACCCGGTCAAGCGTGAGGTCGATGATCTTGGGGTGGAACTCCATCATACGCGCCAGAATCGCGTCGGAGCGGCTGGTATCGGTCATCGCGGCCTCGAAGGCGGAATGTTGAAGGGGGAGGGCGGGCCGGTTCTGGCCCGCGAAAGCTCAGCCCTGCGCAGGGGCGGGCTGTTCCACCGGCTGCGCCGGGGGCAGGTCGCCATGCACGGCGGGCGTTTGCCCGGTCAGCATGCGCAGGATGGTGACCAGTTCCTCCCGCAGTTTCTTGCGGTGGGTCACCCGGTCCAGCATGCCGTGATCCAGCAGATATTCCGCGCGCTGGAAACCCTCGGGCAGCTTTTCGCGGATGGTCTGTTCAATGACGCGCGGCCCGGCGAAGCAAATCAGCGCATTCGGCTCGGCAATCTGCACATCGCCCAGCATCGCGTAAGAGGCCGTCACGCCTCCGGTCGTCGGATGGGTCAGCACCACGATATAGGGCAGGCCCGCTTCCTTCAGCATCTGCACCGCCACGGTCGAACGCGGCATCTGCATCAGCGACAGGATACCTTCCTGCATCCGGGCGCCACCGGCGGCGGAAAACAGGATCAGCGGCCGCTTCAGCGCCACGGCCCGTTCAGCCGCTGCCACGATGGCATTGCCGACGTACATGCCCATCGAACCGCCCATGAAGGAAAAATCCTGCGCCACGGCAACAACCGGGGTGCGCAGCATCTCGCCCTCAGCCACCAGCATGGCATCCTTTTCGCCGGTGGCTTTCTGCGCGGCCTTCATGCGTTCGGGATATTTCTTCTGGTCGCGGAAATGCAGCGGATCTGCGACCGGCTCAGGTACTTTCACCTCGACGAAGATGCCGCCGTCGAACATCGCGCTGAAGCGCGCGCGCGGCGTGATCGCCATATGATGATCGCAATGGGTGCAGACGTTCAGGTTCTCCGCCAATTCGCGGTGAAACAGCATCGTCCCGCATTCGGGGCATTTCGTCCACAGGTTCTCGGGTACCTCGCGGCGCGAGAACAGCGAGTTGATCTTCGGGCGGACGTAGTTGCTGATCCAGTTCATACGGGCAGGCCCCTCTTTCTCGGTCGCGTTCCGAAATAAGCCGCGAGGGGCGGAATTGCAATCGCGCGCGCTGTCTTGCCGACGGGGCGGGTGGTCGTGGCGCTCCCGCTTGCCCGGCTGTGGCGCGCGCAGTATGACGTTCCGGTTTTCCGGAGAGCTGTGCCTTGACCGCTGTTTCGCGCCCCTTTCGCCTTCCCACCCTGTTCGCTGCCGCCGCGCTGCTGCTTGCAGGCTGCGTCATGCCCGCAACCGGGCCTGCGGGGGACTACCGGCAGCGCGTCGTGACCGCCACGAAAGTCGCGGTGGCGGCACCGACCGGCTACTGCATCGAACCGGCCTCGGTGGTGGAGCGTGCCGACAGCGCGGTGCTGCTGCTGGGCCGCTGTGCGGGGGACGCGACGCAGGACCCGGCGGTTCTGACCGCCAGCGTCGGGGCGGCTGGATCTGCTGCGGGGCTGGATGTTGCCTCGGGCGGGCGGGAACTCGCAGCGTTTTTCCGGTCTGATCGCGGTCGGGCGGCGCTGAGCCGTCGCGGACGGACCGGGGACGTGACCGTGCATCAGGCGCTGGGCATTCCCGGTGCCTTCCTTCTGCGGTTCGAGGATCGCGGTGCCAGGGGGGCCACGATGCAACCGGAAAGCTGGCGCGCCATCCTGACGCTGCGGGGACGGCTGGTCAGCCTGTCGGTCACCGGGGTCGCCGGACAGGGCGGATTGGACCGCGCCGAAGGCCGCGCCCTGCTGGAAGCTTTCGTCAGGGCGGTGCAGCGTGCCAATCCTGCGGGCAAGCCGGCAGGCTGAGGGACGAAAAGGCGCGAAATTCCGGCGGCTTGGGGTGGCGTTCTTAATTATTTAGGGTGATAAACGAATCGTTTCTTGGCATGAAACGGGTTAACCGGCGGTGCGGACCGTCCGGTGCATCATCAACGGTGACATGGGCAACAAACTCGACAATCTTCTCGACCGACTGATCCAGCGCCGGTTCGAACGGCGTTGGGCGGGATGGGCGGATCGCGCCACGCAGATGGGGCTGGAAGAACTGCGCGACCTGCGGGGCCGTGCCCGCGCCGCGCGCCGCCAGCTGGACCGGGTGATCCATGTCGCGGAACACCGGCTCGCCCTGCCGGTGATCGGCTCCAACGCCTTGCGCAAACCCATGGGGTCCGACTGGGTCTGGCGTCCTGACCTGTGGAAGGGCGAAATTCCGGTGCCGGGCTTTTCCTCTGTCCCTTCCAAACAGCCGGTTTGCGAGGGGGCGACGCTGTTCCACGATTGCCGCCGCTCGGAACTGACCGTGCGGCAGGTGCGCAATACCCGCGAGGCCGATCTTGCCCCCTTCGGGCTGCGGATGGATGTGTTCCGCTTTGACGGCTCGTTCCTGTCGCTGGTGCTCGACCTGCCGCCCGAGTCGGTGCAGGGCTTGCGCCTGCGCCATCTGATCCGGCTTGACGTGATCGTTGAGATGGAGAAGCCGCTGGAAATCTTTGCCCGTCTCAACGTGCGGCATGGCCCGAACGTCGAACAGATCGTGCGCGAACTTCCGCTTGCCGAAGAAGAGGTCATGGTCGAATTCGACCTCGCCTATACGAAGATGAGCGAGAAACGCGTCGAGAAAATGTGGATCGACCTGATCTTCGAAGGCCCGGAGATGAACCAGATCATCCTGCGCGACGTGACGCTGTCACGGCGGCCCCGCGCGGATATTTGAAAGGACGCCTGCCATGGCAGAGGCCAAGCTGACAAAGACGAAAGTCCGGGCCGGGGTCTGGGAGGGGCTGCTGACGGCCGAGGGCGGCGCGCCCGCGCTGGAAGTGCTGCATCTGGAGCAGAAACTGCCGGGGCTGAGCGTGACCGAAGTGCCCGGTCAACCCGGCCATTATGCGGTGCGCCTGCCCATCCCCGCTTCGGTGCTGACCGAGGGCGTGCAGACTTTCCTGTTCCGCGATGCCATCACGGGCGACAAGCTGGGCCATTTCACCATCATCACCGGGGTGGCGATGGAGGATGACCTGCGGGCCGAAGTTGACCTGCTGCGCGCCGAACTCGACATGCTGAAACGCGCTTTCCGGCGGCACTGCCTGGAAACCACGGGCTGAGGCGCGCTGCCGCGTCTGCCGGGCGCGGGCAAAAGTTTTTCTGAAAACTTTTGCAAATTTCTTCAAAGAAATTTGCGGGCTCTGGACTTTCCGACCGGGGGGACCAGATTCATCCCCGACAGGATCAGGAGGCCGCATGTCCCGCTTTGCCAAGACCGCCGAGGCCGTCGCCCGGCTGACCCCCGAACAATATCGCGTCACGCAGGAAAATGGCACCGAGCGTCCGTTCACCGGCGCCTATGACCATCATTTCGAGCCTGGCATCTATGTCGATATCGTATCGGGCGAACCGCTGTTTTCTTCGGCTGACAAATACAACAGCGGTTGTGGCTGGCCTGCCTTTGCCCGTCCCATCGACGAGGCGCATATGGTGGAGCTGCGTGACACCACCCATGGCATGATCCGCACCGAGGTGCGGTCAACCCATGGCGACAGCCATCTGGGCCATGTCTTTCCAGATGGTCCGCGCGAAATGGGCGGGCTGCGCTACTGCATCAATTCCGCCAGCCTGCGCTTCATCCCGAAGGACCGGATGGAAGCGGAAGGCTATGGCGACTGGCTCGACCGGGTGTAACCCCCGGGTCGCTTCACGCCCAGGTGCGGAAGAATTTGCCGGCGGGGGACAGGGTGAAGATCTCGCAGCCCTCTGCCGTCACACCCACCGAATGCTCGTATTGCGCCGAAAGTGACTTGTCGCGGGTGACCGCGGTCCAGTCGTCGGCCAGCACCTTGGTTTCGGGGCGGCCGAGGTTCACCATCGGTTCAATTGTGAAGAACATGCCTTCTTCCAGCACCGCACCGCTGCCCGCGCGGCCGTAGTGCAGCACGTTCGGCGGGGCGTGAAACACCCGGCCAAGGCCGTGGCCGCAGAAATCGCGCACCACCGACATGCGGCTTGCCTCGACATAGGTCTGGATCGCGTTGCCGATGTCGCCGAAGGTATTGCCGGGTTTTACCGCCGCGATGCCGCGCATCAAACCTTCGTGCGTGACCTCGATCAGCCGCTCCGCCTTACGGCCCAGATTGCCTGCCACGAACATGCGACTGGTATCGCCATACCAGCCATCCACGATGACAGTGACGTCGATATTCAGGATGTCGCCATCCGCCAGCACCTTGTTGCCGGGGATGCCGTGGCAGACCACATGGTTGACGCTGATGCACGAGGCATGGCGATAGCCCTTGTAGCCAATGGTGGCCGAAATCACGCCGTGCCGTTCAACCTCGGCGGTGATGAACTCATCCAGCTCGCCCGTTGTCGCGCCGGGTTTCACCAGCGGGATTACCGCGTCGAGGATCTCGGCCGCCACCTGCCCGGCGGCGCGCATCCCGGCGAAATCGGCCAGGTCATAGATGCGGATGCCATCCTTGGTCACGCGGCCGCGAGTCTCTTTCACGGGGTATCCTTTCCTTAAGGCTTGCGTCTAGATAAAGCCTCGGGCAGCAAAAGGCCAGAGCCGGGCGTGTTCAGGCAGGCGCGGCGCGGATCGTCAAGGAGACCGTCATGACCAACCCCACAGCCGCGATGCTGGTGATCGGCGACGAGATTTTGTCGGGGCGCACGCGCGACAGCAATACGCATTATCTTGCGGGGGAACTGACACAGCGCGGAATCCGGCTGATGGAGGCGCGCGTGGTGGCCGATGACCATGCGGCCATCGTCGAGGCGGTGAATGATCTGCGCGGGCGCTGGGATCATCTGTTTACCAGCGGCGGCATCGGGCCGACGCATGACGATATCACCGCCGATGCGGTGGCGGCGGCCTTCGGTCTGGGTATCAGCCATCGCGCCGATGCGATGGCGCTGTTGCAGGCGCATTACGACCGCGCGGGGCTGGAGTTCAACACGGCCCGGCAGCGCATGGCGCGCATACCGGATACGGCAGCCCTGATCGACAATCCGGTCAGCACAGCGCCCGGCTTCACGCTGGGCAATGTGCATGTGATGGCGGGCGTTCCCAACATCTTTCAGGCCATGGTGGCAAGTGTGCTGCCCAAACTGACCGGGGGGGAGCCGCTGCTGAGCCAGTCGCTGCGCGTCAATCGTGGCGAGGGCGAGATCGCGGGGCCTTTCGCCGCGCTGGCGGCTGAATTCCCCGACCTCTCGATGGGGTCTTATCCGTTCATCCAGAACGGTGCGCATGGCACCAATCTGGTCATCCGGGGCACCGACCCGGCGCAGCTGGATGCGGCGATGACCAAGCTTTGCGCGTTGTTCTCGTGATGGGGGGGCTTCTGACGCCGGAAGGGCTCGCCGGGGTGATGGAGACGACATGGCCGCCCGCCCGCAGCTTCGTTGAAGGTCCGTGGCGGCTGCGCGACGGGCAGGGCGGTGGCCAGAGGGTGTCGGCAACCACGGCGGAGGGGGCCTGGACCGAAGCCGATCTGCTTCAGGCCGAAACCGCGATGACCGCGCTGGGGCAGAAGCACCTCTTCCTGATCCGCGCAGGCGATGCCGCGCTGGATGCGGCACTGGACGCACGGGGCTACCGGATCAATGACCCTGTGGTGGCCTATGCCGCCCCTGCCGAGGATCTGGCGCAGCCGGTCAGCGGCATGGCGGCTTTCCTGCATTGGCCGCCGCTTGCGATTGCCGCCGATATCTGGGCGGCCGGGGGCATTGGCCCGGCCCGCCTGGCGGTGATGGATCGGGTATCGGGGCCGAAAGTGGCGATCCTTGGTCGGACCGATGACACGCCTGCCGGTGCCGCCTTTGTCGCGGTGTCTGGCCCGGTTGCGATGCTGCATGCGCTGGAAGTGCCGGTGACGATGCGTCGGCGCGGTGCGGCGGCGGTGATGATGCGGGCTGCGGCGGGCTGGGCGGTGATGCAGGGGGCTACCACCTTCGCCGTGGTGGTGACCGAAGCCAATGTCCCGGCGCGCGCGCTTTACGCGCGGTTGGGTATGGTCGAGGCCGGGCGCTATCACTACCGGCTGAGGGATTGACCATGCGGCGGTTCTGCCTTGGGCTCGCGCTTGCGCTGCTGCCGGGTGCTATGGCTGCGGCACCGCTGTCGCTGCGCCTGCCCGGCCCGGCGACCGAGACCGCCCGCATCACGGAACCCGGCGCCAGCTACCGGATGCCGCTCGGCCCGTGGCAGGACGGTCGGGTCGAAACCCGTGTGGCAGAAGGCACGGTTGAACAGGTGGCCTGGCGCATCGCCGGTCCTGTATCTACGCTGGACCTGCTCGCGCCCCTGCGCAAACAGGTGCAGGCGGCGGGCTGGCAGGTGCTTTACGAATGCGAAACCGATGCCTGTGGCGGCTTCGATTTCCGCTATGATCTGCTCCTGATGACCGAGCCGGACATGCATGTCGATCTGGGCGATTTCCGCTATCTCGCCGCTGCGAAGGGGGATGAGGTGCTGAGCTTGATGGTCAGCCGGTCGCAGGCCTCGGGGTTTGTGCAGATGACGCGGGTTCAGCCCGGCGCTGTCGCAGAGGAAACCGGGTTGCAGCCTGTTGACCTTGGCGAAGCCGAAACACCGCCCGCGGTTGTTCCGGGTGAGGCCCCGGATATCGGTGCCGCGCTGGAGGGGCAGGGCCATGCGGTGCTGGAGGGGCTGGATTTCGCCTCGGGCGCGGCCCGGCTGGAAACCGCGGGCAATCCGGCCTTGCAGGCGCTGGCCGACTGGCTGGCGGCCAACCCGTCGCGGCGCATCGCTCTGGTCGGCCATACCGATGCCTCGGGCAATCTCGCCACCAATCTGGCGCTGTCGAAGCAGCGCGCAGCGGCGGTGCGGCAGGCGCTGATCGCCGCCGGGGCCGATGGTGCGCGGATCGAGGCGCAGGGCGTGGGCTATCTGGCACCCCGCGCCAGCAACCTGACCGAAGCCGGGCGGATGGCGAACCGGCGGGTCGAGGCGATCCTGACCTCAACCGAATAGCGGCGCCTTCCCACGCCGCGCGCTTTGGCGTAAAGGCACTGCGCAAAGGAGTGCGCCCATGAGCCTGAACACCTTCGGTCACCTGTTCCGCGTCACCACCTGGGGCGAAAGCCATGGCCCTGCGCTGGGCGCCACGGTCGACGGCTGCCCGCCGGGGGTGGAGATCGGGGCGGCGGCGCTGCAACACTGGCTCGACCGGCGCAAGCCGGGCCAAAACAAGTTCACCACCCAGCGGCAAGAGGCCGATGCGGTGAAGATCCTCTCGGGTGTCTTCGAGGGGAGATCGACCGGCACGACTATCCAGCTGATGATCGAGAATACGGACCAGCGGTCGAAGGATTACGGCGACATCGCCCGTGCCTTCCGCCCCGGCCATGCCGATCTGGCCTATCATCTGAAATATGGCCTGCGCGATTATCGCGGCGGTGGCCGGTCCTCGGCGCGCGAAACTGCGGCACGGGTGGCGGCAGGGGGCGTCGCGCGCGCGGCGCTGGCCGCGCTGGTGCCGGGGCTGACCATCACCGGCTATATGGTGCAGGTCGGCCCGCACGGGATCGACCGCAGCCGGTTCGATGCGACCGAGATCGAGAGGAACCCGTTCTGGTGTCCCGATGCTGTGGCGGCGGAAGGCTGGGCCGGCTATCTGGATGACCTGCGGCTGAACCACAATTCGGTGGGCGCGGTGATCGAGGTCGTGGCCTCCGGCGTGCCTGCGGGGCTGGGCGCACCGCTTTACGGCAAGCTCGACAGCGATCTGGCGGCGGCGATGATGTCGATCAACGCGGTGAAGGCGGTCGAGATCGGCGAGGGCATGGCGGCGGCGGCGCTGACCGGGGTGGAAAACGCCGACGAGATGCGCATGGGGCCGAACGGGCCGGAATTCCTGTCGAACCACGCGGGCGGCATTCTGGGCGGTATTTCCACAGGGCAGAATGTGGTGTTGCGCTTTGCGGTGAAGCCGACCTCCTCGATCCTGACGCCACGTAAGACGGTCAATCAGGCGGGCGAGGAGATCGAACTGATCACCAAGGGCCGCCATGATCCCTGCGTCGGTATCCGCGCCGTGCCGGTGGGCGAGGCGATGATGGCGTGTGTCCTGCTCGATCACCTGCTGCTGGATCGCGGCCAGACCGGCGGTGTGCGCGGCACCGTCGGGTGAGGCGCAAATCTTTTGCGAAAAGATTTGCAAATTCGTTGATCAACGAATTTGCGCCTTGCCCTGACCGCGCAGGCGGGTGTGAAACGCGCGCAGCAGCGGCACGCGGCGGGGCCGGAAGCTTTCGTCGCTTTGCGTGACCTCTGACATCTGGTGCAGCTTGAAGCGGCGGAAGTCGTTGCGCAAACAGCACCAGGCCAGCAGCATCAGTGATTTGTCCAGCCAGACCACCGACAGCGGCCAGATCCGGCGCTGGCTGTTTTGGCCCGCATTATCCTCATAGCGCAGGTCCAGCGCGCATTCGGCCCAGATCGCCTCGCGGATCAGGCCCAGATGTGGCGGAGCGGGCTGGCGCGGCTCGAAGCGGTAGATTTCCTGCGCGGCATGCAACGCCTGCCGCTGCACCCTTTCGGGCAGGGTGGCGATGATGCGGGCGGCGGCGGTTTCAGCCGCACGGGCCAGCACCGGGTCGCCCGAAAGGCGGATCTCGGCCAGCCCGAGCATCAGCGCCTCGACCTCCATCCGGGTGAACATCTGCGGCGGCAGGGCCGGATCTTCGGTCAGCGTGTAGCCTACTCCGGCCTCGCCCTCGATCCGCGCTCCTGCCGCACGCAGGCTGGCGATGTCGCGGTAAAGCGTGCGCGGCGAGACTTCAAGTTCCTCTGCCAGCCGCGCGGCTGTCGCGGGCGGCGGCAGGCGGCGCAGGGTATCCAGCAGGCGGAACAGGCGGTCGGATCGGGCCATGATGCTGACAGCTTTCGTCAGGAGGGGTGCAGCATAACAGGGGCATGCAGAAAGAAAAGGAGCCTGCCATGCTGACCCTCTGTCACGCGCCCAATTCGCGGTCCTCGCGCATCCTGACCCTGATCGAGGAGATGGGGATCAGGGATGAGGTGGCGCTGCGTCCCGTCACGATCCGCCGGTTTGACGATTCCGGCGGACCGGATGCGGCGAACCCGCATCCCGAGGGCAAGGTGCCGCTGCTGGACCATGACGGGACACTGATCTCGGAAACGGCGGCCATCATGCTTTATCTGACGGCACTGTTCCCGCAGGGGGGCATGGCGCCGCCGCCTGGCGATCCGCAGCGGGGCGCGTTTCTGACCTGGCTGTTCTGGTATGGTGCAGTCATGGAACCCGCGCTGATCGTGGCGCGCAGCGGGCTGTCGCATCCGGCCTTCACCGCCACATGGCGCGGCACAGATGAGGTGGCGGCGCGGATTTCGGCAGCGCTGGCGCGCGGGTCGTGGCTGCTGGGTGATCGCTATTCGGCGGTCGATCTGCTGGTGCATTCGCCTTATGCCTGGTTCCGCGAGGCGACGCCGGACGACCCGGCGATCCGCGACTGGGTGGCGCGGTGTCAGGCGCGCCCGGCGGTGGCAGCGATGCTGGCGCGGGATGCGGCGCTGATGGCGGGTTAGGGCCGCGCGCGGGTCTCGCGGGCGCGCTGCACGGCAAGGATACCGGCCATGACCACCACGACCCCGGCAATGTCGGTGGCCCGGATCTGTTCGCCCAGCAGCGCGGCCGCGATGGCCACGCCAAAGAACGGGTTGAGGAAGTGAAAGCTCGATGCCTTCACCGCGCCGATCTGGTGCACCAGCGCGAACCACAGCACCGTCGCCGCGATGCCGGGCATGAAAATCTGATAAGTCATCGCGGCAATCCACTGCGGGTTCGTCGGCAGGTGCCAGCTTTCCAGCAGCCCGCCCGCGACCCACAGAACCGCCGCCCCGACCCACATCTGAAGCCCGACGATGATCCACAGATTGCCGCCCGACGCCGCGCCGCGCAGGGTCAGCGTTGCGGTGGCCAGCGCCAGCGCGGCGGCAAGGCAGAAGACCACGCCCAGCGGGTCGGCTCCGCCGGTCAGCCGCGCCGCCATGATCAGCGCCACGCCACTGAAACCGAGGCCAAGGCCCAGCACGCCCAGCGGTGACAGCCGCTCCCCCCGGAAGGCCCAGCCCAGGGCCGCAACGATCAGCGGCATGGAAGAGGCGATGATCGCGGCCAGCGATGCCTCGATCCATTGCATCGCGATGAAATTAAGACCCAGATACAGGGCGTTCTGGCACAGGCCGAAGATCAGCGTGGCCCGCCATTGTGCGCGCGTCAGGCACAGGCTTTGCCCCAGCAGCAGGCCGATGCCGACCGCAACCACGCCCGAGATGCTGAACCGCAGCGCCAGCGACAGCAGCGGCGGTGCGTCGGCCACGATGATGCGGGCTACGGCATAGGCCGAAGACCAGATCAGGGCGAAGCACAGGCCGGTGACAAGGGCGCGCAGGTTCACGGGGCAATCCGGGCAAAGGAAGGGCGCAAGAAAAAGGCCGCCTCGCGGGCGGCCTTGGCGAACGGCGCGGGGCCGATCAGGCGTTCACGCTGTCTTTCAGCGCTTTCGCGATGGTGAATTTCACCTGCTTGTCGGCCGGCTTGGTCACGGTTTCGCCGGTGGCCGGGTTGCGCACCTGACGTTCCGGGCGGGCGCGGCAGACGACCTTGCCAAGGCCCGGCAGCGTGACGGCGCCACCGGCAGCCACTTCACGCGCCACGATGGCGGCGATCGCATCCAGCGCGGTGCCGGCGGTTTTCTTGTCGGCGCCCATGGCTTCGGACAGGGCGGCCACGAGTTGCGTCTTGGTCATCGGTTTCGACATTTTTCTTTCCTTTGGTCTTGTCCCCGCCTTTGGGCGGAGAATAAGCCCCTCGGGGCATTGATGGACAGTGCTACACAGGTTTTCGCGGCAAAGTGCAAGCCCAGAATGCCGGGATGCGCGCCCTGCCGCGCTGCTGCATCGCAGCGTTACAGGAAGGCGGTTTCCTCGAAGCTGCGCAACTTCCGGCTGTGGATACGTTCAACCGGCATGTCGCGCAACTGTTCCATGGCGTGAATGCCGATCAGCAGATGGCGCGCAACCTGACTGCGGTAGAAATCGGTTGCCATGCCGGGCAGCTTCAGCTCGCCATGCAGCGGCTTGTCCGAGACGCAGAGCAGGGTGCCATAGGGCACCCGGAAGCGGAAGCCGTTGGCGGCGATGGTGGCGCTTTCCATGTCCAGTGCGACGGCGCGCGACTGGCTGAGCCGCTGCACCGGGCCGGACTGGTCGCGCAGTTCCCAGTTGCGGTTGTCGATGGTGGCAACCGTGCCGGTGCGCATGATCCGTTTCAGTTCGTAACCCTGCAACTGCGTCACATGTTCCACCGCGCGCTCCAGTGCGATCTGGATTTCCGCCAGCGCCGGGATCGGCACCCAGATCGGCAAATCGTCGTCCAGAACGTGATCCTCGCGCAGATAGGCATGGGCCAGCACGAAATCGCCAAGGCTTTGCGAATTGCGCAGGCCGGCGCAGTGACCCACCATCAGCCAGGCATGTGGGCGCAGCACGGCGATATGGTCGGTCGCGGTCTTGGCGTTCGAGGGGCCGACGCCGATATTGACGAGCGTGATGCCCTGCCCGTCGGGGCGCTTCAGGTGATAGGTCGGCATCTGCGGCATCTTGGGCAGCACCACAAGATCGCCGTCAGGCGTGGTAATCTCGGCATTGCCGGGCGCCACGAACGAGGAATAGCCCGAGGCCGGATCACCCAGAACCTTGCGGGCATAGGCCTCAAATTCATCCACATAGAACTGATAGTTGGTGAACAGGACGTGGTTCTGGAAATGCCCGGCATCGGTCGCGGTGTAATGCGAAAGCCGCGCGAGCGAGTAATCCACCCTTTGCGCTGTGAACGGCGCCAGCGGGCGCGAGCCGTCGGGATACTCGGTCAGCACGCCGTTCACGATGTCGTCGTTCGTGGTGGCCAGGTCCGGCACGTCGAACACGTCGCGCAGCGGGAAGTCCAGCACGCCCTCCTGCGGCACCAGAACGCCGGGGCGGTTGGCCAGCGCGAAATGCACCGGGATCGGGGTTTGCGACGGGCCGATGGCGATGGGCACGCCGTGGTTTTCGATCAGCAGGCCAAGCTGCTGGATCAGGTAGTTACGGAACAGGTCAGGCCGGGTGATCGTGGCGACATAGGTGCCGGGCTGGGCCACATGGCCGAACGACAGCCGCGAATCCGCCTTGGCAAAGCTGGTGGTGACCAGCCGGATCTCGGGGTAGCAGGCGCGCAGCCGCGTCTCGGGGCGGTTGCCCTGCATCACAGCATTGAAACCGGCGGTCAGATGCGCGACGGCGGCATCGTAAAGGTCTTGCAGCCGGTCAACGGCGGCGGTCGGATCGGTGAAATATTCCTGCGCCGGATCGGCCGGCGCGTTTTGCGTTTCGGTAAACTGCGTCACATCTTTTTCCATTTTTTGATCGCCCTTTTTGCACCTTTGCCGGGGGGCAAATCAAGTCTGTTATGGGGGCGCTAACGCAGGCTGGTGAAAGCCGCGTGACATGCGGTCGCGCCGCCACGGCTTGCCAAGGGCGGCGACAGGGCCGAAAACGGGGGAAAGGGAAGGGCGGGGCAGGATGGAACGGCATTTACTGGCAATCGGTTACGGCTATTCGGCGCGGGCACTGACGCGGCGGCTTCTGGCGCAGGGCTGGCTGGTCACCGGCACCACCCGCAGTGCCGACCGCGCGGCGGCCATGGCGGCAGAGGGCGTAACGCCGCTGATCTGGCCCGGCGTCGATCTGGCCGGAGCCGTGGCGGGGGCAAGCCATATCCTGCTTTCCGCCGCGCCGGATGCGGCGGGCGATCCGGTTCTGACGGCGGCGCCGGAGGCGTTCGACCGGCCGCTGCCGGGGCTGCGCTGGCTGGGGTATCTGTCCACCACCGGGGTCTACGGCGATCACGCGGGCGGCTGGGTGGATGAGACGACACCCCTGACGCCCGGCACCACGCGCGGCCATCAGCGCGTCGCGGCTGAGGCTGGTTGGCAGGCGCTGGCCGCCGCTCAGGGGCTGCCCCTGCATATATTCCGCCTTGCCGGGATCTACGGCCCCGGTCGTGGCCCGTTCCGCAAGGTCAGGGACGGCACTGCGCAGCGGATCGTGAAGCCGGGGCAATATTTCTCGCGCATCCATGGCGAGGACATCGCGCAGGTGCTGGACGCTTCGATCAACCAGCCCGAGCCGGGGGCGATCTACAATGTCTGTGACGACGACCCATCGCCGCCGCAGGACGTGCTGACCCATGCGGCCGAGTTGCTGGGGGTGGACCTGCCGCCGGTCGTGCCGATCGACGAGGCTGAGATGACGCCGCTGGCCCGCAGTTTCTATGCCGAAAGCAAGCGGGTGCGGAATGACCGGATGAAGCGCGATCTTGGCGTGCAGCTTTCCTATCCGACCTACCGGGAGGGGCTGGCGGCGCTATTGGCCGAACACCTCAGGTCAGGCGATTGAGGAGCGCCATAAGGTGCGCCCGTTCTGCCCGGTTCAGCGGTTCCATCGTGGCGGCGCTGATGCGCAGCCCGTCGGCATAGCGCGCAGAGACAAGTGCTGCGCCCGCCTCGGTCAGTGTGACGGTCAGGCGGCGTTTGTCGCCCGGATCGGCGGCGCGGGTCACAAGGCCCAGCTTTTCCAGCCGGCCCACCACGCCTTTCACCGTCGCCGCATCCATCGAGGCCGCGCGGCCCAGATGGTTCTGGCTCAGCGGCCCCTGCTGGTGCAGCCGCACCAGACAGGCGAATTGCATGGCGGTGATTTCGGGGATGTGCTGCGAGAAGATCGCAAGGTGGCGCTGCGTCACCCGCCGCAGCAGGTAACCGACCTGATCGTCCAGCACATAGGGTTCGGTTTCCTCGCTCACCCCTCTCCGATAGCGGCGGGGGGCGGCGGGGGCAAGCGCTTTGCCATCAAAACCCTTGCCATCAAAATCGTTGACAGCGGGCGGCAGATCGCCGCAGGATGTTTGCATACAAACAATCTACCCGCCGTTCCCGCCCCGACCCGCAACCCGCGAGGCCGTTTGTGACCGATTACGCGCGCCCCGATACGCTTGACCAGGCGCTTGGCCTTCTGGCCGCGGGCGGATGCCGTGTGCTGGCGGGGGGGACGGATCTTTATCCCGCCACACAGCGACAGGCCTTGGGCTTTGCCGTGCTGGACCTGACCGCGCTGCCGGGGATGGCCGAGATCCGCGAAACCCCCGAGGGGCTGTGTATCGGCGCGGGGGTCACATGGTCCGCTCTGGCCGCTGCCAATTTGCCGCCCGCCTGTGCGGCCCTTCAACAGGCGGCGCGGCAGGTGGGGGGCTGGCAAATCCAGAATGCAGGCACGGTGGGTGGCAATCTTTGCAATGCCTCGCCCGCCGCCGATGGTGCGCCGCCGCTGCTTGTGCTGGAGGCGGAGCTGGAGCTTGTCTCGCCCCGTGGTCCGCGCCGCCTTCCACTGGTCGAATTTCTGACCGGCGCACGACAAACGGCGCTGGCGGCGGATGAACTGCTGCTGACCCTGCATCTGCCGCGCCGGGCGCTGGCGGGGCGGTCGGCCTTTCAGAAGCTGGGCGCGCGGGCGCATCTGGTGATCTCCATTGCCATGGTGGCGGCACGGCTGCGGCTGGAGGGCGGGGTGATTGCCGAGCTTGCATTATCCGCCGGGGCCTGTGCGCCGACCGCGCGTCGTCTGGCAGCGGCGGAAACGGCCTGCCGGGGTCTGCCGCTGGCCGAGGCACTGGCGCGCATCACGCCCGATCTGTTGGCTGCTGACCTTGACCCGATCAACGACGTGCGCGGCAGCGCCGCCTATCGGCTGGAGGCGGCGGCAGAACTGACCCGCCGCGCGATGATGGAGGCGGTGGCATGAGCTGCGTCAACGGCAAGCCTGTCTCCTTCATCGGCACCACCCGACGCCTGTCGGATGCGCTGCGGGAGGAGGCGGGGCTGACCGGCACCAAGGTCGGTTGCGATGCCGGTGATTGCGGCGCCTGCACCGTGCTGCTGGATGGCGCGCCGGTTTGCGCCTGCCTCACGCCCACCGCCCGCGCCAAGGGGCGCGCCGTCACCACCATCGAGGCCGACGATCCGCTGCTGACGGCGCTCCGCGCCGGCTTTCTGCGCCATGGTGCGGCACAGTGCGGCATATGCACCCCCGGTATGCTGATGACGGCGCTGGCGCTGCTGCGCCGGAACCCCGCGCCCTCGCGCGCCGAGGCTGAGGCCGCCTTGGGCGGTGTTCTGTGTCGCTGCACCGGCTATCAGGCCATCATCACGGCGGTCTGCGATACCACGCCGCCGCCCG
>NZ_LJSC01000037.1:0-94482 GCF_001303875.1 Gemmobacter sp. LW-1 | reverse complement strand
TGGGGCAGGCCATTCCCCGGCTGGATGGTGCGGCCAAGGTGGCGGGCGATCTGTTCGGTGCCGATGTCTGGCAGAAGGGCGGGCTGGTGGCGCGGGCGATCCGGTCGCCTCATCCGAATGCGCGCTTCACCTTCGGCGATCTGGCGGCCTGGGCCGTGGCGCATCAGGCACAGGTGTTCACCGCTGCCGACATCCCCGGCCGCAATGCCTTTGGCGTCATCCCGGCCTTCGCAGACCAACCCGCGCTGGCCGAGGGCACCGCCCGCTTTCGGGGCGAGGCGGTGGCACTGGTGGCTTTCGAGGATGGGGCGGAACCAGACCTTTCCAGCTTCCCGGTCAACTGGCAGTCCTTGCCGCCGGTCACGATGGCAGAGGCAGAGACGCCGGACGCGCCGCTGGTCCATCCCTCGCGTCCCGGCAATATCCTGATTGCGGGCCGTGTGCGGCGCGGCGATGCCGCTACCGCGCTGGCGGATTCCGCCTTCGTGGTCGAGGGCGAGATGCAGACCGCTTTCGTCGAACATGCCTATATCGAGCCCGAGGCGGGTGCAGCCTGGATGGAAGGCGACACGCTTTGCATCCGTGCCTGCACCCAGGCGCCGGTGATGGACCGCGACGATACCGCCGCCGTTCTGGGCCTGCCGCCGGAGCGGGTGCGCATCCTGCCCTCGGCGGTGGGGGGCGGGTTTGGCTCGAAACTGGATGTCAGCCTGCAACCGCTGATCGGGCTGGTGGCGCTGCGCACCGGGCGGCCCGTGCGGATGACCTACAGCCGCAGCGAAAGCATGACTTCCACCACCAAGCGCCATCCGGGGCGGATGCGCGCGGCGCTGGGCTGCGATGCCGAAGGGCGACTGACGGGCATGACCTTCGACGGCAGTTTCGACACCGGCGCCTATGCAAGCTGGGGGCCGACGGTGGCCAATCGCGTGCCGGTCCATGCCTCCGGTCCCTACCGGATGCCCGCCTATGCGGCCGAGGCGCGGGCGGTGCATACCCATGGTCCGGTTTCCGGCGCCTTCCGGGGCTTCGGCGTGCCGCAGGCGATGCTGCTGTCGGAAACGCTGATCGACCGGCTGGCCGAGGCGGCAGGCATCGACGCGCTGGAGTTCCGGCTGCGCAACGCCCTGCGCGCCGGCGACGAAACCGCCACCGGCCAGCGCCTCGCGGCGCCCGGCATCCACGAATGCCTGACCGCGTTGCGCCCGCACTGGCAGCGCGCCTTGGCCGAGGCGCAGGTGCCGGGGCGTGGGGTGGGGCTGGCGACCTGCTGGTATGGCTGCGGCAATACCTCGCTGCCCAATCCTTCGACCATGCGGCTGGGCCTGACCCGTGCGGGTGTGCCGGTGCTGCATCAGGGCGCGACCGACATCGGGCAGGGGTCCAACACCGTCATCCCGCAGATCGCGGCAGAGGCGCTGGGCCTGCCGCTGGCCGCCTTGCGCCTGATCGGCCCCGATACCGCGCTGACGCCGGATGCGGGCAAGACCTCAGCCAGCCGGCAGACCTTCGTCTCGGGCCGCGCGGCACAGGCGGCTGGGGCCGCGCTGCGGGCCGAGATTTTGCGGCGGCTGAACATGGGGCAGGGCGCGCGGCTGGCGCTGGAGGGCGTCACGCTGACCGGCACCGAAAACGGCCAGACCGCGCGGCTGAGCCTTGCCGCGCTGCCGGAAGACCCCTTCGGCTATGTGCTGATGGCCGAGGAAAGCTATGACCCGCCCACTACAGCTCTGGATGAAAACGGGCAGGGCATCCCCTATGCCGTCTATGGCTTCGGCGCGCAGATGGTGGAACTTGAGGTCGATGCCGCGCTGGGGACGGTGCGGCTCCTGAAGATCACCGCCGCGCATGACCTTGGCCGTGCCATCAACCCGCTGCTGGCGCGAGGGCAAATCGAGGGCGGTATCGCGCAGGGCATCGGCCTTGCGCTGATGGAGGAATATCTGCCCGGCCGGACCGAGAACCTGCACGACTACCTGATTCCTACCACTTCGGACGTGCCGCCCATAGAAAGCCTGCTGATCGAGGTGCCGGACCCGGAAGGCCCCTTCGGTGCCAAGGGGTTGGGCGAACACACGCTGATCCCCACCGCGCCTGCGATCCTGAACGCGATCCGCCACGCCACCGGCATCACCTTGACCCGTGTTCCGGTGCTGCCGCACCGGCTGCGCACGGCGATTAAGGGGTGCCGGGAATGAACCTGCTTTCATCTTGGCAAAAATATCCTTCGGGGGTCGCCGGTTGGGCGCCATCGGTTCAAGCCCGACCGGCGACGGGCAGACAGCCCCCACGAACCTCGCCATCCGAGGCCATGCCATGACCAGCGCCGCGCCCGAGAAGATCCGCTGCGATGCCTGCCCGGTGATGTGCTACATCGCCCCCGGCCAGACCGGCGCCTGCGACCGCTATGCCAATGACTCGGGTCGCATCGTCCGCACTGATCCCCTGGTGATGCTGTCGCAGGCTCTGGCATCCGGAACGCCGGTCATCCCCTTCGCAGGTGCCGGTTGGGACGGCGCGCTGACCCCGGCGGATACCACTGTCACTGCCATCGGCGCAGGCACCACCTACCCGGATTTCAAACCCGCGCCCTTCATCATCGCCTCCCGCCCCGAAGGCGCGGACATGGTGACCGTGGTGACAGAGGCGATCTTTTCCTACTGCGGCGTCAAGGTGAAGATCGACACCGACCGCTTCCTTGGCCCCGAGGGCGCCACGGTCCGCGCGGGGGGCGAGCCGGTGGGGCATGTCACCACGGCCGAATATGGCTCGCAGATGCTGTCGCTGGGGGGGGTGCATCACCTTACCGGCGGCTCCAAACCCGAGGGGCGGCTGACCTGTTCCACCCTGCTCGCGCTCTGCAACCGCGAGGCGGTGGAACTGACCATCGACGGCGGCTCAACCCTCATTGTGCAGGCGGGGCGCGCGCCGATTGTGGATGGCAAGCCCGAGCACCGGATGCGCGTCGGCTGCGGCTCGGCCACCATCGGGATGTTCGCGGCGCAATGGCAGGGGCTGGTGGATGAGGTGGTGGTGGTGGATGACCATATCACCGGCGTGGTATCGGAACATCAGGCGGGCAAGGTGATTGGCTGGCCACCTACCGGCATCCGCATAAAGGGGCATCGGTCGACCCCCGGCCGCTATTTCCGCGTCTCGGACCCCGGCCTTGGCTGGGGCGGCACGCGGCTGACCGACCCGCTGGAGATCCTCGGGCCGTGGGAGGCGAAGAAGGGCGCGCGGCCTGGGTTGAGCCTCCTGATGGTTTCCACCACGGGTGAGGATTGGGGCTTCTACATCCTTGATGACAGCCTGACCCCGCAACCCACGCCGTTGCCCGAGGCGCTGCGCGCCAGTGTCGATCTGATCGCGGAAAACTGTGAACCCTCGCTTTGCACAGTGCTGTTCATGGGCGGGGCGGGGGGCAGCCTGCGGGCGGGCGTCACGCGCAACCCGGTGCGGCTGACACGCTCGGTTCAGACCGGGGAAACCGTGCTGACCTCGGGTGGGGCCGAGTGCTACATCTGGCCCGGCGGTGGTATCACCTTCATGGTGGATGTGACGCGCCTGCCGCCCGGCGCTTTCGGCTATGTGCCGACCCCGGCGCTGGTGGCTCCGCTGGAGTTCACCCTGCCGCGCGACGCCTATCTGGCATTGGGCGGCCATGCCGGGGCAATCCGCGACCTGCCCGACATCCTGCGTAAGGGCGGTGAATACCCGACCGCTGCGCGCATCCGGCCACGGGGGGAGGCATGATGCCCGCCGAAGCCCGCCGCCTGCCCGATAGTCGCCTGCATCTGCATCATGGCCCGATGGATCTGATCCTTGGCGCCGATGGCACGCCGGAGGCGGTGGAGGCCGCTTTTGCCGCCGCCGCCCTGCGCTTTGCACCGCTGCTGGATGAGCTGGTGGCAGAGCTGCCCGCCCTGCGCAGTGCCACGCCACAGCCCCTTCGTGGCGCCACCGCCCGCCGTATGGCGCGGGCCGTGGCGCCGCATCGCCCGGCCTTCATCACGCCGATGGCCGCAGTGGCCGGGGCGGTGGCCGAGACGGTGCTGGCAGTGATGCCGCGTCCCGGCCTGACCCGCGCCCATGTCAACAATGGCGGAGACATCGCGCTGCATCTGACGCCCGGCACGAGCTACAGTGCCGCCATTGCGGGCAGCGAGACGCGCGTGACCATCCATCACGCCGATCCGGTGCGCGGCATCGCCACGTCGGGCTGGCGCGGGCGCAGCCAGTCGCTTGGCATTGCCGATGCCGTCACGGTGCTCGCGGCCAGCGCCGCCGCCGCCGATGCCGCCGCGACGATGATCGCCAATGCGGTGGACCTGCCGGGCCACCCCGGCATCACCCGTCTGCCTGCGCGGCAGGTGAGACACGACAGCGACCTTGGCGATCTGCCGGTGACGACCTCGGTCGCCCCCCTGACTGCGACAGAGGCCGCGCTGGCGCTGGCGCGGGGGGCGGCGCTTGCCCGGCGCCTGATCGCCGCAGAAGTAATTGCCGGAGCGGCGCTTTTCCTCCACCCTTGCCTGCAAACCCTCGGCCAGCCGCTGCTGGCCCCCATGCCGGAGCCCTGCCTTGGCTGATTTTCCCATCCGCAAGATCGTGACCCTGACAGAAGAGATCCGCCACGATGGCGGCCCCGTGCCCGACCAGCCGCGCCTGCGGGGCGCGGTGGTGGCCGTGGTGAAAAACCCCTTCGCCGGGCGCTTTGAACCCGACCTGCAAGCGGCGATGGATGACCTGAAACCGCTGGGCCTTGCCATGACCGACCGGCTGATCGCCGCGCTGGGCGGGCGCGAGGGGATCGACGCCTATGGCAAGGGCGCCATCGTCGGCGCGGCGGGCGAGCTGGAGCATGGCGCGCTCTGGCACGTTCCGGGCGGCTATGCGATGCGCGAGCGGCTCGGCGAAAGCCGCGCCATCGTGCCCTCGGCCAAGAAGCTGGGGCCGATGGGTGCCAGCATCGACATTCCGATCGGCCATATCAACGCGGCCTATGTCCGCAGCCATTTCGATGCGATGGAGGTCTCGGTTCCCGATGCGCCAAAGCCGGACGAGATCGCCTTCATCCTCGTCATGGCCAAGGGGCCGCGCATCCATGCCCGGATGGGCGGCCTGGAGGTGCATCAGGTGAAGGGGGAGGACGGGCTGCGATGATCCGGCGCGGCGGCCTTGCGCTTGGTCTTGCCCTCGCCCCGGCGGGGGCTCTGGCCTGTGCGCTGCCGCCGTCGATCATCCTGACGCTGCCGACCGGGCACTACATGGCCGGGGCGGCGGCTGTTGTGGTTCTGACCGCGCTCTGGGGCGGGGCCGCGCGGCGGCTGCCGGCCTTCCGGGCGCGACTGCTGCTGGAACGGCCCGTGCTGCTGCCCGAAACGCTGACCTCTTATCTCAGCTTTCTGGCGCTGATGGGGCTGGTATTTCTTGGCTTCACCGGCACGCGCGACCCGATGCACAACCTGCTGACACTGGTGTTCTGGACCGGGATCTGGGTGGCGCTGCCGCTGGCCTCGCTGATCTTCGGTAACCTGTGGCGGGCCCTGAACCCCTGGACCGGGCCTGTGCGGCTGGTGCGGCATCTGATCGGGCGCACCGGAGGCATCGGCCTTTCACGCCTTGGCCACTGGCCTGCTGTGGCGGGGCTGCTGGCCTTCCTGTGGTTCCAGCTTGTCGCGCTGTCACCCGATGATCCGCTGGTGCTGGCGCAGGTGATCGGGGCTTATTGGCTGGTCGTGTTCCTGCTTGCGGTGCTGGAGGGCGAAGATTGGGTGCAGGAGGGCGAGTTCATGACCCTCTACCTTGGCTTCCTTGCCCGCATCGCCCCCTTCTGGCTGGAGATCGACGGCCGCCGCGCCCGGCTTTACGCGGGCCTGCCCGGCACGCAGATCCTGCGCCTGCCGCCGCTGACGCCTTCGGCCGTGATCTTCGTCACGCTGGCGCTGGCCGGGCTGACCTTCGACGGGCTGATGGAGACCTTTTTCTGGATGGCGCTGATCGGCGAGAACCCGCTGGAATTTACTGGCCGATCCGCCGTGCAGGGGGTGAACACGCTGGGCCTGCTGGCGGTCTGGGCGCTGACGGCGGGCAGTATTTTGGGCGCGCTGGCGCTGGGGCGGCGGCTGGGGCGACACACCGGGCCGTTCTGGGCAAGTGCGGGGCCGGCGATGTTGGCCTTCCTTGCCATCGCGGCGGGCTATCACGCGGCGCATTATCTGGTGACGCTGCTGACCTCGGGTCAGTATGTGCTGGCGGCGATGAATGACCCGTTCTTCCGGGGGGACGCGCTCCTGGGGCTGGAGCCGTTCTTCGTGGGCTTCGGCTTTCTGACCGATCAGGCGGCGATGACGGCGATCTGGAACAGCCAGTTCGCCCTGATCCTTGGCGCGCATCTTCTGGCGTTGCTGCTGGCACTGCACCTGTCGGCGCGGCTGGGCGATACCCGCGCCATCGCGCATCTGCCGATGACCGCGCTGATGGTCGGATACACGGTTCTTGGGCTCTGGCTCTTGTCCTCGCCCAGGGGGGTGTGAAACAAGTCATTGCAAATAATGCTGTTTTTATTTGCAGGCATACAAATCATACGGGCAGCACGCCCGGCCAACAGGGGAGACGATGATGACGACCGACCTCGCAGGCCTCAAGACCAACCGCCGCACCGTTCTGGGCGGCCTTGCCGCCGGGGGCGCGCTGATGCTGGGCGCGGCGCCCCGCTTCGTGCAGGCGCAATCCTCTGCCCCGATCAAGCTGGGGTTCCAGCTCCACCGCACCGGCATCGGCGCCGCCTATGGCCGCTGGTATGAACGCACCACGCAAGCGGCGCTGAAGCTTCTGAACGAACAGGGTGGCATCAATGGCCGCCCGGTCGAAATCGTGTTCGAGGATGACGGCACCGACCCCAAGCGCGGCGCCGAAGTGGTAGAAAAGCTGACGACGCAGGCAGGGTGCGACCTGATCTTCGGGCCGCTGTTCAGCCATGTCGTCATCGGCTCTGCCCCCCGCGCGGGCGAGTTGAAGGTGCCTTATCTGGTCTGCTCCGAAGGCTATCACGTTGCCAGCGGCATGCTGAACCGCTGGACGCTGCAACCGGGCATTACCGATGTGCGCGCGCAGGTCAGCTCCATGGCGCCCTGGGTCATGCAGAACCTCGGCAAGAAGGTCACGATGGTTTTCCCTGACTATGCCTTCGGCCATGACCACCGCGATTTCTTCACCGAGGCGGTGAAGGCGCAGGGCGGCGAGGTGATCGCCCAGATCGCCATCCCGCCGACCGAGACCAGCTTCACCCGCTATCTGCCGCAGATCCCGGCAGAGACGGAAGTGCTCTATCACGTCATGGTTGGCCCCGCCGTCCTGACCTTCGTGAAGGAGTTGGGCGAGTTCTATGGCAGCGGCGCCCGTCCGCAGATCTTTGGCTTCATCGACAGCCTGGAGGCGGTGGATACCGCAGCACCCGGGCTGGAGTTTCTGGAAGGCACGCATTTCTGGGAAGGCCATTGCCGGGTGAAGCAGGCGGATGCGCCGGAATGGGAAGGCACCTATCGCGCCGCCGTCGGGGTCGATGACAACGGCGCTTCGGTCAGCGATGCGCGGGATGTGTCGACCTATGCCCATATGTTTTCCTGCTGGGAAACGCTGTTCGTCATCAAGAAGGGGATGGAGGCCTCGGGCTATCAATCCACCGCCGACCGGCAGAAATTCGTCGAGGCCATCGAGGCGATGACGGCTTTCGACGCCGGGCTGGATCACGTGCAGGGCGCCAAGACCTTCAACGGCAAGACCCATCAGGTGTTCGGCCAGCAATTCATCTCGAAGGTCGAGGGCGGCAAGCTGATGCGGGTGCATGCGACCTCGATCGAGGACGGCATGTATCCCGATGCGGTGGATTACACCGCGCAAAGCTTCTGAAAGGGGACAGGCGAGGGCGTTCAAGTCCCCGCCGCTGACATATGGGAACAGGACCGTTTCTTCTGCTGGCCTCGCTTGAGGGCATGGTGATGGCCGCCGTGCTGGCGCTGAGCGCCGTGGGGCTGAGCCTCACCTTCGGGGTCATGCGCGTGGTGAATGTGGCGCATGGCGAGTTCTTCATGCTGGGCGCCGTGCTGGCCTGGGTGGTGGCGCAGGCGGTGCCCTCGGCCCCGCTGGGCTTTGTCGCGGCGCTGATCCTGTGCCCGCTGGTGGTGGGCGCGGTGGCGGCGCTGGCCGACACCGCGATCCTCAAGCGGCTGAACTACGACCCCGAGGCGACCATTGTGGCAACCATCGGGATTTCCTACATCCTGCAACAGGGCGCGCTGAGCTTTTTCGGCCCCGACGCCCGCGCCGTGCAGGCGCCGTTCAGCCTGCGGCTGCAATTCCCGTGGTTCGGCTATTCGGGCTACAAGCTGTTCGTGGTGGTCGCGGCGGGGCTGGTCCTGCTGGCGGTCTGGCTGTTCATGACACGCAGCCGTGCGGGGCTGGTGATGCGCGCGACGCAGGTGGACCGCAACACCGCCCGCGCCTTCGGGATCAATGTTGATCGCGTCTATGCGGGCACCTTCGCGCTGGGCGCGGCGCTGGCCGCCGTGGCGGCGGTGCTGATCGTGCCGATCCAGCAGGCGCATTACCTGATGGGGCATGATCCGCTGCTCCTGAGCTTCATCGTCGTCATCATCGGCGGGCTGGGGTCCATCCGGGGCACGCTGATCGCGGCGCTGCTGATCGGGCTGTCGGATGGCATCATCTCGATGTTCTTCACGCCGACGCTGGCCAAGATCGTGGCAACGCTGGCGGTGGCGCTGGTGCTGGTGTTCCGACCGCAGGGCCTGTTCGGGGCGCGGGCATGAGGGCGCTGTCGCTGCATCTGGCGGTTCTGGCCCTGCTGCTGGCGCTGCATTTCGTGCTGCCCGCCTATCATCACGCCAATCTGGCGCGGATCATGGTGCTGGCGGTCTTTGCCATGGGGTATAACATTGCCTTCGGCTATACGGGGCTTCTGAGCCTTGGCCACGCGTTGTTCCTGTCGGCGGGGATGTTCGGTGCGGGGTTGCTGATCCAGCATTTCGGGCTGACCGCCGCGCCTGCTTTGCTGATCGGAACACTGGCCGGGGCGGCCATGGCCGCCTTGACCGGCCTGCTGGCGCTGCGCACCGCCGGGGTGAGCCTGATGATCGTCACGCTGATGTTCGCGCAGGCGGGGTATCTGACGTTGCTGTATTTCGGTGCGGTCACCGGCGGGGACGAAGGTTTCCCGGTGCCCGCCGCCGGGCGGGTCGCCTTTGGGCTGAACCTTGCGGCAGAGGGGCCGCGCTATCTGGTGGCGCTGGGCCTGTTCGCGGTCGCGCTGATGGGCAATCTGGCGCTGGTGCGGTCGCGCTTTGGCCGCGTCATGGTCGCCATGCGCGAGAATGAGGAACGCAGCCGCATGCTGGGCTACAACCCCTTTGCGGTGAAGCTGGGGGTGATGGCGCTGTCGGGTCTTTACGCCGGGGCAGCGGGGGCCTTTTACGGGGTGATGTTCGGCTATGTCGGCGCGACCTTCGCGACCATCCCCTATTCCATCCTGCCGCTGCTTTACGTTCTGCTGGGCGGGGCGGGCGTGACCCTGGGGCCGCTTCTGGGCGCCGTTCTGATGTTCTATCTGATCGACCTCGCCTCAAGCCACACAACGGTGCAACTGGCTGTGACCGGCGGCGCGCTGCTGGTGCTGGTGCTGTTCGCGCCAAAGGGCATTCTGGGCAGCCTGCGGGAAAGGGGGCTGGCATCATGGCTTCCGTGATCTTGCAGGCCGAGGGGCTGAAGCGGCATTTTGGCGGGCTCAAGGCCGTGGATGGCGTCGATCTGGCGCTGAACGCGGGCGAGATCCATGCGCTGATCGGGCCGAACGGCGCGGGCAAGACCACGTTGGTCAGCCTGCTGTCCGGGCGGCAGGTGCCCGATGCCGGGGCCATCCGCTTTGACGGTGCCGACATCACCCGCCTGCCCGCGCATGAACGGGTGCGGCGGGGCATCGGCTATACCTTCCAGATCACCGCGATCTATGCCGGGCTTTCGGTCTTCGACAACCTCGCACTGGCGGTGCAGCGTGGTCATCCGCGGGATCTGTCCCGCGCGGTGGCCGAGGCGGCGGCGCGGGTCGGGCTGGAGGATCTGCTGCCGCAGATTGCCGGAACGCTCAGCTACGGGCACCAGCGGTTGCTGGAGATCGGCATGGGCCTTGCGCTGCATCCCCAGCTTCTGATCCTCGACGAGCCGACGCAGGGCTTTGCGGCGGGCGAGATCGAGGGGTTCATGGCGCTGGTGCGCGGGCTGGTGCCCGCAACAACCGTGCTGCTGATTGAACACAACATGGATGTGGTCATGGCGCTGGCCGAACGGATCACGGTGCTGGATCAGGGGCGCGTGCTCGCCTCGGGCCTGCCTGCCGAGATCCGCGCGAACCGGGCGGTGCAGGACGCCTATCTGGGGGGCAGCCATGCTGGTGATTGAGGGGTTGACCGCAGGCTATGGCGGCGCGCCGGTGCTGCATGGGGTGGGCCTTGGCGCCGCGCCCGGCAAGGTCACCTGCGTCATGGGCCGCAATGGCGCGGGCAAGACCACGCTGATGCGGGCGATCATGGGGCAGTTGCGGGCTTCGTCCGGCACCATCCATCTGGATGGCGAGCCGCTGCACGGCCTGCCCACGCATGAGGTGCCGCGTCATGGCGTGGCGCTGGTTCCACAGGGGCGGCGGCTGTTCGGGCCGCTGACCGTGGCCGAGAATATCGAGATTGGGCTGATGACCCGCCGCAAGGGCCGCGCGGTGCGCGAGCATGTGCTGGACCTGTTCCCCCGCCTGCGTGAACGGCTGGACCAGCAATCGCGCACGCTGTCGGGGGGCGAACAGCAGATGCTCGCGCTGGCCCGCGCGCTGTGTCTGGAGCCCAAGGTCTTGCTGCTGGACGAACCGACAGAGGGGTTGCAGCCCTCGATGATCCGGCTGATCCGCGACACCGTGTTGAAGCTGAAGGCGACGGGCGTCGCCGTGGTGCTGGTGGAACAGCGGGTGGAGGCGGTGCTGGAGGTCGCGGACAGCGTGGCCTTCATGGCGCAGGGCCGGGTGACCGAGGTGGTGCCGGCCCATGGGTTGACGCCGCAATCACCGCAATTCGCAACCTGGGTGGGGGTGTAGATGGCCGGGCTGGTCGCAGGGGTCGATGTCGGGGGGACGTTCACGGATCTGGTGATCTTCGATCCCGGCTCGGGCGCGGTGCGGCTGGCCAAGGTGCCGACGACGCTGGACAATCAGGCGCATGGGGTGATGGCGGCCTTTGATGCCGCCGGGGCCGATCTGGCGCAGGTGGCGCTTGTGGTGCATGGCACCACGACCACCACCAACGCGGTGCTGGAACGCAACCTTTGCCGCACCGGGCTGGTGACGACGGAAGGCTTCCGCGATGTGCTGGAACTGGGCCGCCGCACCCGGCCGCAGCCCTATGGCATGACCGGCCGCTTCGTGCCGGTGATCCCGCGCGACCTGCGGCTGGAAGTGCCTGAGCGGATGGATGCCGAGGGCCGTGTGATCACCCCGCTGGACGAGGCTGCGTTGCGCGACGCCATTACCACGCTGGTGGCGGCGGGTTGCGAAAGTCTGGTGATCCACTTCCTGCATAGCTACGCCAACCCCGCGCACGAGCTGCGCGCGCTGGAGATCGCGGCAGGCCTCTGGCCCACGCCCTACATCACCGCCGGGCATCAACTGCTGTCCGAAAGCCGCGAGTTTGAACGCGGCGTGACGGCGGCGGTGAACGCGGCGGTGCAGCCCTTGCTGGAGCGTTACGTCTCGCGCCTCGCGGCGGAACTGAAGGGCAGGGGCTACCGTGCTGAGCTTCTGGTGATGAACGGCAATGGCGGCATGGTCAGCGCCGCCCATGTCGCGCGCGAGGCGGTGAAGACCGTGATGTCCGGCCCTGCATCCGGCGTCATGGCGGCCTGCTATACCGGGCAGCGCGCCGGGATGGCCAATCTGATCACCTATGACATGGGCGGCACTTCCACCGATGTGGCGCTGATCCGCGACGCGCGCCCGCCGGTCTCGAACGAGATCGAGGTGGAATATGCCATGCCGATCCATGTGCCGATGGTGGATGTGCGCACTGTCGGCGCCGGTGGTGGCTCCATCGCGCGGGTGGATGCGGCGGGGATGCTGCGGGTCGGGCCGGAAAGCGCCGGCGCCATGCCCGGCCCGGTCTGCTATGGCCGGGGGGGCACGCAGGTCACGATTTCGGATGCGAACCTGATCCTTGGCCGCCTGCCCACCGAACGCTTTGGTCAGGCGGCAGAAGCCGCCCGCGCCGCGATGGAAGATCAGATCGCCCGCCCGCTGGGCCTGTCGGTCGAGGCTGCGGCCGAGGCGGTGCTGCGCATCGCCAATACCCATATGGCGGGGGCGATTCGTATGGTCTCGATCTCCATGGGGGCGGACCCGCGCGATTTCGCGCTGTTCGCCTTTGGCGGGGCGGGGCCGCTGCATGCGGCAGAACTGGCGCGCGAACTCGCCATTCCGCGTGTGCTGATCCCGGCGCGGCCGGGAATCACCAATGCGCTGGGCTGCACGGTCGCCGATCTGCGCCACGATTTCGTGCGCACGGTGAACCGCCCGCTGGATACGGTGGATATGGATGCCGTCCATGCCCTCTGGGCCGGGCAAGAGGCACAGGGCCGCGCGCTGATCGCGGCCGAGGAGGTGGCGCTGACCGGGGTGGAGGCCGAGTTTTCCGCAGATATGCAATTCGTCGGGCAGACCCATCTTCTGCGTGTGCCGCTGCCTGATGGCGCCCCCTCGCGCGCCGATCTTCAGGCGCGGTTCGAGGCCGCCTATCACGCCCGGTTCCGCGTCGATCTGCCGGAAATCCGCGCCAGTCTGGTCAACCTGAATTGCAGCATTATCGGCCGCCGCCCTGATCTGGACCTCTCGCGCCTGATCGACCCGGCGGGGCGGCGCGATCTGGCGGGCGCCCTGACGGGACGGCGGCAGGTCTGGTTCGGCGGCTGGCAGGATGTGCCGGTCTACCGCCGCGAATGGCTGCCCGCCGATGCGGCGCTGGATGGTCCCGCCATCATCGAACAGATGGATACGACGACGCTTCTGCCCCCCGGTGACCAGATGGCGACGGATGCGATGGGCAATCTGATCCTGCAAATCGGAGGCTGCGCATGATTGATCCGGTGACACTCGCCGTCATTCAGGCGGGGTTGCAGCAGGTCTGCGACGAGATGGACCTGACCTTTTCGCGCGCGGCCTTCTCGCCCGTCATTGCCGAGGCGGATGACCGTTCCGATGGTATCTATTCGGCGGAAGATGGCAGCCTGATCGCGCAAGGCGCGCGGGGGCTGCCGGTTTTCGTGGGCACGATGCAGTTTTCCACCCGCCACCTGATCGGGCGTATTGCCAGCGGTGAGACAGCGGCCCCTGAGCCCGGCGACATCTATATCGTCAATGATCCCTACCTTGGCGGCACGCATCTGATGGATGTGCGCTTCGCGCTGCCCTTCTATCGGGGCGGGCGGCTGTGGTGCTGGCTGTCGAACACTGGCCACTGGCCTGATACCGGCGGCGCGGTGCCCGGTGGCTTTTCCGCCTCGGCCACGGCGGCAGAGCAAGAGGGGCTGCGCCTGCCGCCGGTGAAGCTGTTCAAGCGGGGGGAAATGGACCGCGAGATCTGGCAGATCATCTGTTCCAACATCCGCGTGTCCGGCCAGCGCATCGGGGATGTGAAGGCACAGGCGGCGGCGCTTCTGGTCGGGGCCGAACGGCTGGGTGCGCTGATGGACCGTTACGGGGACGATACCGTGGCTGGGGCGATTGCCGAGATGCGGGCGCTGGCTGCACGGCAGATGCGCGCGAATATCGCGCTGGTGCCCGACGGGACTTATGCCGCGAAAGCCTGGGTGGACAGCGACGGTGTGGTGAACGAACCGCTGGAAATCGCGCTTTCGGTGGCAAAGGCCGAAGACGGGCTGGTTTTCGATTTCACAGGGTCGTCGGCGCCCTGTGCCGGGCCGATGAACTCGGTCCGCGCCACCACGCTGTCCTCGGTCTATCTGGCGATGCGGCATATCTTTCCCGATGTGCCGATCAGCGCGGGGGCCTTTGAACCGCTTACGGTGCGCGGCATCGAAGGCACCTTCCTTGATGCCCATTACCCGCGCCCCGTATCGGGCTGCGCCGCCGAGGTCAGCCAGCGCATCGCCGAAGCCGTCTTTGCCGCCATGGTGCAGGCGCTGCCCGAGAAGGTGACCGCCGCACCGGCCGGGACCAGCGGCAATTTCGGCCTTGGCGGGCATGACCCGGAAAAGGGCCGTGACTATGTGATGTATCAGATTTCCGGCGGCGGTTACGGCGGCAATGCCGACCATGACGGGCTGTCGAATGGCTGTTCCACCATCGGCATTTCCAAGGCGCCGCCGGTCGAGATCATGGAGCAGAACTTCCCCGTGCTGTACCGCCGCTATGCGTTGCACGAAGGCTCGGGCGGGGCGGGGCGGCACCGGGGTGGCTTCGGGCTGGATTACGAGATCGAACTCCGGCGTGGTACGGCCCGGGCGAGCTTTGTGATGGATCATGGGCGCAGCGGGCCACAGGGCGTGCTGGGCGGGCAGGATGGCGGGGTGAACCGGGTCGAGGTGATCCGGGGCGCCGAGGTCTGGGTGCCGCCACATCTGTCCAAGGCGCAGGATGTGCCGTTGCAGCCGGGTGACCGCGTCCGTGTCCGCACCCCTGGCGGTGGCGGCTACGGCGACCCCGCCACGCGGGCCCCCGGAGCGGTGGCCGAGGATTTGCGCCTGGGGCGCTACAAGGATGAGGCGGCAGCCCGTGGACGGGGGCAGGGGTAGCGAACCGGCTTTGCGGGTGTTTCGACAGGTCTTGTTGCGGGTGTTGACCGTGATCTGACGCGAGACGGCGCAAGCGCGCGTCCGTGACCTGCCCGCCATAGGTCAGGCGTTCTGCGCATGTTCAAACGAGTCTGGCTGACGCGCTTGGCCCGGCAGGGCAGGTTGTCCGCCCGGGAAGGGTCCGCATTCTGCGGGCATACTGGCCAAGGCCAGCGTGGCCAGTGGTTGCTGCCTTATGCTGTGCCGTTTCAGGAGCCCTGGGCGGGCCTTTCGTCGTAAGGCGCGTTTTGCTTGCTGTTTGCGACTGTTCAACCAAGCGAGGCTTGACAGAAAACGGTATCAAATGCAACGAATGTGCATCTCGGGTGATGATATTGAAGCGCCCGAGTCGGGTGGCGTGAGGAGAGACCCGGAGAAGCACGAGGGCAGCGGTGGCGTGGCAGGCCGGATCGGTCGGGCGTGCCGGTGCCGGAATGCCAGATGTGGTGCCGGGGCAGAGACGGGGGCAACCCGCAGTCCGGTGCTTGGACCAACAGGAGAATTTATGGCTGCGACGAAAACCATTCTGGTGATCGGAACCTACGACACGAAGGATCAGGAACTGCACTATGTCGCCGATAGCATCCGGCGCATGGGGGGGCAGGTGCTTTCGATGGATGTCAGCGTGCTGGGTGATCCGTCCAACCCCACCGATGTCTCGAAACATCAGGTCGCCGCAGCGGCGGGTAAGTCGATCGGGGATGTGATCAATGCGGGCGACGAGAATCTTGCCATGCAGATCATGGCGGCAGGTGCCAGCCGCATTACCGCCCAGCTTTATGCCGAGCGCAAGATCGACGGCCTGATCGGGCTGGGTGGCACGATGGGCACCGATCTTGTGCTGGATTGCTGTCAGGCGTTGCCGTTGGGCGTGCCGAAATATGTGGTCTCCACGGTGTCATTCTCGCCCCTGATCCCCACCGACCGGCTGTCGCCCGATATCCAGATGATCCTGTGGGCCGGCGGGCTTTACGGGCTGAACTCGGTCTGCCGGTCGTCGCTTTCGCAGGCCGCTGGGGCCGTGCTGGGCGCCGCGATGGCGGTGGAGCAGCCCCGACGTAACCGGCCGGTCGTCGGGATGACCAGCCTTGGATCATCCTGCCTTAAATACATGAAATACCTGCGTGAACCTCTGGAAGAACGGGGATTTGAAGTGGCGGTGTTTCATGCCACCGGCATGGGGGGAATGGCCTTCGAGGCGCTGGCGCGGCAGGATTATTTCGCCGTCGCGCTGGATCTCGCGCTGCCTGAGGTCGGCAATCTGATGGTGGGGTCGGTCGCCCATGCGGGCAAGGACAGGCTGACCAATGCCGGATTGGCCGGCGTGCCGCAGATCGTTGCGCCGGGCTGCACCGACCTGATTGACTTCGCAGGATGGCAAGCCATTCCCGACGCCTATGCCGACCGGCCCTTCCACGCGCATAACCGGCTCATCGTGTCGTCGGCTCTGTCAGGCGACGAACGGCGGGCGCTGATCCGCGACATTGCCGAACGGCTTTCGAAGGCCACAGCGCCCGTGAAATTCCTGATGCCGCTGCACGGGGTCGAGGAATGGGATCGCGAGGGGCAGGCGGCGCATGATCCCGACGGACTGGCCGCGATGGCTGATGAGGTGCGCAAGGCGGTCGCGGCGCCGGTCGATCTGCGCGAGCTTGACTGTCACATCAATGACGCCGCTTTTGCGCAGGAAGTGCTGGCGATCATTGATGCCTGGGTGGCGGATGGCACGATCCGCATGGCCGCCTGATCCCGGCGGGGGCGGGGTCTCGATGCGACGGGGCTGCGCCACCTGCCCAAAGCTGGGGTTTGAATTCGCCGGTCCGGTTTAATATCCTATACGCCAGTGCAGGCAGAAGGGATCGGTGGCGATGCAGAGCAGGGAAGAGGTAAACCCGAATAAGGTGATGAAAAGCGTTGATCGCGCCCTGGCCGTGCTGCGCTATTTCACCGTCGCGGAGCCGGAGCTTGGGCTTGCCGACGTTACACGGCGATCCGGCCTGGACAAGGCGACCGTGCATCGCATCCTCACCGCGCTGGCCCGGAACGGTCTGCTGGAACAGATGCCCGCCACCAGAAAATACCGGCTTGGACCGGAATCGCTGCGCCTTGCGCAGGTGCGCGAGGCGTCGGTGCCGATCACGGCCATTCTGGCGCCGGTTCTGGCTCAGCTTTCGACGGATAGCGGGGAAACGGCGCATGCTAGCCTTGGCGCCAGCGAAGGCATGCTGACAATCGGGGTCAGTGAGCCCCAACGCTCCACCCGAGTCTTTGTCGACCCTTCCGCGAGCCTGCCTTTCCATGCCTCAGCCTCGGGTCAGGTCTTTTGTGCCTTTGCCGATGCCGAACAGGGCGAGGCGATTCTTCAGGCCACCCGTTTCGAGCAGTTCACCGAAACGACGCCGGTTGACGCGCGCGACCTGCGCCAGCGGGTCGATGCCGCGCGGCAGAATGGCTTTGCCGTGGCGCATGGCACGCTGGAGGCCGATACCGTCGGGGTTGCGGCGCCGTTCTTTGATGCCAGCGGGCGCGTGATCGGGGCCGTGGCTGTGGCGGGGCTCAGCTCGCGCATGGATGGCGAGGCGATTGCACGGGCGGGCGCGCTGGTCTGCGCCGCAGCCAAGCAGGTGACCCGTCAGCTGGGCGGCAGATCCGGCGCCTAGCTGTCGAAGGCCAGCATGCCTGCGTCTACGGTCCGGCCGCCCCCGTCTGCGGTGACGACGCTTCCGTTGATGAAACTCGCGGCGTCAGACAGCAGGAAGGCCACCACACCCGCGATCTCCGAGGCATCTGCCGCGCGGCGCTGTGGGATGTGTTGTGTTACCTGTGCATAGCCTTCCTCGGCGCTGCCCCCAAGTTCAGCCATTTCCATGTCACCCATCTCGGTCCTGACCCAGCCGGGCGACACTGCGTTGGCGCGCAGGCCGTGGCGTGCATTCTCGAAGGCAAGCGACTGGATCAGGCGGATCAGACCGGCTTTTGAGGCCGAATAGGCCGAAAGACCCATCCCGGTTGCATGGGCGGCAACGGAGGCAATTCCGACGACCCTGCCCTGCCGATGCAGCAGATGGGGCAGGGCGACCTGCGCGAGCACGAAGGGGGAGGTCAGGTTGACCGTCAGCTGTGCCTGCCAGTCGTCCAGCGACATCTCCGCCACGGGCGCGGGCGCGACAATCCCGGCATTGAGCACCAGCGCATCCAGACGGCCAAGACGTTCGATGATCCGGTCGGGCAGGCCGCGCGTCTCTGCAAGGTTGTTCAGGTCACAGACCAGGGCGACGCCGCCAATTGCGTCGGCCAGCCGGGTGATCGGTTCGGGTCTGCGGCCGCAGATCACCACGCGGTAATCGGCAGCCAGGCGACGCGCGATCGCAGCACCGATCCCGCTTCCTCCACCCGTCACCAGGGCGACGGGTCTTTCATCAGATGACATGAAGCGTTCTCCCGGTGCAGCAAGTTTTATGGTTTATTATTATCACCAATAATAGCTTTTCTTGAGGAAAAGTCAATGTGATGCCTCCGCCGGGCAGAAGATTGTTGCTTGACAGGGGCTGCCTGAATCAAAAATAATGCACCATAGGTGATTATTGTAAACCTCACGCCCAGAGACTGATCCGCCCGTCTGCCACAGCCAGCAAGGACCCTGATATGGATATCGCCAGGACAACATCATCCGACCTTCCCTCCAGCGCGCCGGTCGTCATCATCGGTGGCGGGATTGTCGGGGTTTCTACGCTATATCACCTTGCCAGACGCGGAGTGCCAGCGGTGTTGCTGGAGCGCAGAAAGCTTGCCTCGGGCACGACCTGGCATGCCGCCGGGATCGTGGGGCAATTGCGCGACAGCACGGCGCAAACGGAGCTCGGCAAATACACTGCCCGCCTTTTCGCGGAGCTTGAGATCGAAACCGGGCAGGCGACCGGCTACAAGCCGAACGGGACAATCAATCTGGCGCTGGGGGAGGTGCGGCATGAACAACTGCTGCGCAACCATGACCATGCGGTGCGGATGGGGATTCCGACCTACCTTCTGACGCGCGATGAACTGTCAGAGAAATGGCCCTGGATCGTGGTGGAGGATGTGCGTTCTGCCTTCTTCGTGCCCTCGAACGGGCAGGTGAACCCGCTGGACGTGACGGTTGCCCTGTCGAAGGGCGCACGGGCGCAAGGCGCGCAGGTGTTTGAACAGACCAAGGTCACGGAAATCGTGATCCGTGATGGCAAGGTCGCAGGTGTGGCCACCGACCGTGGCGTGATCGCGACAGGGAAAGTCCTGCTGGCGGGCGGCATGTGGAGCCATCTTTTTGCCAAGGCGCATGGTGTCACGGTGCCGCTGCATGCCACCGAACACTTCTATATCGTGACCGAACCCCTGCCGGGCCTGCGGAAGGATCAGCCGATCCTGAACATCGCCGAGGAACGGACCTACTGGAAAGAGGATACCGGCAAGCTGCTGATCGGCGGTTTCGAGGCACACGGCAAGCCCTATGGGCAGAGCGGCATCCCCGAGGATTTCGAGTTCGACCAGCTTCCTTTCGACATGGACCATGTCGAACCGGAACTGGAACGGATGTTTTCCCGAATGCCGGGCCTGGGTGACCTTGGCATCCAGACCTTCTTCAACGGACCGGAAAGCTTTACCCCTGACGGCCGCCCCTATCTTGGTCCGACAAGCGAGGTGAAGGGGTTGTTTGTCGCCACCGGCATGAATTCGAACGGTATTCTCAATTCAGGCGGTGTCGGGTTGACCATGGCGGAATGGCTGATCGACGGCCAGCCCTCGCGCGGGATGGGGCCGCTTCTGCAACGCCGCGCGCATCCGTTCCAGCGCAACACGCGCTATAACCGCGATCGCGCGGCGGAATCCGTCGGGTTCCATTACGGGGTCAGCTGGGCGGGGCGGCAGGTCCATTCCGCCCGTGGGGTGCGTCGCGTACCGTTGCATGACCGGCTGGCCGCGGCCGGGGCAACCTTTGCCGAACGGATTGGCTGGGAGATGCCGCAATATTACGACCCCGAAAAGCGCGGCTGGGATGAAACCCCACGCCTGCGCTGGAAGGCGTGGTCGGGGCTGGTGCAACAGGAATGTCTGGCCGCGCGCGATGCCGCTGTGCTGATTGACCAGTCGATGTATGCAAAGATCCAGGTCCAGGGGCCGGATGCGGTGCGCGCGCTCAATCGCGTTTGCGGCGCCGAGATGGATGTTGCCGTAGGCACCTCGGTCTATACGCAGTTCCTGAACATGCGGGGCGGGATCGAGGCGGATGTGACCGTTACGCGCATCGCGCCGGAATGCTTCATGGTCATCACGGGCCATCCCAGTCAGATGCGCGATCAGGGATGGATTCGCGATCACGCCGACCCGGAGTGGCGGTTCGAGATTTTCGATGCCACCTCGGCCTATGCCCTGTTGTCGCTGCATGGCCCGCAGTCGCGTGCAATTCTTCAGGCCCTGTCCGACGATGACCTGTCGAATGCGGCTTTTCCCTTTGGCGCGGCCCGCGAGATCGACATTGCCTACGCCCGTGGCTGGGCGATCCGTCGGTCTTTTCTGGGCGAACTGGGGTTCGAGCTGCTGTTGCCAGCCGAATTTTCCGCGGGGATCTATGACGAGATCCTGAATGTCGGGCAGCCGTTGGGGCTGCGTCACATGGGCATGTTCGCCATGAACGCCTGCCGTATCGAGAAAGGTTTCCGCCACTTCGGCCATGACATCGCCGAAGACGATACGCCCTATGAAACCGGCCTCGGTTTTGCCGTAGCGCTGAACAAGGCCGAAGCCTTCCTTGGACGCGAGGCACTGGCGCAGCAGAAGGCGGGTGGCCCCGCCACCAGACATCGCACCGTTTCGGTGCGTGTCGAGGGGGTTGACGCGGTGAACGGGCCTTATCTGATCCATAACGAACCGATCTGGCGCGATGGCCGGATCGTCGGTCATGTCACCTCGGGCGACTGGGGCTTCCGGCTGGAGGCCATGGTTGGCCTTGCTTCGCTGCACCGCGATGAAGGGGTGGACAAGGCCTGGCTGGACGCGGGTGGCTTTACCGTCCAGATCGCCGGTGCCTTCTATCCGCTGACGGTTGGGCTGGCGCCGTTCTACGATCCACAGGGCGCGAGGATGCGCGGGTAAAGCGAAAGGCCCGCCCTTTGCAGGGCGGGCCTTTGTTCTGGCCCGGAGGCGCGATTACAGTGACGAGAAGCCCGCTTCGAGCGCGGACAGGATTTTGGCCACATCTGCTTCGGTCACCACGAGCGGTGGCGAGAGGATGATGTTGTTGCCGGATACACGGACCATCGCCCCGGCCTCGTAAGTGGCGCGGTGCACTTTGCCGATGATCTTCTTATCGACCGGGGCCTTGCTTGCCCGGTCGGCTACCAGTTCCAGCGCGCACATCAGGCCGTGCCCGCCGCGTACATCACCGATGATCTGGTGCCGCGCCATCAGCGCCTGAAGCCCGGCGAAAAGCTGGTTGCCCCGCGCTCCGGCATTCAGGTGGATCTGCTGGCGCTCGATCTCCTGCACGCAGGCGACCGCTGCCGCCGCCCCGACCGGATGGCCCGAGTAGGTATAGCCCGACCCGATCGCGCCCTTGCCGGTAGTATCCTTCTCGAAAACCTCGGCAACCGCGTCAGAGATCATCACCGCGCCGAAAGGGAAATAACCGTTGGTGATCGCCTTGGCGGAAACCAGCAGATCGGGTTGCACCCCCCAGTGGCGCGACCCGGTCTTGCTGCCTGTCCGGCCGAAGGCGGTGATCACCTCGTCCGCGATCAGCAGGATGCCGTATTTCGAGCACAGCGCCCGCACACCTGGCATGAAGCTTTCATGCGGCGGGATCACGCCGCCCGCGCCCAGCACCGGCTCCATGATGAAGGCGGCGATGGTCGAGGCATCCTGAAACTTGATCTCGTCCTCGATGGCGGCAAGGCAAAGCTGCGCCAGCCGCGCGGGATCGGTTTCGTTGAACGGGTTGCGATAGGTGTAGGGCGCCGGAATATGGAAGCAGCCCGGCATCAGCGGCTCGTACTGAGTGCGGAAGTTGGCATTGCCGTTCACCGAAGCGCCAAGCGTATGCGTGCCGTGATAGCCTTTCTTCAGGCTGAGGAACTTCACGCGCCCCGCCTCGCCCCGGATCTTATGATACTGCCGGGCCAGCCTCAGCGCGACCTCGACCCCGTCTGAACCGCCCGAGGTATAGAAAGCGCGGGACAGGCCGTCCGGCGCGAAAAACTCGGCCAGCATCTCGGCCAGTTCGATGACATTGTCATTCGTCGTGCCGCGGAAAATCGAATAATAGGGCAGGCGGCCCAGCTGCGCGGTGATGGCGTCCTTCACCGGCTGGCAGGAATAGCCAAGGTTGACGTTCCACAACCCGCCCACCGCATCGACTGTCCGGTGCCCGTCGATGTCGATGATCTCCACCCCTTCTGCCTCGACGATGATGTCGGGCGGATTGGCCAGGCTGTCGGCGGGATGCGTCATCGGGTGCCAGAGACGGCGTGCGTTGTTTTCCTTAAGGAAATTGGAGTCTTTCATGGGGTCAATCTCCTTGGCGTAACAGGGAAAGGGCGCGCGCATAGCTGTCGCCCGGTTTGGTGACATCGAAATGGACATGGGGCATGCCCACCTCTGCCGCGCCGCGCAGGTTTCTGGCCTGATCATCGACAAAGACGCAGGCATCGGCGGGCAAGGCAAGCCCTTCGGTCACAAGGTGGAAGGCGCGCGGGTCAGGTTTCAGGATGCCCGTATAGGTCGCATCCACGATCAGGTCGAAGTCCGCGAGAAACGGCAACTTCGCGCGGAAATCCCTGCCGTAGAACAGGTCCAGCTCGTTGGACAGGATCGCAAGGCGGAAACCTTCTGCCTGTGCGGCCCGGATGGTTTCCAGCGCTTCGGGCCGGATGACGGCGGCAGGATCGGCCCCTCGCAAACGACCCACGAATTGCGGAAATTCGGTCCAGTGCTCGCCCACCAATGCGCCTGTCTCGCGCATCCGAAGCGCCCAGTAATCGCGTTCGGTGATTTCGCCGGCCTGCATCGCCCGCCACGGAGCGTCCTGAACAGGATCGAACGGCCCCCGCCAGACCAGCGTGCCGGGGGCGAGGCCGAGAGCCGCCTCCGAAAGCGCATGCGTCTCGAACAGGGTCTTCGAGATGACCCCGCCGAAATCGAGCACCAGTGCGCGGCTCACAGCTTTACCCATGCGGTTTTCAGATCGAGATATTTGTCGAAGGCATGCAGTGACTTGTCATGGCCGTTGCCGGATTGCTTCACGCCGCCCAGCGGCACCGTCAGGTCGGAGCCGCCATAGGTGTTCACATGGACAAGGCCCGCATGGATCTTGCGCACCATCCGGTGTGCGCGCGACAGGTTCGATGTCCAGACCGCCGCGGCCAGCCCATAGGTCGAATCATTGGCCAGGGCGATGGCTTCGGCCTCTGTGTCGAACGGCGTCACGGTTACCACCGGGCCGAAAACCTCTTCCCGGAACACGCGGTCTTCGGGCCTTGCATCCGCGACGATGGCAGGCGCCATGTAGTAGCCGCCGGTTTCCTGCAAGAGACGCGCACCGCCGATGACATTCCGTCCGTTTGCCTTCGCCTCGTCGACGAAAGCCAGGTTCTGAAGCAATTGCCGTTCAGAGTTCACTGCCCCCGCCTGCGTCGCATTGTCCAGGGGATCGCCAACCTTGATTGCGGCAGCATGGGCGGCCAGTTTTTCGACAAAGGCCGTGTGGATACTGCGCTCGACCAGGATGCGCGACCCGGCAATGCAGACCTGGCCCGAATTGCGGAAGATACCCTGGGCCGAGACTTTCGCCGCCTCGTCCAGATCGGGCGCATCGGCGAAGACGATATTCGGCGACTTGCCCCCCAGTTCAAGGTAGACGCGCTTGAGGTTCGACCGTGCCGAGGCCTCCATCAGCCTGCGTCCTGTCGGGCCGGAGCCGGTGAAGACCAGTGCGTCAACATCCATGGAAGATGCGAGAGCGGCGCCGACGATAGCCCCTTCGCCGGTCACGACATTGAAGACCCCGGCGGGCATGCCTGCCTCAAGCGCCAGTTCGGCCACACGCAGCAATGAAAGCGAAGCGGTTTCAGCAGGTTTCAGGACCATGGTGCAGCCAGCCGCCAAAGCGGGGCCGAATTTCCAGGCGCCGATCATCAGCGGGAAGTTCCACGGCACGATGGCCCCCACCAAGCCCACGGGCGCCCGATGGACAAGGCCGAGGAAGGCGGGGTCGGTCGGCGCGACCTCGCCGGTCAGCTTGTCGATTGCCTCGGCATAATAGCGGATCGTGGCCACCGCCGAATGCGGCTCGGCCTTCAGCGCCATGCCGATCTCGGTTCCGTTCTCGCGTACACCCAGAACCGCGATTTCCAGCGCGCGCGTCTCGATAAGGTCTGCCCAGCGAAGAAGGATCTTCTTTCGCGCGGCTGGAGACAGATCCGACCAGCGCCCGTCGTCAAAGGCTGTGCGGGCCGCAGCGATGGCCGCTTCCGCATCCGTTGCGGTGCCATTGGCGCAGGTTGTCAGGACCGAGCCGTCGATGGGCGACCGGACAATACGCGTGCCGCCATCCGAGGCGGGCTGCCTTTTGCCGTTGATGACGTGCAGGAACGGCGCGAGCGGCGAACGGCGAAGGCTTTCAATCGAGGTCATGAGGGTTCATCGGTTCTTTATTTACACCAATGGTGTTTATCATGCACCGATCATCGTGACGGGTCAACAGCACGTTGCGTTGCGGGGCGTCAGGACTGGACAAAGCGCGCTGCGGCTGCGCGAAACTCGGCTGACGGACGCCCGCCGATGCCGTAGTTCAGCTTCTCCGCCTCGCCAAACAGGGCGGTGATGGTCTGACGGCGCAGGTCGCTGGTCATGCGGTGCGCGGGCACGGCAACGGCGACCGCGCCCGCCGGAGTTCCATCCGTGTCGAAGACGGGGACGGCAATGCCGTAGACGTCATCCTCGTTGGTCTGGTCGGCCTCGGCATAGCCGGTCAGCCGCACTTCCTGCAGGCGGGCCTTGAGAATGCTGGAGTCCGTGATGGTTCGTGAGGTCTTGGCCAGCAGAGCCTCCGACAGGGCGCGATCAACAAAGTCAGGGCGCGCGAAGGCCAGAACCACAAGGCCTGACGCCGTGCTGTGAAGCGGCAGAATCTCCCCCGCCACCAGTGAGACGCGGCTGCCCCGATTGCTTTCGCTGACCCCGATGGTTGCAAGGGCGCGACCGGAAACAAGGGAGGCATGCGCCGTTTCACCAAGGGCCGCGGAGAGCGAATCAAGGGAATGCTGGAAGACGGAGGAAACGGGAAAAGCCGTTTCTCGCACCCGCGCCAGACGCAGCACGCCCGCGCCCAGGCGGTAAAGCCGTGCGTCGCCACGTTTTTCCAGCAACCCGTAATCGCACATCACCACCAGCATCCGATGCACGGTCGCCTTATCGACGCCGGACCGGCGGGCAAGTTCCGAGAGTCCGATCTCGGGTTCGGATTCTGAAAAGAAATCGAGCAATGACAGGGCTTTGGCAACTGTGCTGGACATGGAGAGCTCCCTTCCCGTCAAAAACGGGCATCTGGACGGCATCAAATTCGTTGACGGACCAGGCCTCAATCAATAGCATTGAACCGTCGGTGTCAATAATAAACCACAGGGAGACGACGATGTACACCACGAAACTGTTTCTGGCAGGTCTGGCGGCCTTCGCCTTTGCGGCGCCTGCGCTGGCTGAATACCCGGAACGCCCCGTCACGATGGTCGTGCCCTGGCCGCCGGGTGATCTTGAGGACCAGCTGACCCGCATCATCGCGGATGAATTCACCACCGAAACCGGCGTTCCGGCCAAGGTGGTCAACCGGCCCGGTGGCGGCGCGGTGGAGGGGGCGACCTTCGTGGCCCAGGCCACGCCCGACGGCTATACCGTGGGATCTTTCGTGATCGACGTGCCCACCGTGCATGTCATCAAGCAGGTCGCGACGTATAACCGGGACACGTTTGAACCCGTGGGGATCTTCCTGACCTATCCGTTCGCGCTGGTCGCGCGGGGGGATGCGCCTTACAGCGACATGGCGAGCCTTGCCGCCTATGCGCAGGACAACCCGGTCAAACTGGGGCATTTCGGCTATGACGTGGTGCCCACCATGGCGACTTTCGCCGCGGCCAAGCGGCTGGGGTTCTCATTTGCGGCTGATACACCGGCGGACCTGCTGGATTGCACGCTGCTGCAATCGGGGGATGTCGATGTGATGGCGACGTCGATGGCGCTGGTTCTGCCCTGCCTCGATCAGGTCAAGGTGGTTGCCGCCTATACCGACCAGCCGCTTTCTCTGGCGCCTGATGTCAAGCTGCTGTCCGAACAGGTGCCGGGCCTCGACATCACGCTGTGGAACGGTCTCTTCGTGCCGAAGGGAACGCCGCAGGACATCATCGACAAGCTGGCGGCGGTGGCCGAGAAGGCGATGGCTTCGGAAAAGGCGCAGGATGTCGCGAAGAATACCGGGGCAGGTGTCTACTGGATGGGTGCTGCCGATGCCAAGGCGCGCATTGATGCCGACTACAGCGCGGCAGAGGCGCTGGTGAAGGAAATGCAGGAATAATGTGACATGCTGCCGGGCGCTTCGCGCGGCCCGGCAGATATCGAGGTTGCCGGGCGTGAAAACGCCCCGCCTTTTCCACCCGCAAAGCAGGCTGCGCGGCCGCTGGCCGCAATGGAGATGCCATGTCCACCGATCCAGGGGCATCGGGGTTCGAGCCCGTGCCGCATGGTGTGCCCTTGCCGGACGACCCGGAGCACACCGAATTCGTCCATCCTGAAGCACAATCGCTGATCGCGCTCGTCTTCGTCATCCTCGCGGGCATTCTGCTGTTGCTGGTGCCTGTCGCGACCCGCGCGGCCCCCATGCACAAGGGGTGGTGGGTCGAGCCTGCCACCTGGCCGATCTTTGCGCTGTCCATCACCGTCGCGGCGGGCGGCTTCGAGGCGCTGCGCTGGGTCCGTGCGGGCCGCGCTGCGGGGTTCGGTGCCGATTTCCGGCAGAAGTCGCTTTGGGCTTTTGGCGCGCTTGGTCCAGCGCTGAAGTATTCAGCCGCATTCATCGTCTATCTTTTTGCTGTCGGCTGGGGCGGCTTTGCGCTGCCGTCCTTCATCTTCATGCAGGTGGTGATCTGGATGGCGGGGCTGCGCAGCACGGCATGGAAGCTGAAGGCGGCGCTGTTCGTCGTTCTTGTTGTGCTGGTCTTCCGCGTGTTGATGGGCGTGTGGTTCCCGATGGCTCCGCTTTACCCGGCGTTCTTCCCGGACTGGTTCGTCCGGTCCGTCGCCATTTACCTCTGAGGTTCCCCGTGGACAGTGTCATCGCCGGCTTCGAACATATTCTGACCATCCAGATCATTCTGGCTCTGTTTCTCGGCGCGATCTGCGGCATTGCCGTCGGCGCGATTCCGGGGCTTGAACCCGCAGGTGCCATGGCAATCCTGCTGCCCTTCTCGCTGCAACTGGAACCGCTGGCGGGCATCACGCTCTTGCTGGGCTGTTACGGCGGCGCCTGGTGCGGCGGGGCCATTCCGGCCATCCTCATCAAGGTTCCGGGCACACCCGTCAACGTGCTGACAACCTATGACGGCTATCCGATGACCAGGCGGGGCGAGGCGCATCGTGCGCTGTCGCTGGCCTATTCATCCTCGTTCATCGGCGGTATCTGTTCGGTCATGGCGCTGGTGTTTCTGGCCCCTTATCTTGCAGGTGTCGCGGCCAGCTTCGGCCCGCCGGAATATGTGGCCATCGCCGTTCTGGCCATCGCTTCGGTGATCCTTGCCCACTACAATCAGGTTGGTGGGGCGGTCATGTCACTGGGTTTCGGCATGTTCCTTGGCACGGTGGGTATGGAAAGCGTGTTCAGCACGCAGCGCTACACCTTTGATCAGGGCTGGCTTCTGGGCGGTGTGCCGCTTGTCCCGGTCGTCATCGGCCTTTTCGCCATGAGCCAGGGCTTTGTCCTGCTGACCTCGCCCTCCCGCAAGGGGCCGACGGTGAACATGGAATATTCCAACCGTTTCCGCGGCCTGCTGGAGGCGTTGCGCTATCCCAAGGTTCTGGGCCGGTCGGTCGGCCTTGGTCTGACGATGGGCCTTCTGCCCGGTGTCGGCGAGTTCGGGGCGCAGTTCCTGAGCTATTCGATCACGAAGCGCCTTTCGAAAAAGCCAGAGACGTTCGGGAAAGGCGCGCCGGAAGGGCTGATCGCTTCCGAAAGCTCCATCTCGGCCTGCACTTCGACCGTGATGATCCCGCTGCTGTCGCTGGGGATGCCGACCGACCCGCTGATGGCGATGGTTCTGACCGTCTTCATGATCCACAACATCGTTCCCGGCCCGCGGCTGTTCGTTGACCATCCCGATTTCGTAAGCGGCCTTTATGCCTCGCTTTTCCTTGCGAACATTCTGATCCTTGTGATCCTTCTGTTCGCAACGAAATACATCACGAAACTGGCCAACTTTAACCCGCGCTTCATCGGGGCCTGTGTGATGATCCTGGCCCTGATCGGGTCATACACGCAGAATTATCGCGTCAGCGATGCGCTGATCATGATTGTCTTCGCTATCGTCGGGCGCATCATGATCCGCAATGACATCCCTGCCTTCCCCATGGTGATCGGGCTGGTGCTGGGGCCGCTGTTCGAATGGCGTTTTGCACAGTCGCTGAGCCTGTCGAACGGGGACATGATGGTGTTCTTCGAGCGTCCCATCTCGGCCACACTGATCGGCCTTGCCGTCGGGGCCCTGCTGATCTTCGGCTGGACCAGCCTGCGCAGGAAGCGCAACGCCACCCCGGTCTGACCTCATGCGCGGGCGCCTGATCCAGTCAGTGCCCGCGCGCCCGAACCCGTCTGCGAAAGCCCATGCCATGACCGACCTTGTTGCCCGCCGCCGTGCCATTCTTGGGCCGAATGTTTCGACCTTCTATGACGATCCGGTACATATCGTCCGGGGCGAGGGCGTCTGGATGTGGGATGCCGGGGGGCGCAAATACCTCGATTGCTATAACAATGTCCCCCATGTCGGCCATTGCAACCCGCGCGTGGTCGAGGCGATCTGCAAGCAGGCGGCCACGCTGAATACCCATACCCGCTATCTGCACGAAGGCATCCTCGATTATGTCGAGCGGCTGACCGCCACCTGTGAGGACCCCCTCGAAACAGCGATCCTGACCTGCACAGGGTCCGAAGCGAATGATATCGCGCTGCGTATGGCCGAGGCGATGACGGGCAAGCGCGGAATCGTCGCGACCGACGCCACCTATCACGGCAACACCACGCTGGTCAGCCACCTGTCGAAAAGCAATGTGCCGGAGGTGGGCTTTGGCCTTGGTCAGTATCTTCGCCATGTCGAGGCGCCTGACAGTTACCGTATTGCCGACCCGGACGGGCAGCGTTTCGCGGCGAAGGTGCAGGAGGCGATCGACGATCTGGAGCGGTCGGGCATCGGCTTTGCAGCCCTGATCGTCTGCCCGCTGTTCCTGAACGAAGGTTTCCCGACCCAGGCCGAGGGCTGGCTGCGCCCGGCGGCAGAGGCAGTGCGCCGCGCCGGGGGCCTGCTGATCTGCGACGAGGTGCAATCCGGCTTTGGCCGCTCGGGCAGCCATTTCTGGGCGCATCAACGCCAGGGGGTGACGCCCGATGTGGTGACCATGGGCAAGCCGATGGGCAATGGCCATCCGGTCGCGGGTCTGGTGACGACGGCCGAGATCATGGCGCGTTTCCGCAAGTCCTTCCGCTATTTCAACACTTTCGGTGGAAATCCGGTCAGCTGCGCGGCTGCCATGGCGGTGCTGGACGAATTGCAGGAGCGTAACCTTCAGGCCAATGCGGCGCGGATCGGCCAGCTTGCACAGCAAAGGCTCGTCGAGCTGGCGGGCAGGCATCCTGTCATCGGCGATGTGCGCCAGTCGGGCATGGTCTTTGGTGCGGAATTCGTGCTGGACCGGCAGGAAAGAACCCCGGCGGCGGCTTATGCCGATCTTGTTGTGAACAAGATGCGTCAGCGGGGCATCATCCTGTCGAAGCTCGGTCGCCACAAGAACACGCTGAAAATCCGGCCGCCCATGCCCTTCGGCGCGGAACATCTGGATCTGCTGATGACCACGCTGGACGAGGTGCTGACCGAAACGCCGGTGATAGCATGACCGATCCCGTCAGCGAGACCCTCGCACTTTGGGGCTTGCAGGAAGCGGATTGCGTCTTTGTCGCCGGGCGCGAAAACCAGGTGTATCGCATCACCACACCGGCAGCGCGGTATGCACTGCGGATCAAGCGCCCCGGCTACCGCGATGAAGTCGAACTCCGGTCAGAGCTTGACTGGCTGAACGCGATGGACAGGGCAGGGCTCAGCGTGCCCGCACCGCTGCCCTCGCGGTCCGGTCGCCTGCTGGAACGGGCCGGGGAAGGGTTCGCGGATGTGGTGACCTGGCTTCCGGGGACCCCCTTGGGCAAAAGCCGCATTCCGCTGGAGCTGCCCGACCGGCCCGGAACCTTCCGCGCGCTCGGGGCCGAGATTGCCCGGCTCCATCTGGCCTGTGATGCCTGGCAGGTGCCGCCGGGCTTTCGCCGCTGCCACTGGGATTTCGACGGGCTTCTGGGCGATGCGCCAGTCTGGGGCAGGTTCTGGGAAAACCCGACGCTGGATGACCAGACGCGGGCCATCTTTCATGCCTTCCGCGCAGTTGCGCGGCAGTGCCTGTCTGCGGCCGCGCCCGAATTTGGCCTGATCCACGCCGATCTCGTGCGCGAGAATGTCCTTCTCGATGGTCCGGTCGTGCGGATGATTGACTTCGATGACGGGGGCTATGGTTTCCGCCAGTTCGATCTGGCGACGGTGCTGCTCAAGACGCTGGGCGAACCCGATTATCCCGCGCTCAAAGACGCGTTGCTGGCAGGTTACCTTGCCCGAAAGCCCCTGGATCTTGGGCTGATCGACCTGTTCATCGCGCTGAGGGCGGCAACCTATGTCGGCTGGATCGTCCCACGGATGCAGGAACCCGGAGGCGCGGATCGAAACACTCGTTTTATCGACGAGGCGCGGGTGCTTTGTTCGGCCTGTCTGCGGGACCACAACGCGTTTCCGGTATCGGCAGACCTGACCTGAGATGCGCCGGTCCGGCGCCGGAACCGCGGATGTCATGGCACTGCCCTGCGGGGCGGTTCAAATCCCTTGTGCAACCGGCCGAAGTGGGCGTTGCCTCCGCATCGGAAACAAGTGGCCTTCCGTGACAAGGACGGGCCTTACGGCCCGCCCTTCGCCTGTTACGGCATGACGATCACATAATCCTTCAGTGTGGTTTCCACGCATTCCCAGGTGCCCTCGAACCCCGGCCGGATCAGCCAGCGGTCGCCTGCGCGCAGAGTGGTGGCCTTGCCTTCGGTGTCGGTCAGGATCGAAACGCCTTCGTGGATATAAACGTATTCCCATTCCTCGTAGGACACTTTCCACTTGCCCGGCGTGGTCTGCCACATGCCGCTGTAGATGCCTTCGTCCTCACGCTCTTCCATACTCCAGGTCGTGTGGACGGGATCGCCCGCCAGCACGATTTCGGCGTCCGGGCGCTCGGTTTCGGGGGCGATGTCGGTGCGGTCGAATTTGAACAGGTGGTTCATGGGTGTCCTCTGACGGGTCTTTGCTCAATTGGTGGCCCCGTCATTGGCCCCGCGCCATGCGCCTTGGTCAAGCCGGATTTCTGCTGCGGCGCGGCGGGCATGTTTCGCTGGCGCGGCACAGGGGCGGCGGCTATACAGGGGGTCAACGTTCCTCTTGAGGGAGAGCAAGAGAGACATGAGCGCATCAAGCCCTCTGCGCCCGGTACTGCCTGCCGACATCCAGTCGCGCAAGGGGGGTACGCCCCTCGTGGTGCTGACCGCCTATACGACGCCCATGGCGCGAATCGTCGACCGTCACTGCGATGTGGCGCTGGTTGGGGATTCCCTCGGCATGGTGCTGCATGGCCTGCCATCGACCATCGGCGTCACGATGGACATGATGATCCTGCATGGCAGGGCGGTGGTGCGCGGCCTGACCAAGGCCATGGCGGTGATCGACATGCCCTTCGGATCGTATGAGGAAAGCCCGCAGCAGGCGTTCCGCAATGCGGCGCGGCTGATCGCGGAAGCCGGCGCCCCGGCAGTGAAGCTGGAGGGCGGGCAGCACATGGCGGAAACCATCGCCTTCCTGACGTCGCGCGGCGTGCCGGTGATGGCGCATATCGGGCTGACACCGCAGGCGGTGAACACGCTGGGCGGCTACAAGGTGGTGGGCCGCGACGCCGAGGCCGAGAAGGTCATGGCGGATGCGGTGGCGGTGCAGGAGGCCGGTGCTTTCTCAGTCGTGCTGGAAAAGGTGCCCGAGGGGCTGGCGTCGCGCATCACTCAGCGGCTGACCATCCCGACCATCGGCATCGGCGCCGGGGTGCGCTGTGACGGGCAGGTGCTGGTGGTCGACGACATGCTGGGCATGTTCACCGATTTCCGCCCGAAATTCGTGAAGCGTTTTGCCAATTTCGGTGAAACCGCCGACGAGGCGGTGGCCGCCTATGCCGCCGAAGTGCGCGACCGGGCCTTTCCGGGGCCGGAGCACGCCTTCGCCGATGTTCTGCCGGCCAAGGGGGCGCAAGGCTGATGCAAATTCTCAGGACTGTCGCCGAGTTGCGGACACGGGTGCGCGGCTGGAAGGCCGATGGGCGTCAGGTCGGCGTGGTGCCCACCATGGGTGCGCTGCATGAAGGGCATCTGAGCCTCGTACGGGCCGCGAAACGCGGCTGTGATCGGGTGATCGTCACGGTTTTCGTGAACCCGACCCAGTTCAACAACCCCGAGGATCTGGCGAAATACCCCCGGACCGAGGCTGCCGACGCCGCCCTTCTGGCCGAGGAAGGTGTGGACGTGTTGTTCGCGCCCGGCCCGGATGAGGTGTATCCGGCGGGCTTTGCCTCGCAGGTCATCGTCAATGGTGTCAGCGCCCCGCTGGAAGGCGAACGCCGCCCCGGCCATTTCGAGGGCGTGGCGACTGTTGTCACCAAGCTTTTCGGCATGACGCAGGCGGATCGCGCCTATTTCGGCCAGAAGGACTGGCAGCAGTTGCAGGTGGTCAAGCGGCTGGTGGCCGATCTGAACATCCCGGTCGAAGTGGTGGGTTGTGAAACCATCCGCGAGCCTGACGGTCTGGCCATGTCCTCGCGCAATGTGCGGCTTGATCCGCTGAGCCGGGCGCAGGCGCCTGCGCTGCATCGTATCCTCCAGAAAACCGCGCAGGCCCTGCGGGGCGGGGCCGAGGTCGCGCCGGTTCTGGCGCAGGCGGTGGCTGATCTGCGGCTCGCCGGGTTTTCGGACGTGGATTATCTGGAACTGCGCACGGCGGCGATGCTGGAGCCCGCGACATCGGTCGCGCAACCCGCGCGGCTTCTGGTGGCGGCGACCATCGGTGATGTCCGGCTGATCGACAATATCCCGGTCTGACGGTTCGCCGGGCCGAAAGGGGCGGCACCCTGCCGCGCTTGACTTCGCCCGCCTGCCGGGCAAGTCAGGGGCAACAGGAAAGGACGCCCGAGATGACCGAAGCCAAGACCGACAAGCTGATCCTGCGGGCCCTCAGGGGCGAGGTGCTGCCGGTGCCGCCGGTGTGGATGATGCGGCAGGCCGGGCGCTATCTGCCGGAATATCGTGCGACACGGGCTGAGGCGGGGGATTTCCTGTCGCTGTGCTATAACCCGGAACTCGCCGCCGAGGTCACGCTGCAACCCATTCGCCGCTATGGCTTTGACGCGGCGATCCTGTTCGCCGACATCCTGCTGATCTGTCAGGCACTGGGCGCCGATCTGTGGTTCGAAACCGGCGAGGGGCCACGCCTGTCCACCATCACCACGGGGGCGGAGCTTGCGGCGCTGAAACCCGTATCGGCCATCCATGACCGGCTGTCGCCGGTCTATGAAACCGTGCGGCGTCTGTCGCGCGACCTGCCGCGCGAAACCACGCTGATCGGCTTCGCCGGTGCACCCTGGACGGTGGCGACCTACATGATTGCCGGGCGCGGCACCAGGGATCAGGGTCCGGCCCATGCGCTGAAGGCAGCGGATCGCGCGACCTTTCAGGGCCTGATCGACCTGATCACCGAAGCGACCATCGACTATCTGTCGGAACAGGTGAAGGCCGGGGCCGAAGTGGTGAAGCTGTTCGACAGCTGGGCGGGCAGCCTGAAGGGCGACGATTTCACCGACTTCGCGGTGAAGCCCGCCGCACGGATCATCGCAGAACTGAAATCGCGCCACCCCGGCCTGCCGATCATCGCTTTCCCGCGCGAGGCGGGCGAGGGCTATATCGGTTTCGCCCGCGCCACCGGCGCCGATTGCGTGGCGCTGGACAACTCTGTCACTCCGGAATGGGGGGCCGCGCATGTGCAGGTCGATGGCTGTGTGCAGGGCAACCTCGCCCCCGGCCATATGGTGACGGGTGGCGAGGCGCTGGTGCGCGAAACCCGCCATGTGGTCGAGGCCTTCCGCAATGGCCCGCATATCTTCAACCTCGGTCATGGCATCACCCCTGATGCCGACCCCGAGAATGTGCGGCTGATGATCGACACCGTTCGCGGGGCGTAAGGCGATGGCCCTGCCGCTTTGGGCCTGGGCCGGTCTGGCGGCGGCGCTGGCACAGACCGGGCGCAATGCCGCGCAGTCGGGGCTGACCGCGCGTCTGGGCACTCTGGGCGCGACCAATGTCCGCTTCCTGTTCGGCCTGCCCTTTGCCGCGCTGTTCCTGTGGCTCGCGCTCATGTGGTCGGGCGAGCCGTTGCCCGCACTGACCCTGCGTACCATCGGCTTTACGGCCATGGGATCGCTGGCACAGATCGCCGCAACCGCGCTGATGTTGCAGGTGATGCGGACCCAGGGCTTCGGCATTACGACCGCCTGGCTGAAGGTTGAACCCGTTCTGGTCGCGCTGGTTGGCTGGGCGATGCTGGGCGACCCGCTGACCGCGCCGATGCTGGGCGCCATCGGTGTCGCGGTGGTGGGGGTGTTGATCCTGACGCTGAAGCCCGGCGCGGGCCGCGCCATGCTGACGGGCCTTGGTCCCGCCGCGATGGGTCTGCTGGCGGGGCTGGCTTTCGGTATGGCGGCCATCGGCTTTCGTGGCGGGATCACCGCGCTGGCAGAGGGCGGCTTTCTGGTGCGCTCGCTGACAACGCTGGTGCTGTCACTGGCGATCCAGACCGGCGTGCTGGGCCTGTGGCTGGCGCTGCGCGACCGCCCGGCGCTGGCGGGCAGCCTGCGCGAGTGGCTGCCTTCGCTGGCGGCGGGATTTCTGGGCGCGCTGGCCTCGGCCTTCTGGTTCATCGCCTTCTCGCTGACTTCGGCTGCCAATGTGCGGACGCTGGCGCTGGCCGAAGTGGTCTTTGCCCTGGCTGTCGCGCGCTTCGCCTTCCGCCAGCGCGTCACACCGCGCCAGATGGCGGGTATTGGCGTGCTGCTTTTGGGGGTTGCCTTGCTGATGCGGGTCTCGCCCTGAAACATGATCACAATTCAGGTCAGCCTTGTTGACTTGTATGCCGGTCAGGCGCACCCTCCGCCCCGAATCGCGTCAGGGAGGATGACATGCAGTGGAGCGACGTGCTGGCGACCCGCAGCACGAGAATGAAGGCGTCGGAAATCCGGGAACTGCTGAAGTTGCTGGACCAGCCCGACATCATTTCCTTCGCTGGCGGGATTCCCGATCCGGCCCTGTTCCCGGCTGATGCCTTCGCCCGCGCCTTTGCCGATGTCATGGCCGACAGTCAGGCCGCAGCCGCGCTGCAATATTCGGTATCGGAAGGCTACAAGCCGCTGCGCGACTGGATCGCGGCCGAAATGGGCAAGATCGGCGTGCCCTGCACGGCCGAGAACATTCTCATCACCTCGGGCTCGCAACAGGCGCTGGATTACTTGGGCAAACTGATGCTGTCGCCCGGTGACACTGCAATGGTTACCTGGCCCACCTATCTGGGCGCGCTGGGGGCTTTCAACGCCTATGAGCCGCGGTATGTGCGGCTGGACCCCGGCTCCAACGCCGATCCCGAGGCGCAGAAGGCCGAGGCCCGCGAGGCTGGCGGGGCTCTGAAATTCGCCTATCTTTCCGCTGATTTCTGCAACCCGACCGGCGAGACGCTGACCCGCGCCGCGCGCGAGGCACTGCTGGATCAGGCAGCAGCGCTGGGCGTCGCGGTGATCGAGGACGGCGCCTATCAGTTCCTGCGCTACGATGGCGAACCGATCCCGCCGATCCTTGCACTGGATATCGAGCGCTCCGGCGGGATTGAAAATACCCGCACGATCTATTGCGGCTCTTTCTCCAAGACGCTGGCGCCGGGTCTGCGCGTGGGCTGGGTCTGTGGCGCGCGCGAGGTAATCTCGCGGCTGGTACTGATGAAACAGGCGGCCGACCTGCATTCAGCGACGATGAGCCAGATCGTCACGGATCGCGTGGCACGCGAACTCTTTGACAGCCATGTCGCCAGACTGCGCGCCACCTATGGCGCACGGCGTGACCGGATGCTGGTGGCGCTGGACCGCGAAATGCCGGAAGGCGTGCGCTTCACCCGGCCCGAAGGCGGCATGTTCATCTGGCTGACGCTGCCCGAAGGCATGGACGGCGCCGACCTGCTGGCTCGTGCCATCGCGGAAGAGCGTGTGGCCTTCGTGCCCGGCGGCGCTTTCCACGCGGACGGGTCAAACCGCAATACGCTGCGGCTGTCGTTTTCTTGTGCGACGGAAGAGAAAATCGACGAGGGCATCGCCCGCCTCGGCCGTCTGTTGCGCGGCTGACGGGGCGCGGGGGAAGTCTGCCCCCCAACGGCCTTCGGCCTCCCCCCGAGGATATTTGAGCCAAGATAAAAGCAACGTCCCTTTATCTTGGCTCAAATATCCTCGGGGGTGAATTGCCACAGGCAAGAGGGGGCGGAAAGCCCCCTTTGCTTCACAGGCCGGGAATCCCCATGCCACGCAGGCGATTCAGCGCCGGTTCAGCGTCTTCGCAATTCTTCAGCCGGATCGTCACTGCGCTGGCATAGCCGAAGCGCCCGGCGGATGTCGGGCGCAGGGTCAGCGCCAGGCCGTCCGGGCCAAGGCTGGCGGTTTCGATGGCATCCTCGGCGCCGAAATCTTCGTCATTCACCTCGAACCAGAGCGCGCCGCCGGTCTTGGGCTGACGGAACAGCGCATAGCTTTCGTCACGCGCATCGACGAAGCCCACGAAGATCAGCCCGTCCTCTTCCGCCACGGTCGCATAAGCCGCTTTCACCACAATGCCGGTCATGTTCAATACCACTTCGCGACGGGGGGCAGGCTCATCAGAACGGCATCGGCGTTGTGTCCGGTCTCCAGCCCGAATTTGGTGCCGCGATCATAGACGAGGTTGTATTCGGCATAGAGACCGCGGTGGCGGAGTTGGGTTTCGCGGTCGTCCGCGCTGGAAGGCGTGCCGAGGCGGCGTTCCGTCACCGGCAGGAAGGCGGGCAGGAAGGCGGCACCCACTGCGCGGGTGAAGGCGAAATCAGCCTCCCAGTCGCCGGTATTCAGATCGTCATAGAAGATGCCGCCGACCCCGCGCGCCCGGCCCCGGTGGGGGATGAAGAAATACTCGTCGGCCCAGGCCCTGAAGCGCGGGTAATAGCCCGCGTCATGCGCATCGCAGGCCGCTTGCAGGGCGGCGTGGAAATGCGCGGTGTCTTCGGCATATTCGATGCAAGGGTTCAGATCGGCACCACCGCCAAACCACCAGGCATGGGGCGTCCAGAACATCCGGGTGTTCATGTGGACTGCCGGGGTATGGGGATTCTCCATATGGGCCACGAGGCTGATGCCGCTGGCCCAGAAGCGCGGATCTTCCGCCATGCCGGGCACACCACGCGCCGCCATGGCCTTTTGCGCGCGCGCGCCAAGGCTGCCATGGACGGTGGAGATATTGACGCCGACCTTTTCAAAGACCGTGCCGCCGCGCATAACGCTCATCAACCCGCCACCGCCGCTGTCGCGGGTGGTGGGGGTGACCTCGAACCGGCCGGCCGCATCGCCGCCGAAACGGGTTTCCAGCGCCTCGAAGGCTGTCACGATCTCATCGCGCAGGCTGCGGAACCAGTCTGCCGCGCGTGTCTTGCGGGTTTCGAAATCCTCGGTCATCGGCTGCTCTCCGCTGCGGTCGGCCCCTTCCTATCAACTTCGTCCGCAGGCTGCCAGAATCGGATTTCCCGTGCGGGCGGGCGCTGATAGGCTGGCGCAAAGAGTGGAGTGCGTGATGAAACGTCTGCTGATCCTGCTGCCGCTGCTGGCAGCTTGTGGCACGCCGCAAGAGCAATGCATCCGCCAGGTCACCCGCGATCAGCGCGTGGTGGAGCGGCTGATCACCGAAACCGAAGAGAATTTGCGCCGTGGCTATGCCATTGAAACCTACGTCACGACGGTGACGCGCTGGCGGCCCTGTGGGCCGGGTGGCGTGGACGAGAAGGGCAAGCCCGCACCACCGCAGATGTGTCTGGATGATATCGACGTGACGCGCACGCGGCCGAAAGCCATTGATCTGGATGCCGAAGCGGTGAAGCTGCGGCAGCTTCGGACGAAGCGCGATGCGCTGGCGAGGCAGAGCAGCAGTTCGGTCGCTGCCTGCAAGGCACAGTATCCCGAATAGGGATCAGTGGGCGGGGGCCGTTACCGCATCGACGAGGCTGCGCCCGCCATCCACCGTCAGCACCTGCCCGGTCATGAAGCCGGAGGCATCGGAGGCGAGGTACTGCACCGTTTCCGCCAGTTCGCTGGCGGCGGCAATGCGGCCCATGGGCGTGCCCGCGGTGATCGCCTCCCGGTAGTCGGGGGTATCTTTCAGGGCGGCCTGAAGGCTCGCGCTCATCACCGAACCGAAGGCGACCGCATTCACCCGGATACCTTTGGGGGCAAGGGCCACCGCCATCGAGCGAGTCATCTGGTCCAGCGCGGCGCAGGCGACGGAATAGCCCAGAAGCTCGGGCCGGGTATGCTGCGCGGCGATGGACGAGATGTTGATGATCGACCCCGCCGGGCCGCCGCCATTGCGCTCGGCCTGAAGGATCATCCGCTTGGCAGTCAGCTGCGTCAGGCGCAGGCTGGGGAACAGGTTCTGTTCCAGCATCGGTTCGACCGCGTCGTCGTCGATGCAAAGCGGGTCCGACAGGCTGATCTGGCGGCTTGCATTCACGAGGATGTCCACCCGTTCGAAGGCATCCATGGTGGCGGACAGCAGGTTGGTGATGGCTAGCTTCTGCCGCAGATCGCCCGCGAACATGCGTACCGGGCCTTCGCCCCGTGCTTCGTCACCGACCTCGGCCTCCAGCCGGGCTTCGTCCATGTCGGCGAAGATCACATTGGCGCCCTTGTCAACAAAGTGGCGGGCGATGGCGCGGCCGATGCCGTTGGCGGCGCCGGTAACGATGGCGGTCTTGCCTTGAATGGAAAGCGACATGAGGAGGAGCCCTTTCTGCCTAGCGGCGGCTGGGATAGGAGGCGCGGACAAGCCGGAATGCGCCGTCGCCGCCGATCTCCTCCACCTCTCGGAACGCCGCACGCAGGGCGGGATCATAGGGGAGATGACGGTTGGCGACCAGCCAGAGCGTGCCATCGGGGGCAAGCATCTTTGCCGCGGCCTTGAGGAAGGCGAGGCCGAGACCGGGATCGGCCTCGCGCCCGGTATGGAAGGGCGGGTTGCAGACCACGGCGCCCGCCAGATGCGGGACCTGCCAGAGCCGTGCATCGGCCCAGTGGAAATGCGCGCGCGGGTCGGGGATATTCAGACGTGCGCAGTCGAGCGCGGTGTGATCGGCCTCGACCAGATGCAGTTCCTTTACACCGTCGCGGGTAAGGATCGCGCGGGACAGGTAGCCCCAGCCAGCACCCAGATCGACCACGCGCGAGGGAAATTTGGCGGGCAGCACCCCGGCCAGCAGGATCGAGCCACGATCCGGCCCGTCGGCGGAAAACACGCCGGGCAGGGTGGTGAAGCCGTCAACCTGCTGCGGGCGGGCGGACCAGTCGGACAGATCCGGGCCGGAAGGGAAGGCGGCGATCTTGCCATGCGCCTTGGCGAGCGCTTCGCCCAGATCCACGCGGGCGCACAGGTCTTTCAGCAGCGTGTCAATGCCATCGGTCTTTTGCCCGTCCAGAATGACAAGGGCCCCGGGCGGCAGATGAGCGCAGGCAGTGGCAACCAGCGCGCGAGCTTCGGCCCGTGCGCGGGGCACACAGATCAGCGCGGCTGTATACTCGCCCTCCGGCGCGGTGGCACAGGCATGGCCCAGCCCGGTGAAATGATCATGGTCCGGGCGGAAGCCGGTGATGACCTGCACGCGGGCCTTCGGCAGCGCCGACAGGTCGTCGCCCGCGCGCGGGCGGAAGACAGCGATGCGCCCCTCGGGCGGCAGGGCAATGGCGCCGGTATCCAGCGCAAGCTCAAGACGGGTGGAACGCATGGGCGGCCCCTTGGGGCCTTATCCTCTCTTATTCCTTCTCCATCGTGCATTGCAGCGGATGCTGATGCCGACGCGAGAAATCCATCACCTGCGCGACCTTGGTTTCGGCCACTTCGAAGGAGAACACGCCAACCACGGCGAGGCCCTTCTTGTGAACCGTCAGCATGATCTCGAACGCCTGCGCGTGATTGAGGCCGAAGAAGCGTTCAAGGATATGCACCACGAATTCCATCGGCGTGTAATCGTCATTCAGCAGCAGCACCTTGTACATGGGTGGCCGCTGGGTGCGGGTCTTTGCCTTCGTCAGGATCGAGGCTTCCGATCCGGGCCCGTCGTCTTTGTCGGACATGAAAAAGGGGCGCAGGGTCAAGGGTCGCTCCGGCAGGTTCGGCGGATTCGTGATATCGGTGGATTATAGCGCAAAGCGGCGGCGCGAAAAGGGGCTGGCGAATCCGTGACCCGGCGCTACTTTCGCGGCCATGGAAAAACTGACGCTTATCGGCTTCGATGCCGACGACACGCTCTGGCAGAACGAGACCTTCTTCCGGCTGACGCAGGACAGGTTCGAGTCCTTGCTGGCGGATCACGCCGCCGCCGATCATCTGCACGAACGGCTGCTGGCGGCAGAGCGGCGCAATGTCGGCCAGTATGGTTTCGGGGTGAAAGGCTTCACGCTTTCGATGATCGAAACCGCCATCGAGGTGACCGAGGGCCGGGTGCCCGCCTCCGTCATTGCCGAGCTGATCGCGGCGGGGCGCGAGATGCTGTCCCATCCGATCGAGCTTCTGCCCCATGCGCGCGAGGCGGTGACGGCAGCGGCCGGGGCAGGGTTCCGCGTCATGCTGATCACCAAGGGGGATCTGATGGATCAGGAGCGCAAGCTGGCGCAGTCAGGGCTGGGGGATCTGTTCGACGCGGTGGAGATCGTGTCGGACAAGACGGCATCGGTCTATACGCGGCTGTTTGCCCGCCATGGCGTGCGCCCCGAGGCGGCGATGATGGTTGGAAACTCGCTGAAATCCGACGTTCTGCCGGTGATCGAAACCGGCGGCTGGGGGGTGCATGTGCCCCACGGCCTGACCTGGGCGCTGGAGCGCGCCGATCCGCCGACCGGCCACGCGCGTTTTCGCGAATTGTCCGATCTTTCGGCACTGCCGGGGCTCCTGGATCAGCTTTCGTCATAATGTGGTGGTGGCGTTCCATGGCCCCCACCACATATCGCTATGGCTTCTGAACAACGCCGCAAAAGTGGTTGAATTTCCGGGGTTTCCGGCGCCGATACCCTGTGTTAGCCTTCGTCAAAAGCCCCGGACTACACGGGGCAGACGATACCGAGGCAGATAACAATAAGGCGAGGGGCAGGGACGTGGCTTCACGACTTGGGCAGTTCGTTCGCAACTTCACCCTGATGGCGGTTTTCATTGTGGTCGCGGCCTGTTCCGCAACCCGACCGACGCCGTCTGGCGCGGCGCCCTACGCCGCCTATGTGATGGATGCGCGCACCGGCGAAACTCTTTACCAGACCAACGCGGATACGCGGCTGCATCCGGCTTCGCTGACCAAGATGATGACGCTGTACATCGCCTTCGAGGCGGTAGAGCGCGGCGAAATCAGCCTCGACAGCATGGTCACCATCTCGAAACATGCGGCGAACGAGCCGCCCTCGCGCCTTGGCCTGAAGCCGGGGCAGAAGATCGCGCTGCGCCATCTGATTCGCGCCGCCGCCATCAAATCGGCCAATGACGCGGCTACGGCCATTGGCGAGGCGGTCGGCGGATCGGAGGCGAATTTCGCCAAGCGGATGAACCGCACCGCCAAGGCGATCGGCATGACCAACACCACTTTCCAGAACGCCAACGGCCTGACGCGGTCGGGTCACTTGTCGACCGCACATGACATGTCGGTGCTGGGGCGGCGGCTGTTCTACGATTTCCCGCAATATTACAACATTTTCTCGCGGCGCGAGACGGATGCTGGTGTGCGGGACGTGCTGTCGACCAACCGCAGGTTCCTTGACAGCTACAAGGGGGCCGATGGCATCAAGACCGGCTTCACCAATGCGGCAGGGTTCAACCTGACCGCTTCGGCGGAGCGCAATGGCGTGCGGATCATCGCAACCGTGTTCGGCGGCACTTCGACTGCGCAGCGTAATGCCAAGATGTCGGAACTGCTGGACCTTGGCTTTGCCAAGGCGCGTCCGGGGGCCAAGGTGCAACCGCCGGCGCCGCCGGTCTACCAGCAGCCCGAAGCGCCGGCGGCCCCGGCAGAGGATATGCTGGTGGCCGATGCCTCGGGCGGAAGGGTTGTCGGGGCGAAGACCGTGCGTGTCAGCACGACGCTGGCGAAATCGCCGGTGCCGCGGGCCCGTCCGGGGGCTGCGCCGGTCGCGATGGTGGCACAGGTTGAAACGCTGCCGGAGGCCCGGCCCGATCCGGCGGTCGAGGCTGCAGTGGATGCGGTGGCGGAACGGATCGCTGCCGAAGTGGCCGTGGCCGCCATGCAGGACAGCATTGCCGATGCGCTGGCTGCGGCCGGGGCGGAAACCACGGAGGTCGCCATTGCCGAGGCTGATACCGGCCTGCCGGAAATCACCGATGGCAGCGTGATGACTCTGGCGGCGGCGGTTGCCGTGCCGCAGGCGGCCGCGCCAAAGGCGAAGCCCGCGCATGTGCCGACCGTGATTCACACCGCCACGCCCATGGCGGGCGAAGCGGCAGAGCAGGTGGCCAGCGCACGTGTGACGCCGACACCGACCGAGGTGGTGACCCGCATCTCGACTTCGGGCGGGCGGCACTGGGGTGTGAACATCGGTCGCTTTGCCAGCCGGGGCGCGGCAGAACGCGCCCTGATGCAGACCATGCTGTCGGAGGGCGCCACGCTGAACGAGGGGCTGCGCAAGATCGTGCAGAAACCCACAGGCTTTGACGCCAATTTCATGGGCCTGAGCCAGAAACAGGCGGAGCTTGCCTGTCTTCGGCTTCAGGCGCGCGGCACGCAGTGCTTCACCCTCGGGCCGTAAGGCCGCGGCTGATCTTGCGGATCGGATCGCCTCCGGGCAGGTTTGACACCTGACCCGGAGGTTTTGTTTCATGGACTACGTCTTCCCGCCCGCGCCTGTGCCCAGCCTGCCCGTTCAGGGTATGGCTGCGCGTTTCCCCGTGCGCCGCATCTTCTGCGTCGGGCGCAACTATGCCGAACACGCGCGCGAAATGGGGCATGACCCGGACCGCGAACCGCCGTTCTTCTTTACCAAGCCTGCCGACGCGCTGGTGCAGGACGGGATGCAGATCGCTTATCCGCCCGCGACGGCGGATCTGCACCACGAGGCGGAACTGGTGGTTGCCATTCGCAAGGGTGGTGCGGGGATTGCCATGGCGCAGGCGCTCGATCATGTGTTCGGCTATGCGGCAGGCAATGACCTGACGCGCCGCGACATGCAGGCCGCGGCCAAGGCGGCGCGGCGACCCTGGGATATGTCGAAGGGCTTTGATGCCTCGGCGGTGGTCGGCACCATTGTGCCGGGGCAGGCGGTGCCGGAGGGCGCGATTCGCTGCCTTGTTGCGGGGGGCGTGCGGCAGGAGGCAGCGCTGGCGGACATGATCTGGCCGGTCGCGGATGTCATTGCGCACCTGTCGGGGCTGGTTCGGCTGGAGCCGGGCGATCTCATCATGACCGGCACACCTGCCGGGGTTGGCGCGATTGCGCGGGGCGAAACCTGTGTGGTGCAGATAGATGGCCTGCCTCAGGCTGTGGTGACGGTGATCTGAAACCGGGGGCCTTTGCCGGGGGCATCGAACCCCCGGCAAAGGCATTGCCATGGAAGACGGCGTCCGGTCGCCGGGATCAGGCGACGCGAATTTCGATCAGGCGCGGTCCGGTGCAAGGCTGTTGCAAGGCTTTGGCGAGTTCGGCCGGGGTGTTGGCGACGCTCTGGAACGGCAGGTCGCAGGCGGCTGCGAAAGGCTCCATCCGCAGGGGGGAGGGGGTGCAGCCGATGACCTCTGCCCCGGCGCCGGTCATCGCCTCGGCGATTTCGCGGAAACCTGCATTGTTCCAGACGAGGAAGGTGACGGGCAGCTTTTCGTCCACGGCGGCGCGCAGTTCACCGGGCGAGAATTGCAACCCGCCATCACCGATCAGGCAGATCACTGGCGTACCGGGGGCGGCAAGTGCGGCGCCGATGGCGGCGCCGGGGCCAAAGCCCAGGGCGCCATAGCCGGTAGCGGCATTGAACCAGCCACCCGCGCGGTCATGGTCGTAATAAAGGTTCCCGGCATAGACCGGCTGCGTGCTGTCGCCGACCACGATGGAACCGGGCACGGCATCCCGCAGGGCTTCCAGCATGGCAAGCTGATGCGGCATGTCGGGATGCAGTCTTGCCAGTTCGGCTCTTGCCGCATCACGGGTGGCACCGGCCCGCCCGGCGCCATCGCCCCTGCGCGGCGGGATGGCGGCGGCGAGTTCGGCCAGCGTTGTGGTGGCGTCGGCGGCGAGGGTCAGGCTGGCAGGGTGCCCGGCGAGCTGGTCGGGGCAGAGGTCAATGCGGATCATGGCGGAAAGGTCCGGCAGGCCGCCACGCACATACATGTCATAATCGGTGGGACCAAGCTCGGTGCCGACGGCCAGCACCAGATCCGCCCCGGCGACCAGCGCTCGGGTGGCGTCGAGCGAGGGGGAGGCGGGTACGGTCAGGGCATGGCCATGCATCAATCCGCGGGCATTGGTGGTCTGCACCACCGGAGCGTCCAGCGCCTCGGCCAGCGCGCGCAACGGCGTTTCGGCCCGCCGGGCGCCGCCACCGGCAAGGATGACCGGGGTTGTGGCGACGGAAAGGCGGGTGATGGCGAGGGCCAGCGCCTCGGGCTCCGGTGACAGCGGGCGCGCGGCAGGAACCGGGCGCGGCGCTGTGGCGGGCAGCGGCATCACATCGGTTGGCACTTCGATATGCACCGGGCCGGGCCGGCCCGAGGTCAGAGCGGCGAAGGCACGGTCGAGCACGGGCTCCACCATCTCGGGCGCAGTGATCTGGAAGCTGGGGCAGAGTGTGCGCACCATCCCGGCCTGATCCGGCAGTTCGTGCAGCAGGCCATAGCCGCCGCCAAGGCTCGCGCGCCGGTTCACGCCGGAGATCACAAGGATCGGCACCGAATCGGCCCGTGCCTGTGCCATGGCGGTCAGCGCATTGGTCAGGCCGGGGCCGGTGATGACGAAGGCTACGCCGGGCTTGCCCGAAACGCGGGCATAGCCATCCGCCATGAAGGCGGCGCCCTGTTCGTGGCGGGGCGTGACATGGCGGATGCCGGAACCGGCAAGGCCACGGTAAAGCTCGATCGTATGGACGCCGGGGATGCCGAAGACCAAATCGACGCCGCGCTGTTTCAGGCCCTGAACAAGCGCCTGTCCGGTGGAAAGAGGCATGATCTGCTCCGTTTGCTGCGGGGAGGGGCGCTGCCCCTCGCGCCTTCGGCGCTCACCCCCGGGATATTTGGACCAAGGTGAAATCAGGCGGCGTCGGCGCGGAAGCGCGCCGCATGGCGGGCGATGCGGGTGCAGCCTTCGGCAATAGCGGCGTCGGGTTGGGTGAGCGCGAGGCGCAGCCAGCCGGAAAGCGCGGCGCCGAAGCTTTCGCCCGGCATGACTGCGACATGTTCGGCATCGAGCAGGCTTTGCGCGAAGGCCTCGCCTGAAAGGCCGGTGGCGCGCACGTCGACCAGGGCGAACATGCCCGCATCGGGGCGATGGACGCGCAGGCCCGCAGTGCCATGCAGCTTGTCGTGGATCATGGTGGCTCGGGCCGCGAAACGCCCAGACATGCCGGGGGCAACCGGCGAGGGATGGCTGACTGCCTGAGTTGTCATGTCGGCAATGAAGGGCTGATTGCCGAAGAGCAAGGTTTCCGACAGCGGCAGCAGGCGGGCGCAGAACTCGGCGGGGCCGACGCACCAGCCCGAACGGAAGCCGGGCGCCGCGTGGGATTTGGAAATCGAGGCGCAGGCGATGCTGCGGTCTGCCAGTTCGGCCAGATCGAGCGGCGAGGTGAAGTGAACGCCTTCGAACACCAGATCCTCATAGACCTCGTCCGAGACGATCCACAGGTCATGGGCGCGGGCAATCTCGCCGATGGCAGCGATGTCCTCGCGCGTCAGCACCGCGCCGGTGGGGTTGTGCGGGGTGTTGAGGAAAATCGCGCGCGTGTCCGGGGTAACGGCGGCCGCGACATCGGCCGGATCGAGCCGGAAGCCGCGTTCGGGGCGCAGCGTCACCGGAACCGGCGTGGCGCCTGTGGCGCGGATTAGCCCTTCGTAGGTCGCATACATCGGGTCGCCAACGATGACTTCAGCCCCTGCCTCGGCGATGGCCATGAAGACGGCGTAGAGCGTGGTCTGGGTGCCCGGGAAGCACATCACCTGTTCCGGGCCGATGTGCCGCCCGCGCCGGATGGAATAGCGCGCGGCCAGCGCCCGCAGCAGCCCTGGCTCGCCCTGGCCATTGGAATAGCCGGTGCGCCCCGACAGCATGGCGCGCGCGGCGGTTTCCATCAGCTCGGGCGGACAGGGCACATCCGGTTCGCCAATGGTGAATTCCAGCACGGCGGTGCCTTCGGCTTTCATCCGGCGGGCGCGGGCGTGGATTTCCCATTTCGCGCCGCCCAGATCGGCGAGGCGTTCGGTGACGGAGGCGTATTTCATGGCGTTTCCTCTGGCAGGGCGGGGGGCAGGCTGGCGGCAAGGTCGAGACCAAGAATGGCGCCGACAGCTTCCAGCCCGATATGTTCGAGTTCGCCGGGCGCAAAAGCCTCCGGCAGGGCGCAGCCTTCCAGCCACAGCCCGTCGATCACGCCGTTGCAGGCGATGGCGAGTGTGCGCAGCCGGGCAGGATCGTTGTGCCCCGGCAGGGCGGCGATGAGTTCCTGCAGCAGGTCGCGATAGCCCAGATAAGTTTCGGCGTGAATCGCGGCCATCGCGGGATCGGAGCGCACCTGATGCAGAAACCCGGCCCAAAGGCCCATGCTGCGCGGATCGACCACCGGCGGGCGCAGCGCGGCGGCGACGAAGGCGGCCAGCCGGGCCAGGGGATCGGCTGGCGCGGCCTCCAGCACGGCGGCATTTTCGGTGCTCATCCGGTGCATCAGCGCGCGATAGGCTTCGCGGGTCAGTTCCTCTTTCGTCTGGAAATAGTGACGAATCAGGCCGGGCGTAACGCCTGCCCGTTCGGCAATGGCGCGGACAGTCGCGGCCGAAGGGCCGCCCTCGGATATCAGGTCCAGGGCTGCGGAAACCAGCGCATCGCGCCGCCGCTCCTCACCCTCCCGTCTGAACTTGCGCCGTTCGCCTTGCATGGGCACCTCAATTATACACTTGCATAATTACAGGGATCGGGGCTTACTGCAATCACCCAGTGACGGAGTTCCGATGACGCGACCAGATGGCGATGTCCCCCGGCCCGAGGCAATCCGCATCGAAGGATTGCACAAATCCTTCGGCCAGCTTGAGGTGCTGAAAGGGGTCTCGCTGGCGGCACGCGAAGGCGATGTGGTGGCGGTGATCGGCGGTTCCGGTTCCGGGAAGTCGACCATGCTGCGCTGCATCAACTTTCTGGAAACGCCAAGCGCGGGCAAGATCATCATCGGCAATGAAGCTGTGACGATGCGTCCAGATGGCAGCCCCGCTGACCGCAAGCAGATCGAACGGCTGCGCCAGAGCCTTGGCATGGTGTTCCAGCAATTCAACCTTTGGTCTCACCGGACGATTCTTGAAAACCTGATCGAGGTTCCGGTGCATGTGCTGGGTGTGCCGAAGGCCGAGGCGATTGCCCGCGCCGAACGCCTGCTGGCGCGCGTCGGGCTTTCGGCGAAGGCCGACGTCTATCCGGCTTTCCTGTCGGGCGGACAGCAGCAGCGCGCCGCAATAGCCCGCGCCCTGTGCATGGAGCCGCGTGCCATGCTGTTTGACGAACCAACTTCGGCGCTGGACCCGGAACTGGTGGGTGAGGTTCTGGCAGTGATCCGCGATCTGGCCGCCGAAGGGCGCACCATGATCCTCGTCACGCATGAGATGAAATTCGCGCGGGAGGTCGCCAGCCATGTCGTCTTCCTGCACAACGGTCTGATCGAGGAGGAAGGCCCGCCTGAACAGCTGTTCGGCGCGCCGCGTTCCGAAAGATTGCAGCAATTCCTGAAAAGCGTGGCCTGAAGAGCCGCCAAATGATCCAACAGAAGGGGTAACAAGATGAAAAAACTCGCGCTGACGCTGACGGCGGTGCTGATGATGGGCGGGGCTGCCATGGCCGCGCCGGTGAAGGTAGGAATCGCCGCCGAACCCTATCCGCCGTTCGCCTCGCCCGATGCCTCGGGCAAGTGGGTCGGCTGGGAGGTCGACATGATCGGTGCAGTCTGCAAGGCGGCCGAAATGGAATGCGAGATCGTGCCGGTGGCCTGGGACGGCATCATTCCGGCGCTGACTGCCGGTCAAATCGACGCCATCATGGCCTCTATGTCGATCACAGAAGAACGGATGAAAACCATCGACTTCTCGAACAAGTATTACAACACCCCGACCGTGATCGTCGGGCCGAAGGCCGATGCGATGACCGCCGATGCCGAGGGGCTGAAAGGCAAGATCCTCGGCGTGCAGGTCTCGACCATCCACGAGGCCTATGCGCAGAAACACTTCAAGGACGCGGTGGCCGAGATCAAGGTGTACCAGACCCAGGATGAGGCCAATCAGGATCTGGTCGCGGGCCGGATCGACGCCACGCAGGCCGACAGCATTGCGCTGGACGATTTCCTGAAATCCGAGGCAGGGGCGGCCTGCTGCGAGGTCAAGGGCGCGGTGGCGGATGACCCGGATGTTCTGGGCCTTGGCGTCGGCGTCGGTCTGCGCAAGGGCGACGAAGAGCTGAAGGCCAAGTTCAACGCCGGGATCGCCAAGGTGCTGGAGGATGGCACCTATGAGGAAATCTCCAAACCCTACTTCAGCTCGTCGATCTACGGCGGCTGATGGCCGTGACGGCGCTGGTCGGGGCCGCAGGCGCGGCTTCCATGTTTGAACTTCTGCAACTTTCGCCTCCCGGTTGGGGGGCGAACCTGCTGCGTGGCTTGTGGAATTCGATCCTTATCGCCTGTGGGGCCTTCGGGCTTGGCATCGGGATCGGCACGCTGGGTGCCTTTGGGAAGCTTTACGGCGGGCCGGTGCTGCGCGACCTGCTGGCGGTCTACACGACCGTCGTGCGGGCGGTGCCGGAACTGGTGCTGATCCTCATACTTTACTATGCGGTTACCGATGCGGTGAACCAGACGCTGCTCGCCTTTGGCTATGACCGGATCCAGATTTCCGGCCTTGCTGCCGGGATTGCCGTTCTGGGCGTGGTGCAGGGCGCCTATGCGACCGAGGTTCTGCGCGGCGCTATTCAGGCGGTGCCCGCGGGACAGATCGAGGCCGCCCGCGCCATGGGCATGCCGCCCGGTCTGCTGGCCCGGCGCGTGACCCTGCCCCTGATGCTTTCGAACGCGCTGCCGGGGCTGGCGAACCTGTGGCTGGTGGCCACCAAGGACACCGCGCTGCTGGCGGTTGTGGGCTTTGGCGAACTGACGCAGGAAACCCGGCAGGCAGCCGGTGCGACGAAAGCCTATTTCACCTTCTTCATGGCGGCGGGGGTGCTGTACCTGATCCTCTCCATCGGCTCGGGCTGGTTGTTCGCCCGGCTGGAACGCCGCGCCCGCCGTGGCCAGCCGGAGCTGCACGGATGAGGGCATTCTGGAAACCGCATCGCATCGTCATGGCGCTGATCGCGCTGGTGATTGTCGTCTGGTCGGTGCTGAACCTGCGCTGGGACTGGGTGCCAAATTATCTGGGCCTTGCGGCGCAGGGCATCTGGCGCACGATCTGGCTGCTGGCGGCCTCCATCGTGCTGGGTATGGCGCTGGCCATCCCGCTGGGGCTGGCGCAGGCGGTGGGGCCGCGCATCCTCGCCTGGCCTGCCCGCACCTTCTGCACGGTGATCCGGGGCACGCCGCTTCTGCTGCAACTCTGGCTGCTTTATTACGGCCTCGGGTCGCTGTTCCCGACGATCCCGTGGATCCGGCAAAGCGAGTTCTGGCCGATCCTGCGGCAGGCCTGGCCCTATGGCTTGCTGGCCCTGACGCTCAGCTTCGCAGGGTATGAGGGCGAGGTGATGCGCGGGGCTTTCAAGGGCGTGCCGAAAGGGCAACTGGAAGCTGCGCGCGCCATGGGCATGCCGCGCCTGACCATCCTGCGCCGGATCTGGCTGCCGCAGGCACTGCACCGCGCGCTGCCGACGCTCGGCGGCGAGACGGTACTGCAACTGAAGGCGACCCCGCTGGTTGCCACCATCACCGTGGTTGATATCTATGCCGTCGCGAGCCGGGTCCGGCAGGACACCTTCATCACCTATGAACCGCTGCTCTTGCTCGCGGTGGTCTATATGGCGATCACCGGCATCATCGTGCTGGGCTTCCGCTGGTTCGAGGGGCGCATCCCGTCGCGTGTGGCCTGAAGCAGATGGCAGACGCCCCTCTGCAACGGCTTGACCGGCGCCGTGCCGGGGGGTAGGCCCCCGCCGTCTGAAGGAGGCCGGTGATGACGGAAGAAACAGAGCGGCGCAATTTCTACGGCCGGACCCATGGCAAGACGTTGCGTGCCAGCCAGAAGCAATATCTGGCCGAGGATCTGGGCCGCATCAGCCTGTCGGGGGTGACGCGGGCCGACAATCCGGCCCGCACCCCGCTCGACCTTGCCAAACTGACCGGCGGGCGACCGCTTTGGCTGGAGGTCGGCTTTGGCGGCGGCGAGCATCTGGTGCATATGGCCGCGCGCTATCCTGGCGTGTTCATTATCGGCTGCGAGCCTTTCGTGAACGGTGTCGCCATGCTGCTGGGCAAGGTGCGGCAGGCGGGGCTGGATAATCTCGTTATCCATCCCGGCGATGTGCGCGATCTGTTCGACGTGCTGCCGGATAGTTGTGTCGAGAAGTGTTTCCTCAACTACCCTGATCCATGGCCCAAGGCGCGGCACCACCGGCGGCGCTTCGTGACGCCGGGCTATCTGTCGGCGCTGGCGCGGGTGATGCAGCCGGGGGCCGAGTTCCGGGTGGCGACCGACATTCCCGATTATGTCCGTCAGACACTGGAGGAGGTGCCGCCCGCCGGGTTTGATCTGATCCGGCAGGCTGGTGAGGGCGGGGCATGGGAGGACTGGCTGTCGACCCGGTACGAGCAGAAGGCCCTGCGCGAAGGGCGCGCTCCGAATTACCTGACCTTCCGCCGTCAGCGCTGAAGACGCAACGCGCGCTGCCTTAGCCGGGTTTTTGCGGGCATGCGGGCAGGCTTGGCCGGTCATCCGACCGGAGAGCCTGCATGTCGCGCCTTGCCATCACGAATTGCCATGTCCACACCTTCACCGGGCGGCATATCCCCGCCCGCTATCCGCATGTTCTGCTGATGCCGTTCAAGCGGCTGCCGTGGCTGCTGCGCGGTCTTGCCCTCGGGGCGGGCGTGCTGGGGCAGGAGCGCGCGGCGGCGGCGCTGGGGCGGCTGCATCGCTTTCAGGCCGAAGCGCAGGCAGGCGGGCAGGCGGAAATCTTTGACCGCCTCATCGCGCAATACCCGGCGGGCACGCGCTTTGTCGTCTTGCCGATGCAGATGGCCGGGCTGGGGCAGGGGCGGGTCGCTGCCGATCTGCGGGCGCAGCACGACGAGCTGGCGGCACTGGCCCGCGCCTGGCCGGGGCTGATCCTCCCCTTCGCGGCTTGCGACCCGCGTCTACCCGGCGCTGCGGCGGAGGTGCGGCGCTGCATCGAGGATCTGGGCTTTCGCGGGCTGAAGCTTTACCCCCGCATCGGCTATGCCCCCGATCATCCGGTGCTGATGCGTGAGGTTTATCCGTTGCTGAACGCGCGCGGGCTGGCGGTGGTCAGCCATTGTTCGCGCGGCGGGGTGACGGGGCGGCTGAGCCGGGCCGAGGCGGATCGCCTGTCGCATCCGATGGCTTTCACGCCCGTGCTGCGGGCCTTCCCGAAGATGCAGGTGAATCTTGCGCATTTCGGCGGGCAAAGCGATTGGGAGCGGTATATCGGCGAAGGGCTGGACCCCTATGATCCGGCAGCGCGCGACGGCAACTTCCTGATCGCCCTGCGCGGGATGATCGAAAGCGGTGATTTCCCGAACCTGTGGACCGATGTGTCCTATACGTTGTTCCAGTCGGAGGCGTTTCTGCCCTTCCTGCGGCTGTTCATGGCGCATCCTCGCCTGCGCGAACGTGTGCTGTTCGGATCGGATTTCTACATGACCCGGCAAGAGGCGTTGTCAGAGCGCGCCGTTGCAGTGCGGTTGCGCTTTGGTTTGGGCGAGACGCTGTTTCGCCAGATTGCCGAGGTCAATCCGGCACGCTGGCTGGGTGAGGGCTGAGGCCTATCCCTCCATCATGCGGGCGATGGTTTCCAGATGTTCGCGCATGGCGCTGGCGGCCTGCGTGCCGTTTCCTGCCGCGACGGCCATGACCACGGCGGCATGTTGGTCGCTGTGCAGGCCGGTGAAGGCATCAACCCCGGCGCGGCGATAAGCGGTCTCCCATCGTTGTTGCCAGCCGACACGCCGCCGTGCGCGTGACAGGAAGCGCATCACGGCAATCAGAACGGGATTGCCCGCCGCATCGGCGAGGGCGGCGTGAAAAGCCTCGTCCGCGGCTTCAGCGGCCTGCCGGTCGCGTGCGCTGCGCCCCGAGCCGACCAGCGCCGACAGCCGGGCACAGGTGGCGGGTGTTGCACGTTCGGCGGCGGCCCCGGCAATGGCGGGTTCCAGCAAAAGACGGGCGTGCATCAGCGCCTCGGGCGTAGCGGCCTCGATCAACAGGTTTTCCCGCAGCGGGGCCGGGCCGGGGCGCGGGCCGGTGAAGGTGCCCTGGCCGACATGGCGCCAGATCCTGCCCTCGGTTTCCAGTATGGCGAGGGCCGCGCGCAGGCTCTGGCGGCTGCATCCCAGATCGGCGGCCAACTGACGTTCAGGGGGCAAGCGGCGCGGCGGGCCTTCGGCCAGATCGCGCAGCCGGGGCAGGATGTCATCGTGTCGGGCCATGATCGCTCCCCGGACCAATTTGCAGACCAATCTGGACCGGGGCACATGACGGGTCAAGGGATCGCCGGGGAGGGCACGGGCAATGGTCGAGATACTGGTTCTGGCGATGACGGGCTTCGTGGCCGGGGTGCTGAATTCAGTGGCAGGAGGCGGCACCTTCCTGACCTTCCCGGCGCTGGTCTGGGCCGGTCTGCCCCCGGTGGCCGCCAATGCCACGGCAACCTTTGCGGCGCTGCCCGGCTATCTGGGCGGGGCCTGGGGCTTTCGCCATGATATCCGGTCGGAAGGGGCGCTGAAGCTGTGGCAGATCATTGCGCTGTCGCTGGTGGGTTCGGTCACAGGCGCGCTGTTGCTGTTGGTTACACCTTCGGATGTGTTTGACGGGCTGGTGCCGGTACTGCTTCTGGTGGCGACGGGGCTGTTCGCCTTTGGCCCGCGCCTGCTGGCGACGCTGCGGGCGCGCGGCATGGGGGCGACCGGGCCGGGCCTCAGCGCGGCGCTGGTCTTTGTGGTGGCGGTTTACGGCGGCTATTTCAACGGCGGTCTGGGCATCTTGCTGCTGGCGCTGTTCGGGCTGATCGGGTTCACCAATCTCAACACAATGAACGGGCTGAAAGTGCTGCTTTCGGGGCTGATGGCGGTGCTGTCCTGTGCGGCTTTTGCCATTGCCGGGCTGATCGGCTGGTATGAGGGGCTGATCATGGCTGCCGCCTGCACGCTGGGCGGCTGGATCGGCGCGGGGCTGGCGCGGCGGATGCCGGTTGCGGTGTTGCGGGCCCTGATCGTGGTGATCGGGCTGGGCATGGCGGTGGTGTTTTTCCTGCGCTGAAGCGGCGGGGCTGGACCGTCGCCCCCGCTTGCGCTAACGCGGGGGCAAGGATGAGAGGGAGCCCCAGAATGTCCGGCCATGGTGACGCGCAACCGATGACCGCCCGCAAGTCGGGCCCGCTGAGCGGGACGGCCGCCGTGCCGGGCGACAAGTCGATCAGTCATCGCGCGCTGATCTTCGGGGCCATGGCGGTGGGCGAGACGAAGATCACCGGCCTTCTGGAAGGACAGGACGTGCTGGATACCGCCAAGGCGATGCGCGCCTTCGGGGCCGAGGTGACGCAGCACGGGCCAGGCGCCTGGTCGGTGCATGGTGTGGGCGTGGGGGGATTCCGCGAGCCGGTCGATGTGATCGACTGCGGCAATTCCGGTACCGGCGTGCGGCTCATCATGGGCTGCATGGCGACCACCGACATGACCGCGACCTTCACCGGCGACGCGTCCTTGCGCAAACGCCCGATGGGCCGGGTGACCGACCCGTTGGCGCTGTTCGGCGCGCGGGCCTACGGGCGGCAGGGCGGGCGCCTGCCCATGACCATCGTGGGCGCCGCGAACCCGGTGCCGGTGCGCTATGCGCTGCCTGTCGCCAGTGCGCAGGTCAAATCTGCGGTGCTTCTTGCCGGGCTGAACGCGCCGGGCGAAACCGTGGTGATCGAGCGGGAACCGACGCGCGACCATTCCGAACGCATGCTTCTGGGCTTCGGCGCGGATCTGCATGTGGAAAGGGGGGCGGAGGGGCATATCATCACCCTGAAGGGCCAGCCGGAGCTGCGGCCGCAGACCGTGGCAGTGCCGCGTGATCCGTCCTCGGCCGCCTTCCCGGTCTGCGCGGCGCTGATCGTTGAAGGCTCCGACATCCTCGTGCCCGGTGTCAGCCAGAACCTGACGCGCAATGGGCTTTACATCACCCTCGTCGAGATGGGGGCGGAGATCGAGTTCCAGAACCCGCGCGAGGAAGGCGGCGAGCCTGTGGCCGACCTGCGCGTCCGCTTTTCGGGCAATATGAAGGGCATCGAGGTGCCCCCCGAACGCGCGCCGAGCATGATCGACGAATACCCGATCCTGTCGGTCGTGGCGGCCTTTGCGACCGGCAAGACGGTGATGCGCGGCGTCAAGGAGTTGCGGGTCAAGGAAAGCGACCGCATCGACGCCATGGCGCGGGGCCTTGAGGCCTGCGGCGTGACCATCGAGGAAGACGAGGATACGCTGATCGTGCATGGCATGGGCGCGGGCGGTGTGCCCGGCGGCGCCACGGCGGCGACCCATCTCGACCACCGCATCGCCATGAGCTTCCTCGTCTGCGGCATGGCGGCGCAGAAGCCGGTTTCTGTGGATGACGCCTCGCCCATCGTCACCTCCTTCCCGATTTTTGAAGGGCTGATGACCGGGCTTGGCGCGACGCTGACGCGCTGATCACGCGGCGTCGCGGCGGCGGTCCAGCGCGTTTTCCGGCAATTGCCCGGCCCCGAGGAAGGTTTCGACCGTCGGGCCGGGCCGCGCGCGAAAGCGGAATGCATCGCGGAACTCGCGCAGCCAGACGCCACGCCCCATGGCGGTATACCAGCGCTGGGCGTGGCGCAGTTCGGGGTCTTTCTGCAACCAGATCCGCGCCAGCGCGCGCGGGCGCAACTGCACCACAGCCTCGATCAACTTGACCCAGAGAAACACCCGCCACGCCGGCACCCGCGGGGTTTCCAGCACCTGATGCTTGTAATCCCAAAGGCTCAGATCGGTCTGCACCACCCGACGATGCGCGCTTTGCCCGAAGAACGGTGTCCAGCGGTGCGGTGTGGCATAGACTGACATGATCTGATCGGGGTCATAGACCAGCAGATGCCGCAGCAGCCGCGCGTAATCGGCGTCGGTTTCCTCCTCGAACCCCACGGCGAAGGTGCATAGCCCGATCATGCCATGCGCGCGCAGAAGGCCGATGGCCTCGCGGTCCTTCGCCCGCGTGCCGCCCTTGCGGACGGTGGCGAGCGTGGCCTCGTCCGTGCCCTCCAGCCCCAGCAGAAAGCGCAGGCAACCGGCGCGTTTGTAAAGCGGCAGCAGGTCCGCGTCGCGCACGATGTCATCGGCGCGGGTCGATCCGATGAGGGTGACCTTCACCCCGGTCGCCACCAGCGCCTCCAGAAACGCTTTCCACGCCTTGCGCGAGGAGGTCGGGTTCTCGTCCGCGAGGTTTACCAGTTCGACGCCGTGTTCGCGCACCAGCCAGGCGATCTCAGTCGCGAATTTCACCGGGTCGCGATGGCGCCATTGCGTCCAGAAACCGCGCTGGCCGCAATAGGTGCAAAGATGCGGGCACCCGCGCGAGAATTGCAGGATTACCGCGCGCTTGCCGCCCCAATAGCTGTAGCGCGACAGGTCCACCAGTTCCCACCCGATGCGGGCGCTGTCGAGGTCGCGCAGCATCGGCGCAGGCGGCGTGGCATGGGGCTGGCCGTCGCGCCGGAAGGCGATGCCTGGGACTGTCGCAAGATCGGCACCAGCCTCCAGCGCCGCGATCAGGCGGGGCGCGGTGACCTCGCCTTCTCCCCGCACCACCACGTCGATCTCGGGGCAGTCAGTCAGCACCTCCTGCCAATGATAGCTGGGATAGACCCCGCCATAGACGATATGCGCCTCGGGCAGCGCTGCGCGGATCAGGGGAGCCAGCCGCGCCACCACCGGATGCGCCGAGGTCGACCCCGCGTGCCCGATCAGCACAGCCTCGGGCGGGTTTTCCGTCAGGGCGGAAAGGATTCCCGCATCCGTCATCGGCCCCGGATCAGCATTGATCAGCCGCACCGCATGGCCCGCGTCGATCAGCGGCCCGCCAATCGTCAGATGCCCCAGCGGCGGCAGTTGCTCTTTCGGCACGCGCGAGCCGATGGCGCGATGCGGCGGGTTCAGAAGGGCGATTCTCATGCGGCTCCTGCACAGATACGATCTCAGCCTCCCACGGGCGGCGGGGCTTGCCAAGAATTGACCTTGCGCGCCCCGAGGCATAAACCGCGCCAGAGCAAAGCGGAGAGAATGCGATGATCTTCACGGTGGCAATCGACGGGCCTGCGGCGGCAGGCAAGGGCACGATCAGCCGGGCGGTCGCGGCGCGTTTCGGCTTTGCGCATCTGGATACCGGCGCGCTTTATCGTGCCGTCGGGGTGAAGGGCGGTGATCCGGTCGCGGCAGCAAATGGCCTGACGCCGGAGGATCTTGCGCGCGACGATCTCCGCACGCTGGAGGCCGGTCTGGCCGCGAGCCGCGTTGCGGTCATCCCCGAGGTTCGCGCCGCGCTTCTGGACTTTCAGCGCCGCTTCGCGCGGCGCGAGGGCGGGGCCGTGCTGGACGGGCGCGACATCGGCACCGTGATCTGCCCCGAGGCCGAGGTAAAACTGTTCGTGACGGCCAGCGCCGAGGTGCGGGCCCATCGCCGCTGGCTGGAGGTCGGCGGAGATGCCGCGCGGGTGCTGGCCGAGGTGCGCGAACGTGATGACCGCGACATGAACCGCGCAGATGCACCGCTGAAACCTGCGGCGGATGCCGTGCTGCTGGATACGTCCGGCCTTGGGCCGGAAGAGGCGATTGCGCAGGCCATCGCCCTGGTGCAGGCGCAGATGCCGGGGTGACAGAACCGTCTTGACCGCCGGGCAGGTTTTGCCGCTAATACAGGGGCTTCTGGAGTTTCCACGCATGTCCGCACCCTACCGGCAGATTCTGTACCGCAGCCTGCCCAGCCACCCGGATTTCGACCGCAGCGACGTCGCAATCCTGCGGACGGCGTTACAGTTCAACGCGGCTTCCGGAATCACCGGCTATCTGGTTCGCACGGCCGATCAGTTCCTGCAGGCGCTGCACGGGCCGCAGGCGGCGATGGAGGCCCTGCTGGCCCGGATTGCGGCGGACGAAAGGCACAGTGGATTTGACATGCTGCTGGACGAGGACGGCAGCGCGGAAAGCCCGTTCGAGGGCTGGGCACTGGGCTATGACCATTTCTTCGAGATGGAGCACGGGCTGGAACTGACAGGCGATGGCGCGCCTCCGCCGGTTTCGGTGGCGCAGGCGCGCGATCTCATCCTCGCCCTTGCGCGTGCGGCGGCAGATACGCTGCGGTTCGGCTCCGGCTTTCCGCAGGCGCGGATGCCGGGAGAGACCGATGACGCCTACCTGTCCCGGCTGGAGCAGATGGCCTGACCGGCCTTCCGCGTGCCTTTCCCTTGCCCCGTTGGCCCAAAGCCGGTATAGCGCGCCCATCCCAAGGTGACTCGGCCCGGTTCTCCGGGCCTTTCCCGTTCGGGGCCATCAAAGACCGGCGGAGCCAACCGCATGGCCAGAAAACCATGAAAAGGACTGAACTGCATATGTGCGCCAAAGCATCCATGGATGAATTCGAAGCCCTCCTGAAGGAAAGCTTCGAGATCGATACCCCCGAAGAGGGTTCGGTCGTCAAGGGCAAGGTCATCGCCATCGAGGCGGGCCAGGCCATCATCGACGTCGGCTACAAAATGGAAGGCCGTGTCGATCTGAAAGAATTCGCAAATCCCGGCGAAGCCCCGTCGATCAATGTCGGCGATGAGGTCGAGGTCTATCTGGACCGCGTCGAGAACGCCCGTGGCGAAGCCGTCATCTCGCGTGACAAGGCCCGTCGCGAAGAAGCCTGGGACCGTCTGGAAAAAGCCTACGCCAACGAGACCCGCGTCGAAGGCGCGATCTTCGGCCGCGTCAAGGGTGGCTTCACCGTCGATCTGGGCGGTGCCGTGGCCTTCCTGCCCGGCTCGCAAGTCGATGTGCGCCCCGTGCGCGATGCCGGCCCGCTGATGGGCATCAAGCAGCCCTTCCAGATCCTGAAAATGGACCGTCGTCGTGGCAACATCGTTGTCTCGCGCCGCGCCATTCTGGAAGAATCGCGTGCCGAACAGCGCGCCGAAGTCATCGCGAACCTCAGCGAAGGTCAGACCGTCGAGGGTGTTGTCAAGAACATCACCGAATACGGTGCCTTCGTGGATCTGGGCGGCGTTGACGGCCTGCTGCACGTCACCGACATGGCATGGCGCCGTGTGAACCACCCGTCGGAAATCCTGTCGATCGGCGAGACCGTCAAGGTTCAGGTCATCAAGATCAACAAGGAAACCCACCGCATCAGCCTCGGCATGAAGCAGCTTCAGTCCGATCCGTGGGATGCCGTGGAACGTGCCTATCCGATCGGTTCGGTCCACAAGGGGCGCGTGACCAACATCACCGATTACGGCGCCTTCGTGGAGCTGGAAGCCGGCGTCGAGGGTCTGGTTCACGTCTCGGAAATGTCCTGGACCAAGAAGAACGTGCACCCCGGCAAGATCGTCTCGACCTCGCAAGAGGTGGACGTCATGGTTCTGGAAATCGACAGCGCCAAGCGCCGCGTGTCGCTCGGCCTCAAGCAGACCCAGCGCAATCCGTGGGAAGTCTTTGCTGAAACCCATCCGGTCGGCACCGCCATCGAGGGTGAAGTCAAGAACATCACCGAATTCGGTCTGTTCATCGGCTTGGAAAACGACATCGACGGCATGGTTCACCTGTCCGACCTGTCGTGGGACCAGCGCGGCGAGGACGCCATCCAGAACTATCGCAAGGGCGATGTGGTGAAAGCCGCCGTCACCGAGGTGGACATCGAGAAAGAACGTATCTCGCTGTCGATCAAGGCGCTGGGCGACGACACCTTCACCGAAGCGGTTGACGGCGTGAAGCGTGGCTCGGTCATCACCGTCGCGGTCACCGCGATCGAGGAAGGCGGCATCGAGGTCGATTACAACGGCATGAAATCCTTCATCCGCCGTTCGGATCTGGCCCGCGACCGTCAGGACCAGCGCCCCGAGCGTTTCCAGGTTGGCGACAAAGTCGATGCCCGCGTGACCAACGTGGATTCGAAAACCCGCCGTCTGGGCCTGTCGATCAAGGCCCGCGAAATCGCGGAAGAGAAGGAAGCCGTGGAACAATACGGCTCGTCCGATTCGGGGGCGTCGCTGGGTGACATCCTCGGCGCGGCCCTCAAGGGCGCCGACCGCGGCTGATTTCGCGGCCCATGAATCGCGTGAAGGCCCCGCCAACCGGCGGGGCCTTTGCCCTTGATGGCGGGTTTTTGCCATGCTGCACTGCCAACCTACGGCGATTGCACGGCTTTTCGTTTGTCCCCCCGGATTTCTTGCTTATAGTCCATAGCACAACAAAAACGGGCTGCTGCCACAACGCCCCGGGGGGGACATCGCCGATGATCCGGTCGGAACTGATCCAGAAAATCGCGGACGCCAATCCGCATCTGACGCAACGCCATGTCGAGCGAATCGTAAACACTGTATTCGACGAGATCATCGAGGCGCTTGCGCGCGGTGACCGGGTCGAGTTGCGTGGCTTCGGCGCGTTTTCGGTCAAGGCGCGGGATGCCCGCACCGGCCGCAATCCCCGCACCGGCGAGGCGGTTGAGGTGGAAGACAAGAAGGTGCCCTTCTTCAAGACGGGCAAACTGCTGCGCGACCGGCTGAACGGCAAGGCCTGACGGCGCGCGCAAGGAAAGGGGGCGCTTGCGCCGATGCTGCGGTATCTGAGGTATCTCGTTCTTCTGGTCATCGGGCTTGTCCTTCTGACCATCGCTTTCGCCAATCGCACCCTGGTCACGCTCAGCGTGCTGCCCGGCGATGTGGCGCAGGTTGTCGGCTGGAACTCGCAGGTCGAGGTGCCGCTGTTCGTTGCCATCTTCGGCGGCGTGGCGGTGGGCTTGCTGATCGGCTTCGTCTGGGAATGGTTGCGCGAACACCGGCACCGTCGTGTCGCCTCCACCAAGACGGCCGAGGCGCAGCGGCTGGAACGGGAACTGGCCGCGATGCGTGATGCCAAGGGTCAGCCGCAGGACGATGTGATGGCGCTGCTGGAAAAGAAAGCCTGACATGGCCGACATCCGGGTAAAGATCTGCGGTCTGCGGACCGTAGCTGATGTCACCGCCGTCGCTGCCGCTGGTGCTGCTTATGCGGGCTTTGTGTTCTTCCCCAAAAGCCCGCGGCATCTTGATCTGGCCACCGCGCGCGATCTGGCGCTTGCGGCGCCGCCGGGGCTGGCCAAGGTGGCACTGACGGTGAATGCCGATGATGCGGCGCTGGACGCGATCATCGAGGCGGTGCCGCTGGACATGCTGCAACTTCATGGTGCCGAAAGCCCGGACCGTGTGGCCGAGGTGCGCGCGCGCTATGGTCTGCCGGTGATGAAGGCGGTGGGCGTGGCGGATGAAGGCGATCTGGCCGCGATTTTCGATTATTCCGCGACGGCCGATCAGTTGCTGATCGACGCCAAGCCGCCGAAGAATACGGCGCTGCCGGGCGGCAACGGCCTTAGTTTCGACTGGCGGCTGGTTGCGCAGCGCCGCTGGCTCCGACCCTGGATGCTGGCGGGCGGCCTCACGCCCGAAAACGTGGCCGAGGCGATCCGCCTGACCAATGCGCGGCAGGTCGATGTGTCTTCCGGCGTCGAAAGCGCACCGGGGGTGAAGGATCACGCCCGCATCGCGGCTTTCGCAAAGGCGGCGCAATGATCCGATTCCGTACCGCTACCCGTGCCGATGTGCCCGCCATTGTCGCGCTGCTGACCGACGATCCGCTGGGCCGCGCCCGCGAAAGCAGCGATCTTGCGCCTTATCTGACCGGGTTCGATGCCATCGCCGCCAATCCGATGCATGAGATCATCGTGGGCGAGGTCGAGGGCCGCATTGTCGCCACCTGCCAGCTCACCATCCTGCACGGCCTTTCGCGGCAGGGCATGACCCGCGCTCTGGTCGAATCCGTCCGCACCGCGCCCGATTTGCGCAGCAAGGGGATCGGCGCCGCCCTGATGGCAGAGGCCGAGAGCCGCGCCCATGCCGCCGGTGCACGGATCATCCAGTTGACCACCGACAAAAGCCGCACCCGCGCCCATGCCTTCTATGACCGGCTGGGCTATGAAGCCAGTCACCTGGGCTACAAGAAGTCGCTCGACTGACCGGCGCCCTTTATCCTGGCCAAAATATCCTCGGGGGTGAATGCCCGCAGGGCAGAGGGGGCGGAAAGCCCCCTTTCCCCGCTGGCGCAAACTCGCTACATCGAAGGCGTAATCGCAGGGGGAAGCCATGGCCGAGGACGGGATCAACAGCTTCATGACGGGGCCGGACGAACAGGGCCGTTTCGGCCTTTTCGGTGGGCGTTTCGTGTCGGAAACGCTGATGCCGCTCATCCTGGAACTGGAAGAGCGCTACAACCACGCCAAGACGGATGCGACCTTCTGGGCCGAGATGGATGACCTGTGGAAACACTATGTCGGCCGCCCTTCGCCGCTGTATTTCGCGCCCCGCCTGACCGAGCATCTGGGCGGCGCGAAAATCTATCTCAAGCGCGACGAGTTGAACCATACCGGCGCGCATAAGATCAACAATGTGCTGGGCCAGATCATCCTTGCCCGCCGCATGGGCAAGACCCGCATCATCGCCGAAACCGGCGCGGGCCAGCATGGCGTGGCCACGGCTACGGTCTGCGCCAAGTTCGGGCTGAAATGCGTGGTCTATATGGGCGCGCATGATGTCGAACGCCAGGCGCCCAACGTCTTCCGCATGCGCCTGCTGGGCGCCGAGGTCATCCCGGTTACTTCGGGCCGGGGTACGCTGAAAGACGCGATGAATGATGCGCTGCGCGACTGGGTGACCAATGTGCGCGATACTTTTTACTGCATCGGCACGGTGGCGGGGCCGCACCCTTATCCGGCCATGGTGCGCGACTTCCAGTCGATCATCGGCAAGGAAGTGCGCTGGCAGCTGGCGGAACAGGAAGGCGAAGGCCGCCTGCCCGATACGATCATCGCCGCCATCGGGGGCGGGTCCAATGCCATGGGTCTGTTCTTCCCCTTCCTCGATGATCCTTCGGTCCGCATCATCGGGGTCGAGGCGGGCGGCAAGGGCGTGGATGACCGGATGCAGCATTGCGCCAGTCTGACCGGCGGACGCCCCGGCGTGCTGCATGGCAACCGCACCTATCTGCTGCAAGATCCGGATGGGCAGATTCTGGAAGGCTTCTCGATCAGCGCGGGCCTTGATTACCCCGGAATCGGGCCGGAACACGCCTGGCTGCACGATACCGGCCGCGCCGAATATGTTTCCATCACCGATGCCGAGGCGCTGGAAGCGTTCCAGCTGTGCTGCAAGCTGGAGGGAATCATTCCGGCGCTCGAACCCAGCCATGCCCTTGGCCATGTGATCAAGCTGGCGCCGACGCTGCCCCGCGACCATATCATCGTGATGAACATGTGTGGCCGTGGCGACAAGGACATCTTCACTGTCGCCAAACATCTGGGCTTCGACATGAAGATCTAGGGAATTGCCGCCTAAACCCCGGTTTAGTGCGGCAGTTTCAACTCTGTGGGACGGGCGCTAAACATCCGGCGAATGGTGCGCCCGTCGTCTCCGTGGCCTCATGACACAACCGCAGCCGATCCGGCGCGGTGTTGAGGTAACGATGGAGCGACAAGAATGAAATCGGGAATGACGGGCAGGTTGTTGGCGGGGGCGGCGGCCGCAGTTCTGGTGTCCGGCGTGGCATGGGCCGCGCCCGTACTGCCGGTGCTGCAACTGGCCAAGGGTGGTGCTGCTTCGGAGGCACGGATCTGGCTGGCTTCGGCCGAGGACGGTGCGCCAGGCGACAAGATGTGGCGCGGCGATGACAAGGGCGAACCTGCCTCTGACGAGACGGCAGATGACGCCGAGGACGGCCCGGCCTGGGCGGGCGGCAACCCGGATTTCTGCGAGGCCTGCGGCGGTGTTGTCGAGGACGAGGGTGAAACTCCCGAGCCGGTCGATGTCGAGCTGGGTGACCCGCTGGATGACAGCGTCACGGTGGATGATGACACCATGTGGGCGGGCGGTGATCCTGATTTCTGCGAGGCTTGTGGCGGCGTGGTGGTGGATGATGCAGAGGTCATGTCCATGACCGGCGGCGTCCAGCAGCAGCGCGGCGGCAGGTCGCAGATGGCGGGCCGTGCGCCGGGCGGCGAGCGCCCGACGGATCGCTGCGGACTTGCGGGCGTCGCCTATCGCTGCGGCGACCGCTGAGCCGCGATTGACGCCGGGCGCGGGGCCTGCCACCCTGCGACCTGGCACGATGGGCAAGGGTCGGGACGCGGGGCGCCCCGACCGCTTTCTTTCTCGTGAATGCTGGAGCATGAAATGCGACCGAATGTTCTGCCGATCCTGGTTGCGGCCCTGCTGGCCGCAACGCCCGTCGCGGCGCAGATAGACCCCGCCGATGCCGTTCAGGGCCAGATCGTTTCGCAGCTGGAAGAACAGGGCTATGGCCGGATCGTGGTCAGCCGCACCTTTCTGGGCCGGGTGCGGGTGACGGCAGAGCGTGGGGACCGCAAGCGCGAGATCGTCGTCAACCCGATCACCGGCGAAATTCTGCGCGACCTGCTGCGCACCGATCATCGGTATGCCGGGGACGAGCGGGCCAACGCGCCCGGCAACACCGCCGTGCGCGACGTGACTGACAAGACGCCAGATATTTCCGAGGGGGTCGATGTCGGCATCTCAAATGATGGCCAGACTGACGGCGGCGCCGTCGGTGATGTGGGAACGGGCACCGAATGAAGGGACCGGGACGCAACGGCCTGCACCGGTTTCTGACGCGCCGCCCGATCGGGCTTGCGGTTTTGCTGCTGTTCCAGATCCTCTGCGCGGCAGTTTTTATCACCGATATCCTGTCTTCGGTGATCGGCTTCAACGCCGGTCCGCTCAGCTGGCAATTCCGCGAACTGCTGGAACTGGGCGCGGCGCTGGGTCTGGTGACCGGCATCGCACTGGGGGCATGGGCACTGCGGCTCGCCATGGCCGAGCGTAACGTGGCCGAGGAACGGTTGCGCCGTGCTTCGGGGGCTTTCGCCGAAATTCTTGAGGAACGGTTTGGCGAATGGGGGCTGACCCCGGCAGAACGCGATGTGGCGCTGTTCGCCATCAAGGGCCTGTCCACTGCCCAGATCGCAGGCTTGCGCGAAACGTCAGAGGGTACGGTGAAGGCGCAGACCAATGCGATCTATCGCAAGGCAGGGGTCAGCGGGCGACCGCAGTTGCTGAGCCTCTTCATTGATGAACTGATGCGCGACGACGATCCGCTGCGCCTTGGTGCGCCCGGCGCCCCCACGGCCAAACCGCGCGAGCCGGGGGTGCGGTCGCGCGATCAGTCGGCGGCGTAAAGCCGCAGCACCTCCAGCGGCACGATATCCAGCGTGCGGCGGTGGGTGGCGCGCAACCGGAGCTGCGGTGCCGCGCCTTCCTCATGGGCCTGAAGAAAGCGCGCGGCACAGAGACACCAGTTGTCGCCGGGTTTCAGTCCGGCAAAGCCGAACTCCGGGCGCGGCGTGCTCAGGTCATTGCCCAGATATTTGGACAGGGCCAGAAATTCTGCCGTCATCACCGCGCAGACGGTGTGGCGCCCGCGATCTGCCGGGCCGGTATCGCAGCAGCCATTCCGCCAGAAGCCGGTCAGCGGCTGTGTCGAGCAGCTTTCCAGCGCCTCGCCCAACACGTTGATACTGTCCTCGCGCTCATCCATCCGCTGCCTCCAGTGCCCGCACCAGAGCGCGGAACATCGCTACATTCTGGTCCTCGACGCCTGCCGCCGTAAAGCCCCGGTCAGCGGCATTGGAGGCAATGGTAACGCCTGCGCGCCGGTTCACATAGATGAACTGGCCATAAATGCCCTGCGCCATGAACTCACCCGGTTCGGCCTGCGGCGGAATCCACCATTGATAGCCGTAGCCCATGCCGTCTGCGGGTGTGTCGGCCTGGGGGCGGGTCGAGGCATCCACCCAATCCTGTGGCACGATCTGCTGCCCGTCGATCCGGCCCTCGCGGCGGAACAGCTCGCCCATGCGTGCATAGTCGCGGGTGATCAGATTCAGTCCGCCCAGCACGAAGGGCTGACCATAACCATCGGTCAGATAATAGGGCTCCACTTCCAGCCCGAGCGGTTTGACGATCCGTTCCGACATCAGATCCACGATCCCGCGTCCGGTGGCGCCACGGATCACCATGCCCAGAATATGCGTGTCGATGGACACATAGTGCCATGCTCCACCGGGCGGCCCGCTCCGGGTCTTGATCCCGGCGGCAAAGCTGTCCATCGAACCACCAAGCGCCAGAACCCGGCCCATCTTGTTGATGTCGCTCCAGAAATCCAGATAATCCTCGTTGAAGGCCACACCTGAGGTCATATTGGCGACCTGCCGCACCGTCACGCCTTCATAGGCAGAGCCGCGGAGCGCAGGGGCATACTGATCCACGGGCGCGTCAAGGTCGATGGCGCCCTCTGCCACCACCGTACCAAGAAGCGCGGAGAGAAAGCTTTTGGCGACCGACCAGCTGATCCGACGGTCCATTGCGCCGGTACCAAGGTAATAGCCCTCATGACGCAGCGCGCCGTCCTTCAGGATCACCAGGGCGGTGACATGGCGGTCGGTGATCCAGTCTTCGGTTTCAGGCGGCAGATCGAAGGCCGGACCGGGAGGCAGGGGCAGGGCGGGGCGGTCCCCCTTGGGCAGCGGGGTTGACAGGAAGGCCGCGTCCATATGGCTGAAATTGCCGGTAATGCGATCCGCGTCAAACAGGGTCAGGACCGACTGGAGCCGGATAATCTCTTCCCGCTTCCACACGGCAAGCGCGGCCACGATCAGGGTCACGACCCCCAGAATCTTCAGAAATCGGCGCATTGGTTCCTCCCTGTTGCGCCGATCATAGTTCAGCGAAAACGATCTGCCAGTTTTTGCAGCGGGTTACGGGTATCTTCTGTCGGTGCCGTAGCGTCAGGCGCAGGCTTTGGCCCCGCCTTCTCGCGCCCGGTCGAGGGGCGGGGCGGTGACGTGCGTTGCGCCACGGCATTCTGGAAGCGCGGCCCGTCGCCTGCGGCGAGCGCCGGGGCGCCGTCAGAGATACCGCGCAGCAGATCATCCAGCCAGTCCTGATCGGCCCTGGCGAAATCATGCAGTACATAGCTTGCCACCGCATCCTTGTGGCCGGGGTGGCCGATGCCGAGCCGGACGCGGTGATAAGCCTCGCCGATATGCGCGTGGATAGACCGCAACCCGTTGTGGCCTGCATGCCCGCCGCCGGTCTTCAGCCGCAGCTTGCCGGGGGCAAGGTCCAGCTCGTCGTGAAAAACGGTCACGTCACCCGGGGACAGCTTGTAAAAGCGCAGCGCCTCGCCGACCGATTGACCTGAAAGGTTCATGAAGGTTTCGGGCTTCAGCAGCACCACCTTTTCCGATCCGAAGCGGCCTTCGGACACCAGTCCCTGAAATCCCTTGCGCCAGGGACCAAAGCCATGATCCCCCGCGATACGGTCCAGCGCCATGAAGCCGATGTTGTGACGGTTGCCCGCATATTTCGCGCCCGGATTACCCAGACCCACCCAAAGCTGCATCGCACCCTCCGCCTCTTGACCCCGGACGTTTTAACCCCGATCCTGTGCCCCACGCCAGACAGCCGCGGTGGATTTGCTCTCTCCCTGCCGCCCTCCAGCCGGAAATCGCAGGACAGGATCAGCCAGATGTATCTGACCATGAACCGTTTTAAGGTCAAACCCGGGCAGGAAGCGGCGTTCGAGGCCGTGTGGAAGGCGCGCGACAGCCAGTTGCCGTCCGTTCCCGGTTTTATCTCTTTTCACCTGATGAAAGGCCCGGCGCGTGAGGGCTATACGCTTTATGCCTCGCATACGCTGTGGCAAAACGAGACGGCCTTTCAGGACTGGACGAAATCCGAGGCGTTCCGCATGGCCCATCGCGGCGCGGGCGGGCATGGCGATCTCTATGCCGGACCGCCCGAGCTTGAGGTGTTCGACGCGGTGCAAAGCCTCGCCATGGCCGGTTGACAGCGCGCCCCGCGCCGCCCAACCTGCGGAAAACACAAGGAGAAGCGGTGCGGGCCACGGTCGTCTGTTCGATGCGCAACGAAGGCCCGTTCATCGTGGAATGGGTGGTCTGGTATCGCATGCTCGGCTTTACCGATCTTGTTGTCGTCACCAATGACTGCACCGACCCATCGCCTGATCTGCTGGATGCGCTTCAGGCGGCGGGGTGGCTGGTCCATCTGCGCTCCGAGGTGCCCGCCGGGGGCAAGGTGACGGCGGCGAAGCTGCGGCAGGCAAAGCGGCACCGGGCGGTGCGGCGCGCTGACTGGGTGCTGGTCTGCGATGTCGATGAATTTCTGGTCATCCATCGCGGCGCGGGCAAGCTGCCCGATCTTTTGGGGGCGTCACCCGATTTCACCGCCATGGCGATCAACTGGCGGGTATTCGGCACCTCTGGCATCGAAAGGTGGGAGGATGGGCCGATCCACCGCACCTTCCTGAATGCAGGCCCGACGCGCAACTGGATCTCGCGCTGGATCAAGGTGATCCACCGCAAACCGCAGGCCTTCCGCGCCCTGGCCGAACACGGACCGCGCGGGCTCGATCCTGCGGCGGAGCCGGAACCACGTCTGGTGAATGCCGAAGGAGTGCCGGTTCCCGGCTGGCCGGACGAGGCGCAGTATCTGCGTGTCCTGCCGCTAGAGCTGACGACGCATGAAGTGGCACAGATGAACCATTACATGCTGCGATCCGAAGAAAGCTGGGGCCTGAAGCGTGGCACGCCGTCAGCGGTGCAGGGGGCTGATCGCTATAACGACAGCTATTATCGTTCGACCAACCGGAACGAGCGGCGTGACCTGTCTGCCCTGCGCTATGAAGCCGAGTTCGATGCCCTTCATGCGCGGGCCATGGCGCTGCCCGGCGTCGCGCGGCTGCATCATCTGTGCTGTGCGGATTATGCGGCGCGGCTGGCCGAAAAAGCAGGACATGCGCCGGGACAAGACCCCCGCTGGCAGCATCACATGGCGGCGGCGGGGCAGGGGGCCGACTGACCGGCCCCCTGTCGGATCAGATGATCTCGATGCTGTTCCACAGCTTGTAGAGCGAGGCCACATCCTCCAGCACGATCTTGCCACGCGCACCGAAGTCCAGAACGATGTCATCACCGATATCTGTGGCGTACTGGTTCACCACCTGACGCTTGGTCAGGTCTGCGCCGCCCCAGAGGTTGTCGTTCAGCACCAGCTTGTCGATCCCCTTGGAAAAATCGGTGACGGTATCGGTGCCCATGCGCCGCGCGAAGACAAAGCTGTCGCGCCCGGCACCGCCGGTCAGCTGATCCGCGCCGCTGCCGCCGGTGAGCCGGTCATTGCCGCCGCCGCCTGACAGGGTATCGTTGCCACTGCCACCGACCAGCGTGTCCCGACCGCCGCCAGTGGTGATCGTATCCCGACCCGTGCCGCCATTGACGGTATTGTTGCCGAACAGATCGGTGATCTTGTCGTTGCCGCCCTTGCCGTTGATCGTGGTGTCGCCGAAGAAGCTTTGCACGACATCGGCGCGGGTGCTGGTTTTCGGCCCGGCAAGCTGCTGCGCGATATTCCAGCTCTGATCATCGATCACCAGATTTTCGATCTTGGCCGAGCCGCTGGCATAATAGCTGCGCAGCGAGATCTGATCCGCCACCAGCCCCTTGGCATTCAGCACCTGGATTTGCAGGTCATTGCTGAACGACGGCTGAACCAGCCGGACCCGCGCCGGGTCGATGCCCGTAATCTCGATCGTGTCGCGCCCGCCGATATCATAGACGGTGTCCTCGCCGAAACCGGCTTCGAACTTGTAGGTGTCGTTCCCGTTGCCACCTGCCATGTATTCATTGCGCTGCGAGCCGATGAACGTATCGGACTGGCCGGTGCCGTAAAGGTTGGTGACATCCACGGCGCCCTGGATGGTCAGCCCGCCGCGCAGGTCGATGCTGCCACCGCCGGAGAACACAAGGCTTTCAATCGCGCGGCCGTCGAAATGGTTGTCGATGGTGATCGAGCTGACGACATTGCCGTTCCGGTCCACCACCATGACCCGCAGATCGTCAGAACCATTGGCATTCAGCCGTACATTCGCAGCAGAGATGGATTTTTCGACCAGAATGCGGTCGCGCCCCTGGCTGTCGCTGATGAAATTGGCTTCATCGCCCTTGCCCAGCACATAGGTGTCATTGCCGCCGCCGCCATACAGCGTCTCGTTGCGGTTTGACATGATCAGCCGGTCGTTCAGGGCGGTGCCGATCAGCGTCGTCTGATCCACAGCGCCCTGGATCTTCAGCCCGCCGAGCAGGTCGAGGGCCTGGCCCGAGCCGACCCGCAGGGTCGAGATGCCGTGACCGTTGAAATGCTCGTCCAGCGTCAGGGTGCTGCGCACATTCTCGTTCTTGTCGATGATCCAGATGCGCAGGTCGTCGCTGTCGCTTGTGCTCGCGCTCATCCGCACGCGGGCAGCCGGGACGCCCTTGATCTGAATCGCGTCATTGCCAAGCCCGTCATAGATGAGCTTGCTGCCACCGGCGCTTGACCAGATGTAGGTATCATCACCATTGCCGCCATAAAGCGTTTCATTGCGGCTGGACATGATCAGCGAATCGTTGAGATCGGTGCCGCGCAGGGTGGTGTCGTTCACCGCGCCGCGGATCGTCAGCCCCGCCAGCAGGTTCACGCTGATACCGTCAGAATAGGTCAGCGTTTCAATCGGGCGGCCGTTGAAATGTTCGTTCAGGTAGATCGTGTCGATAATGTTCTCGTTCGCGTCCACCAGGCGGATGACCAGATCATCATAATCGCTGCTGCTGGTATTGAGCCGCACATTGCGGGCGAGAACCGAGCTGTCGAGGCTGAGCGTGTCTGCGCCCTGCGAATCTTCAATAAGTTTCGAACCCTGACCCGCCGAGATGACGTAGGTATCGTTGCCCGCGCCGCCATAAAGGGTCTCGTTCCGGTCCGAGCCGACCAGCGTGTCATTGTTGCCGGTGCCACGCAGCGTGGTCTGCGAGATCGTGCCCTGGATCTTCAGGCCGCCGGTCAGGTTCATCGTCGTCCCATCGGCCAGCTTCAGCTGTTCGATGGTGGCGCCGTTGAAATGTTCGTTCAGGGAAACCGTTCCGACCACCGCGCCGTTGCTGTCGACAATCGAGATCAGCAGGTCATCATAATCCGACGGGCTGATGTTCATACGCAGCATACCGGCAGTAACCGAACTGTCGAACTCGATCTTGTCGGCGCCCTCGGTGTCATAGACGACATCATTACCCGGCAGGGAGTCGAACCGATAAGTGTCGTCGCCGCTGCCGCCGTACAGGTAATCATTTTCCGTGGGATTGCCGACCAGAATGTCGTCGATGCCATCGTAGCCTTTGATCGTGGCCATCGGTTACCTCCAATGTAGAAACTGGCTGCACCCTACCAAAATGGTAATCAATTGAAAGGTAAGTAAAACCGGACCTACACCGGCAATGCGCGAGTTCCCGCCACAAAAAACGCGGCAGGGAGGCCCTGCCGCGTCTGTTTGCCCTGTAGGGGGGATCAGCCTTCGGCCGACTCCTCTTCCGCCACCAGACCCGACGGGGCGGTGATGTTGGCGATCACGAAGTTGCGGTCGATGGTCGGCTTCGCGCCTTTCGGCAGCGCCACATCATTGATGTGGATCACGTCGCCGAAGGTGCGGCCCGCCAGATCGACAACGATCTCGTTCGGGATGTCGGAGGCCAGAACTTCCAGTTCGACTTCCGGGCGCACCACGGTCAGCGTGCCGCCACGCTTCAGGCCGGGGGCCTGATCGTGGTTGATGAAGGTCACATGGATGAACAGGTTGATGCGGCTGTCGTCGTGCAGGCGCATGAAGTCAATATGCGTCGGCAGGTCTTTCACGACGTCGCGCTGGACGCCGCGGCAAACGACATGAACGTCCGGCTGGCCTTCGACCTTCAGGTTGAAGAGGGTCGACATGAAGCGGCCGGCTTTCAGGCGCTTCAGCAGGGCGTTGTAGTTCATGCTGATCGGCTGCGGCTCTTTGCCGTCGCCGTAGACGATGCCGGGAACGTTGCCCTCACGACGGGCTTGACGGGCGGCCCCCTTGCCTGTCCCCGTCCGCACCACGGCGTTAAGATCCGGGATCTCGCGTGCCATAGGTATCTCCTTTGGTTGCACTGGTCCGTCATCCTCCAAGGGTGCATGACGGATCGGGGGCCTATAGCGGGGAATCGCCTGCAAGGAAAGCCAAAAGTCGTGCAAAATCACCTCTGGCGCCGCGTGTCGGGCACGGGCGGGTCGGTGTCGGCGCCGGGCTTGCCGGGGTTGTCCTGTCGGGCTAGCACGGCATCAGGACAGAAGGAACCCCCGATGCTTTCGCCCCGCCTGATCGTCACGGCGCATGCGCCGCTTGCGGCCTTTGCGGCCATGGGCGTGCTGTGGGGCACTTTCGCCGCCGCGCTGCCGGACCTCAAGGCGCAGCTGGATGTGAACGAGGCGCGGCTGGGTCTGTTGTTGCTGCCGACGCCGCTGGCGGCGGTCAGCGCGATGCTGGTGGCACCGCTTGTCGGTGTGGCTCTGGGCCGGATTGCGCTGCCGGTGGCAGCACTGGCGATGGGGCTCGCCTTCATCCTGCCGGGGCAGGTTCATGTGGCGGCCTTTTTCCCGCTTGCCATGATGTGCGCCGGTGCGGCAACCGGCCTGACCGATGTGCTGATGAACGCCCGTGTCGCCGCGCTGGAGAATGAGCGCGGGCTGCATCTGATGAACATTTGCCACGCCGCCTATTCCTTCGGCTATGCTGGCGGGGCGCTGGCGACAGGCGTGATGCGCGATGCGGCGCTGCCGCCAGGCGTGGTGATGGCGGTGGCGGGGATCGGTGCTGCACTGATTGCTGTGTTGGCCTTTGAACGGGATGGCACCATCCACGGTCTTGCCCGCCCGCCAAAGGGGCAGGGCAGCGGGCTGGGCCTCGTGCCGCTGATCGGCGGTGGCATCGTACTGATCGCCTTTCTGACCGAGAACGCGGCCGAAAACTGGTCGGCCCTGCATATCGAGAAAACCCTGGGCGGCAGTCCCGCCGAGGGTGCGATGGGGCCTGCCGCGCTGGCACTGACCATGGGATTTGCGCGGATCGCCGGGCAGGGTCTGGTGGCGCGGCTGAATGCGGGGCGGCTGTTGCGCGCGGGGGCGGTGGTTTCCGCCACCGGCGCGCTGGGGGCGGCCTTCGCCACCAGCCCCACGATGGCCTATGCCGGGTTCATCGTCATGGGGATCGGATCGTCGGTCATCGCCCCCACCGCCTTTTCGCTGGTGGGTCGGATGGCGGCACCGGAAGCCCGCGCCCGCGCTGTCGCAAGGGCCACGCTTTACGGCTATTTCGGCTATTTCTTCGGCCCGCCCATGCTAGGCTTTCTGGCGGGCCTGTTCGGGCTGCGCGCGGCCTTCGTCTTCGCCGCTGCAATGCTGATGGCGGTGCTGGTGCTCACCCCGCTGTTGATGCGGCGGGGCTGAGGGTCAGGCCCAGTCGCCTTCAAAATCCTTGGGCACCAAGAGGTTGTGCGGCCCGAGGTTCCTGATGTCCCGCTCGCCACACAGCGCCATTGTGGTGTCCAGTTCCTTGCGGATGACCTCCAGCGCTGTTGTCACACCGGCTTCGCCCATTGCGCCCAGACCATAGATGTAGCTGCGCCCGATCATCGTGCCATCCGCCCCGAGGGCCAGGGCCTTCAGCACGTCCTGACCCGAGCGGATGCCGCTGTCGAGCCAGATTTCGGTCTTCCCCTTCACCGCCCGCACAATGGAGGGCAGCATGCGGATCGACGAGAGCGCGCCATCCAGCTGCCGCCCGCCGTGGTTGCTGACGACGATGGCATCAGCCCCGAAATCGGCGGCGCGCTGCGCATCCTCGACATCCAGAACGCCCTTGAGGATCAGCTTGCCGCCCCAGCGGTCACGGATGCGCGCAATCTTGGTCCAGTCCAGCTGCGGATCGAACTGTTCCGCCGTCCAGCTGGACAGCGAGGACAGGTCGCCCACGCCCTTCGCATGACCAACGATATTGCCAAAGCTGCGCCGTCTGGTGCCCAGCATACCAAGGCACCATTCCGGCTTCGTCATCATGTTGAGGATATTCGGGATCGTCAGCTTTGGCGGCGCAGACAATCCGTTTTTCAGGTCCTTGTGCCGCTGGCCGAGAATTTGCAGATCCAGTGTCAGAACCAGCGCAGAACAGCCCGCGGCCCTGGCGCGGTCGATCACGCGGTCGACGAAATCCTCGTCCCGCATGACGTAAAGCTGGAACCAGAACGGTGCGGTGGTTTGCGCCGCCACATCCTCGATCGAGCAGATGGACATGGTCGACAACGTGAAGGGCACGCCGAACTTTTCAGCCGCCCGCGCCGCCTTGATCTCGCCATCCGCCGATTGCATGCCAGTGAGCCCGACAGGCGCAAGCGCCACGGGCATGGTCACCGGCGTGCCGATCATCTCGCCCGCGATGCTGCGGTTCGACATGTCGACCGCCACCTTCTGCCGCAGCCGGATCTTTTCGAAATCCGTCACATTCTCGCGGAAGGTCTGTTCGGTATAGCTGCCGGATTCCGCGTAATCGTAGAACATGCGCGGGGTGCGACGGGCATGCAGGCGCTTCAGATCGTCGATGCAGGTGATGACGGGCATGCGAACCTCCGATATTGGTTAGTTTCCTTTACCAATATCGGAGATTTCGCGCAACTGCTTTCCCTTAGCCCGGTGCTTCGGTGCGATCATGCAACCCGTAGTCGCGCCGCACCTCGGCCACGCGCAGCCTGTAGGTGGTGAACAGCCCGCTGCGTCCGGCCTGTTGCGCAAGGCGGTGTTCTGCGGTTTCGCGCCAGCCTTGTACTGCCGCCTCGTCCCGAAAGAAGGACAGAGACAAAAGCTTGCCGGGGTCGGTAAGGCTCTGAAACCGCTCCACCCCCAGAAATCCGTCGATCCCGTCCAGCAGCGGCCGCAGATCAGCGGCGCGAGCCATATAAGCGTCCCGGGCGCCGGGGGCGGGGATGACCTCGAGCGGGACGGCGATCATGCGCCACACCCGTGCGGGGCTGAGGCCAGCCGCAGGAAGGTGCGATCCTCGCGCAGGATGAACCGCTCTTTCTGGGCGAATTGGTAATTCTCGCGCCCCAGGGGATCAGCCGCCAGCCGCGTGCGGTACGCCTCGTATTCAGCCAGAGAGGGGATGTTGTAGATGCCGTAGGCCAGTGTGGAGGACCCTTCATGCGGCGCGAAATAGCCGATCAGATCAGCCCCGCAACGTGGGATCGCCTGTCCCCAGGTGCGGGCATAGGTTTCGAACTGGGCCTTCTTTGTCGGGTCGATGTGATAGCGGATGATGCAGGTCAGCATGGGTGACTCCTTTCACATCCGCTTGTGCCCGATTGTGCGAAAGTAATGTTTCGGCCATGATCGAACTGTGGAGGACAGCGTGATGAAAGAAGGCCCGGACCTTGCCCGCATTGCCGCGCTGATCGGTGAACCGGCGCGCGCCAACATCCTGACCGCACTGATGGCGGGGCGCGCGCTGACGGTGACCGAGCTTGCGGCCGAGGCCGGTGTGACGGTGCAGACCGCCTCGGGCCATCTGGCGCGGCTGGAGGAAGGCGGGCTGGTGGTGCCCCGCCGGTCGGGCCGTCACAAGTATTTCGCCCTGCGCGGGGGCGAAGTGGCGCGGGTGCTGGAGGCTCTGCTTGGCCTTGCCGCCGCGCGCGGCCATCTGCGCAGCCGACCCGGCCCGCGCGATCCATCGCTGCGCGCAGCGCGGGTATGTTACGATCATATGGCGGGCGAGGCGGGGATACGGCTTTACGACAGCCTGCTGGCGCGTGGTTTCCTTGGCCCGGCGCCCGAGGGGCTGGCCCTGACGGACGCGGGCGCCACCTTTGTGACCAGCTTCGGAATCGACCTTGCAGCCCTGCGGGCCGGACGACGGCGGGTGCTGTGCCGCGATTGTCTGGACTGGAGCGAGCGGCGCAGCCATCTGGCCGGGGCCTTGGGCCGTGCGATGCTGGATCACATGCTGGGGCTGGCCTGGCTGCACCGGGTTGAGGGCAGCCGCGCCCTGCGTTTCACCCCCGCCGGGCGCCGCGCCTTCGACGCGGCCTTCCCGCCGGTAGAGGATTGGTTTCCGGAAGGCAGCACCCCTCAGGCGGCGTGAGCGCCCGCTGCGAGCGCGGCAACGGTGCCCAGAATATCGGCCACAGGCTTGCCTGCACCGATCTCCTTCACAATAGCCGATCCCACGACGCAGCCATCCGCGATGCCTGCGATGGCCTGCGCATTGTCGGGGGTCGAGATGCCGAAGCCCACAATGACCGGCAGATCGGTCGCAGCCTTGATCCGTGCGACCTCGGGCGCCACATCAGCGGCCTGAGCGGCGGCCGCGCCGGTGATCCCGGTGATCGAGACATAATAGACGAAACCGCTGGTGTTTTGCAGTACTGTCGGCAGGCGGCGGTCATCGGTGGTGGGCGTAGCCAGCCGGATGAAGTTCAGCCCGGCGGCCTGTGCGGGCAGGCACAGCTCGCTGTCTTCCTCCGGCGGCAGGTCGACCACGATCAGCCCGTCGATGCCCGCCTCTTTCGCCTCGGCCAGAAAACGGTCGACGCCGCGCGAATAGATCGGGTTGTAGTAGCCCATGAGCACGATCGGCGTCGTCTGATCGCCCGCGCGGAAATCGCGCACCATGTCCAGAACCTTGTCCATCGTCATGCCGCCATCCAGTGCACGCTGACCGGCAAGCTGTACCGTCGGGCCGTCCGCCATCGGATCGGTGAAGGGCATCCCCAGTTCGATCACATCGACCCCGGCGCCCGGCAGGCCCTTCATCACCTCAAGCGAGGTTTCCGCATTCGGATCACCCCCCATGATATAGGCGACGAAGGCCTTTTTGCCCTCGGCCTTCAGGGCGGCGAACTTGGCGTCGATCCGGGTCATGGCGGTCCTCTTCTGCACTCTGGTCCGATGTGCCGCGAAGCGGGGCAGAAATCAATGGGGCTTGGGCCGGCGCTTGCGATTCCGCCGTGCAGGCCCTAAGAGCGGGCGAAGTTTCGAAAGGGGATCGCCATGGGCTTCAGGATGGGCATTGTCGGGCTGCCGAATGTGGGCAAGTCCACGCTCTTCAACGCGCTGACGCGCACCGCTGCCGCGCAGGCCGCGAACTTCCCCTTCTGCACCATCGAGCCGAATGTGGGCGAGGTGGCGGTGCCCGATCCGCGGCTGGACAAGCTGGCTGCCATTGCCGGGTCGAAGCAGATCATCCCGACGCGGATGACCTTCGTTGATATTGCCGGTCTGGTGCGCGGTGCGTCGAAAGGCGAGGGGCTGGGCAACCAGTTTCTTGCCAATATCCGTGAATGCGACGCCATCGCCCATGTGCTGCGCTGCTTTGAAGACGGCGACATCACCCATGTCGAAGGCCGGATCGACCCGGTGGCCGATGCCGAGACCATCGAGACCGAGCTGATGCTGGCCGATCTGGAATCCATCGAACGCCGCCGTGCCAACCTTGCCCGCAAGCTGAAAGGCGGCGACAAGGAATCTGCCGATCAGGACAGGCTGCTCGCGCTGGCACAGGTCGCGCTGAATGATGGCAAGCCCGCGCGCAGCGTGCAGGTCGCGGCGGATGATCTGAAGCAATGGCGGATGCTGCAACTTCTGACGGCGAAGCCTGTGCTTTACGTCTGCAACGTCGAAGAATCGAAAGCGGCCGAGGGCAACAGCCAGTCGGCGCGGGTGGCCGAGATGGCGGCGAAGATCGGTGCCGCCTCGGTGGTGATTTCCGCGAAGATCGAGGAAGAGATCAGCCAGTTGCCCGAGGACGAGGCGGCGATGTTCCTTGAGGAAATGGGCCTGCACGAGGCGGGGCTGGATCGGCTGATCCGCGCGGGTTATCAACTGCTTGGCCTGCAAACCTATTTCACCGTCGGCCCGAAGGAGGCCCGCGCCTGGACGATCACCAAGGGCACTCTGGCCCCGGCGGCGGCGGGTGTGATCCATGGTGACTTCGAAAAGGGCTTCATCCGCGCCGAAACCGTGGCCTATGACGATTACATCGCGGGCAAGGGAGAAGCAGGGGCCAAGGAGGCGGGCAAGTTCCGCGTCGAAGGCAAGACCTATGAGGTTCAGGACGGCGACGTGCTGCACTTCCTGTTCAACGGCTGATCTGCCGCCGGAATGTATGAAAATCAAAAGGGCTGCCGGTTTCCGGTGGTCCTTTTTCTTTGAAATGTCTGATTTCGCTATCAGGCCCTGCTCAGCAGATAACGGCGCGTCGTGCTGTCAAAGCCGGTGATACGCAGACCTGCGGCAAAGGCGGCCTGCATCTGTGCGCGGTTTTCCAGTCGCAGCGCTTGAGCCATTTCGGGGGCGTGGATCATCATGTCACCGAAATCGGCCGGGATCTCTATTTCCTCTGCCACCCGGTCCGGGGGCAGTGGCTGCCCGGCCGCTGCGGCGACCACGCGGGGGCTTTGCAGGTGCCAGTCGGCCATCAGACGGTCGGAGGGAGCACCCTTGTTGATCCCCTCCATCTCGCCGTAATAATTCGGCAGATAGGTTTGCGATGAGGCGCCCAGTCGGTGAATGTTCAGCGCGGCATTGGCAAGCCGCAGCGGATCGTAGGTCCAGCGAACATGTGTGATGCCGCGCGCCAGACACCAGTCGCGCTGATACCATTTCAACCGCAGACCGAGGCCCAGACCGCGGGCCCGCGCCAGAACGGCGAGCCGGTGCGAATGCTGCACCCCCGGTGTGACGGTCGGAAAGCCGAAGACATAGCCGAGGAGCGTGTCATCCTCGAAGGCGCCAGCCACCAGCCCGCCTTCGTGCTGAATGACCATCATCAGATCGGCCGGGTCTTCTCTGTCCCCTTCGCCCCAGACCTGACGTTGCAGGTCTTCCGCCGCGCGGAATTCGGTCATGCCGGAGAGATCACGCAATTCGATGGTCACGGGCGGAACTCCCTAGGGTGGCGGAGACAGAGCTGAGAAGGTTGTTCTCCAGCCCACTGCCGCAGTGAACTGGCGCGTCGAAGGTTGCACTTAGGTCGTGTGTGCCGCCTCCGGCGCAGAATTGTTTGATCTGATCAAGCGCAAGGGCGCGGGTCTGTGAAAACAGCGCCTTGTCGGCCAGCCAACAGCAGGAATTTGTATTGCAAGCCATGACGCTTTTGCAATGAGCGACGGCTGTTACAGTGCGCAATGCGGCACGATGGAGGGGCATAGGCATTGGCGCACTCGGGTTCAGGACGTGTGCAGTCTTCGGGCTGGCGGGTCTGGTCGTCAAGCACCGCGACGCTTTGCCACCCTTTTCTGCGCGGCCGCAGAGACGGCGGTTGATGCGGATCAAGGTGCACCTCGCGCCGGTGTGATCGGGTGAGGCCGAACGCGCCGGATGACAAGAGGCCAGCAATGAACCGTCTGATGATGATTATCTTCTCCATGGCGTCGACCTCGCTCATGGGGGTCGGGATCGTCGCCGCCCTGACCATGGGCATGGTGACGTTGAAAGCCATTCTGGTGGCCGCCGCAGTGGGCTTTGTCGCGGCCATTCCGGTGAGTTGGTTCGTCGCTCGCCAGATCACGGGCTGACGGGCGACGGAAGTCTTGTATCGTCGCGTAGAGGTCAACGAAGACCACGCCGGTGCGTGGCCAGCAACGGGAGCTTCACATGCCCAAGGGCTATTCCCGCAGCCAGATTGTGCTGCATTGGTTGACGGTGGTTCTTGTCGCCTGGCAGTTCATCGGCAATGACGCGATTTCCGCCGCATGGCGCAGCCTGCGTCAGGGGGGAAGCCCGGCCTTTGATCCGCTGGTCGCGGGCCATGTGGCGGGAGGGATTGCCGTCCTGGTGCTGGCTTTGTGGCGGATCGGCCTGCAAGGCCGCCGCGGGGCGCCTGCGCCGGCAGAGGGCGGCCCCGCCATTCTGCGCCCGCTTTCGAAGCTGGCCCATGCAGGTCTTTATCTGGCGATGATTGCCCTCGCCGTGACGGGGGGTATGGCGTGGTTCGGTGGCATTTCGGTAGCGGCCGAAGCGCATGAGGTGCTGAAGGCGGTGCTTCTGGCGCTGATCGGCCTGCATGTGGCCGGTGCGCTCTGGCATCAATTCGTGCTGCGGGACGGGCTGATGCGGCGTATGGCCCGTCCGGCGGACTAGGCGCATTCAGGCGTCGAGGAACACTTTCAGAGTCTGCTCGAACTCGCGCGGTTTGTCGGCATGAAGCCAGTGTCCGGCGCCTGGCAGTTTGGCGAAATGCGCATTGGGAAACAGTGCGCGGATCGCCGGGCGGTATTCCGGCTTCACATAATGGCTGTCGCTGCCGGTCAGGAACAGGGTCGGCCCTTCGAATTGCCCGGCCGGATCGGGCCAGCCGACGATCTTGGGCATTTCAGCCTCCAGCACGTCAAGGTTCAGCCGCCAGCGCGGCCCGCCCTCCGCTTTCAGGTCCAGCGATTGCAGGAAGAAGGCGCGCAGGGGGGCCTCGGGTACGGTTTCCGCAAGCCTGCGGTCGGCCTCACCGCGCGTGGTCAGGCCCGCCAGATCGAGCCCGCGCATCGCGGTGATGTATTGCGTCTGGTCATGGGCATAGGGCACCGGCGCCACATCGGCGACGACCAGCCGCCGCACAAGGCCGGGATGATTCAGCGCCAGCATCATCGACGCCTTGCCCCCCATCGAATGCCCGATCACATCGGCCTGCCCGCCATGGGCGCCGATCACCTCGGCCAGATCGGCAGCCATGTCGGGATAGCTGTGGGTCGGAAAGCGGGGGCTTTCGCCGTGATTGCGCATGTCGACCGCCAACACATCGCGCCGCTCTGACAGGCGGCGGGCGATGACGTTCCAGTTCCGTGCCGAGCCGTAGAGCCCGTGCACGATCAGGATGGGGGGCAGGTCCGATGCGGTGGTGGCGGGATAATGGATCGTGTTCAGCATGGCACAGAAGTAACCGAGCCTTTCCGCGACTGCCAGAGCGGTTGATGCCTTCCGCGTGCAAGCGTAGTCTGCCGCGCAAGGGCGGTGGCAGACCGCCGGACAGCGGCGGGCAGGACACGAAGATGGGCGCGATTACCATTCAGCAGATGGCAGACCGGGTTGCGGGGCTGATGGAGGAACGGCTGCGCATCAAGGGTGCGGGGCTGGCCGAAAAGCTGTCGCGTGGCGGTCGGCGGTTGCCGCGCAAAGTGCGGGCCGCGGCAGAGCGGCTGGCCGAGGCGGCGCATATGTCGCAAAACCCCAAGCTTCTGTTGCAGGTGGATGAGGGCGAGGTGGCCGAAGCCTATGACATCTGTCTGCGTCACCTGTCACCTCTGGGCGCCGCCGGTCGGCGCAAAGGCCTGCTGATTTCGGTCGTGGCGCAGGTGGTCTTCGGCCTTATTGTCGTGGCCGGGCTGGCTGTACTTGTGCTGAAGCTGCGCGGGCTGATGTGACGGGCAAGGGCTGCCGATGCAGCGCCGCGCGGCTGACCAGTGTGACGGTGACGAACGAGACGTAAAGCAGCAGATACCACGACCCCAGCTTGGCGAAACTGACGACCTGTCCGGCGACCTGACCGGAGTAGAGCCAGGTTCCCGTTGCCGTGCCGATATTCTCGGCCAGCCAGAGCGCAAAGCTGGAGAGGAATGCCGCAACCGGCAGCGGCATCCACCAGTCCCGGTCAGAGATGCGGAACCAGATCCGCGTGCGGGAGAACAGCAGCACTGATCCTGCGAAAAGTGCGACCCGGATGTCCGGCAGGAAGTGATGGGCGAAGAAATTCACATAGATGGCCAGCGCGAACACCACGGTCAGCCAGAACGGCGGGTAGGGGGCAAAGCGCATGTCGAACAGCCGGATGACCCGCGCCATGTAGCTGCCGACACTGGCATACATGAACCCGGAAAACAGTGGCACCCCCCAGAGCTTGAACAGGCCCGGCTCGGGGTATGACCATGATCCGGCGCCGACCTTGAACCATTCCATTGCAGTCCCGGTCAGGTGAAACAGCAGGATGACGCGGGCTTCCTCCCATGTCTCCAGCCCTTTCCACAGAAAGATGGCCTGCGTGGCGACGGCAAACAGGAAGAGCGCGTCATAGCGATGCAGGGCCCAGTCAGGCGACCAGATCGCACGGGTGGCAAGAATGGCGATCAGCAGCAGGCCACCGAACAGGCAGGCCCAGCCCTGCTTCAGCACGAACATCACCAGTTCGGCGAGGCCATAGGGCAGACGCGCCCGCGCCCAGTCGCCGAGACGGCGTTCCAGCCGGGTGCTGTGCGGGGCATGGGGCATCGGGATTACTCGGAACGCCGGGTCAGGAGACAAAACTTTTCAGGAAAGTTTTTGCAAGAAATTCGGGGCCCCGGAGTGCCGGGACCCCGTGCCGGTCAGAGACCGGGGTAGAGCGGGAAGCGGGCGCAGAGGTCGGCGACCTTGGCGCGCACGGCGGCTTCGACCTCGCCATTGCCATCCTCGCCATTGGCGGCCAGGCCATCGACCACTTCGACGATCCAGTCGGCGATCAGGCGGAATTCGGCCTCGCCGAAGCCGCGGGTGGTGCCCGCCGGGGTGCCCAGACGGACACCCGAGGTCACGGTCGGCTTTTCAGGGTCGAAGGGGATGCCGTTCTTGTTGCAGGTGATATGGGCGCGGCCCAGCGCCTTTTCGGTCGCATTGCCCTTCACGCCTTTCGGGCGCAGGTCCACCAGCATGACATGGGTGTCGGTGCCGCCGGTCACGATGTCCAGCCCGCCCTTCATCAGCTGGTCGGCCAGCGCCTGAGCGTTGACCACCACCTGCGCGGCATAGGCTTTGAACTCGGGCCGCAGCGCCTCGCCGAAGGCCACCGCCTTGGCTGCGATCACATGCATCAGCGGGCCGCCCTGGATGCCCGGGAAGATGGCCGAATTGACCTTCTTGGCGATATCCTCGTTGTTCGTCAGGATCATGCCGCCGCGCGGGCCACGCAGGGTCTTGTGCGTGGTGGTGGTCGCCACATCGGCATAGGGGAAGGGCGAGGGGTGCTGACCGCCAGCCACGAGGCCCGCGAAATGCGCCATGTCGACCATCAGGAAGGCGCCAACCTTGTCGGCGATGGCGCGGAAACGGGCGAAGTCGATCTGCCGCGGCACGGCCGAACCGCCGGCGATGATCAGCTTCGGCTGATGCTCGTCGGCCAGACGCTCGACCTCGTCATAGTCGATGCGGCTGTCCTGCTGGCGCACGCCATATTGCACGGCGTTAAACCATTTGCCCGACTGGTTCGGCGCGGCGCCGTGGGTCAGGTGACCGCCCGAGGCCAGGTTCATGCCCAGAATGGTGTCGCCCGGTTTCAGCAGCGCGTTGAACACGCCCTGATTGGCCTGCGAGCCGGAATTGGGCTGGACGTTGGCGAAGGTGCAGCCGAACAGCTTGCAGGCGCGCTCGATGGCGAGGTTTTCCGCCACGTCGACGAACTGGCAGCCGCCGTAGTAGCGCTTGCCCGGATAGCCCTCGGCATATTTGTTGGTCATCACCGAGCCCTGCGCCTCCATCACGGCACGGCTGACGATGTTTTCCGACGCGATCAGCTCGATCTCGTCCCGCTGGCGGCCGAGTTCGTCAGTGATCGAGCCGAACAGCTCGGGGTCGCGGGAGGCGAGGGTTTCGGTGAAGAAACCGGGATCGCGGATGTCGGTCATGGGCGTCTCCTGTCAAGGAAGGGCGGATTCGCGGTCATTTAGACCATGCCCCAAGCGACAGGGAAGGGTAGAAACCGACATGGACCCGAATTCAAACGAACAGAATGTCGCCTATCGGAAACTTTTCCGTCGCGCTGCGCCGCAGAGACTTGAGTTTGCTCCCGCCGCCCCGCAAGACTGACGGCGGGGATCGAGGAAGGATGCCATGCGGATCAATTTCCGGGCCAGCACAAGCGCTTCGGCGCTGTCCGCCTATACGGCGCTGAGCGACCGCTATGACGATGCGCCGATCCGGTCGGCAGATGTCATCGTGGCATTGGGGGGCGACGGCTTCATGTTGCAGACCCTGCACGAGACGCAGAGCCTTGGCCTGCCGGTCTATGGCATGAATTGCGGCACCATCGGCTTTCTGATGAACGCCTATTCCGAAGAGGCACTGGAAGACCGGCTGCGCGCGGCGGAAGAGACGGTGATCAATCCGCTGGCCATGCATGCCGTCACCGCCTCGGGGCGCGAGCATCATGCGCTGGCGATCAATGAGGTGAGCCTGCTGCGCGCGGGGCCGCAGGCCGCCAAGCTGAGGATCAGCGTGGATGGACGCGAGCGGATGGCCGAACTGGTCTGCGACGGGGCGCTGGTCTGCACACCCGCGGGATCGACCGCCTATAATTACTCGGCACATGGACCGATCCTGCCGATCGGCGCCGATGTTCTGGCGCTGACCGCGATGGCAGCCTTCCGGCCCCGCCGCTGGCGCGGGGCGTTGCTGCCGAAGACGGCCGTGGTGCGGTTCGACGTGCTGGAGGCGACAAAGCGGCCGGTCATGGCCGATGCCGACAGCCGGTCGTTCCGCGATGTGCTGAGTGTGGAGATCCGGTCAGAGCCGAGCGTCTGTCACCGGCTGCTGTTCGATCCGGGGCACGGGCTGGAAGAGCGGCTGACGCATGAGCAGTTCATGTGAAACGGCGGCACTTCTGGCCGCCGTTGCATGAGTATTTTTGCAAGAAGCAAAAGGCAGATGACGCGCCCCGTGGCAGGGGCGCGGCTGCGCGTCAGCCTTTGGCGAGGCCGAGGCTTTGCAGGGCGAGCCTGATCTCGTCCAGGATGGCCGGATCGTCGATGGTCGCGGGCATCTTGTAATCCTCGTTGTCCGCGATCTTGACCATGGTGCCGCGCAGGATCTTGCCTGAGCGGGTTTTGGGCAGGCGATCCACCACGACGGCGCGTTTGAAATCGGCCACCGGGCCGATACGGTCGCGCATCAGCTTGATGCAGCCTTTGACCACCTCGTCATGCGGGGTGTTGGCGCCTTTCTTGAGACAGAGGAAGCCGAGCGGCGACTGCCCTTTCAGCGTGTCGCTGACCCCGATGACCGCGCATTCGGCGACATCCGGATGCGAGGCGAGTACCTCTTCCATGGCGCCGGTCGAGAGGCGGTGGCCCGCGACGTTGATCACGTCATCGGTGCGCGCCATGATGTAGAGATAGCCGTCCTCGTCGATATAGCCCGCATCGCCGGTTTCATAATAGCCGGGGAAATGGCTGAGATAGCTTTTCCGGAAGCGGTCTTCAGCGTTCCACAGTGTCGGCAGGGTGCCGGGGGGCAGCGGCAGTTTCACCGCGATGGCGCCGAGCGTGCCTGCGGAGACCGGGTGGCCGCCCTCGTCCAGCACCTGCACATCATAGCCCGGCATCGGCACCGAGGGCGAGCCAAGCTTGACGGGAAGTTCCTCGATCCCCAGCGGGTTGGCGGCGATGGCCCAGCCGGTTTCGGTTTGCCACCAGTGGTCGATCACCGGCACGCCGAGGTGCTTTTGCGCCCATTGGATCGTGTCGGGGTCGGCGCGTTCACCGGCAAGGTAGAGGGCCTTGAGGTGCTTGAGGTTATATTCGCCGATGAATTCTCCTTCGGGGTCATCGCGGCGGATCGCGCGGAGCGCGGTGGGGGCGGTGAAGAAGCTTTTCACCTTGTTTTCGCTGATGACGCGCCAGAAGGTGCCCGCGTCGGGGGTGCCCACGGGCTTGCCCTCGAACACGATGGTGGTGCAACCGGCGATCAGCGGGCCGTAACAGATATAGCTGTGCCCCACGACCCAACCCACATCCGAGGCGGCCCAGAACACGTCGCCCACGCCCACGTCATAGACGGCGCGCATCGTCCAGTTCAGCGCGACCAGATGGCCCGCAGTCGGGCGCACCACGCCCTTGGGCTGGCCTGTCGTGCCGGAGGTGTAAAGGATATAGGCCGGGTGATCGCCCTCGACCGGCACGCATTCGGCAGGTTCGACGCCGAACTGGAAGGTGTGCCAGGCGACATCGCGGCCTTCGACCAGTTTGGCGACCTCTTGCTCGCGCTGGAAGATCACGCAGAAATCCGGCTTGTGCGTGGCCAGTTCGATGGCGCCGTCGAGCAACGGCTTGTAATGCACGATGCGGTTCGGCTCGATCCCGCAGCTTGCCGCGATGATCGCCCTGGGCTTGCAATCGTCGATCCGCACGGCAAGCTCATTGGCGGCAAACCCGCCGAACACGACCGAATGGATGGCGCCGAGACGGGCACAGGCCAGCATCGCTTCCAGCGCCTCGGGGATCATCGGCATGTAAATGATGACACGGTCGCCCTTTTCCACACCCTTGGCGCGCAGGGCGCCGGCGAGGCTGGCGACGCGGGTTTGCAGCTCCTTGTAGGTGATACCCTTGCGCAGGTGGGTGACGGGGCTGTCATGGATGATGGCCAGCTGGTTGCCGCGCCCGGCGAGGACGTGGCGGTCCACCGCATTCCAGCAGGTGTTGACCTGCGCATCGGTGAACCATTCGTAGAGGGGGGCGCGGTCGGCATTCAGGGCGCGCGACGGCGGTTTCACCCAGTCGATCGCCCCGGCGGCCTTCATCCAGAAGCCTTCCGGGTCTGCCTTCCAGCTTTGGTAGATTTCCCTGTATGCCATGGTATGCACCCTCCTCCGGTTTGACGGATTGTTACGCGACGACCGGGTATTGCCGCAACGGTGTTACCGATCACGTCGGGGCGCAGGGGCAGAAAATTTGCAGAATTATGCTGTTTGCGGACGGCAAATTTATGCAAAGTCGCACGTTATGCCAAATTTTGTTGGAATAGCCGGGGAGTTTGCAAATTTTTCAGGATTTGCAGTTTGCCTGCTGCCTGAAAGTGAGTCGGCGGCCGGATTTCCGGCCGCCGCATGTCTTAGCCGTAATGCGCTACGGGCGTTCCGGCGAGGGCCGAGATGTTCAAAAGCCCGCGCGGCGTAATTGAGGGGGTCACGATATGCGCCTTGTTGCCCATACCCATCAGGATAGGCCCGACCTCCAGCCCGCCCGCCTTCATCCGCAGCATGTTGCGGGCGGCGTTGGCCGCATCGGAATAAGCGAAGATCAGGATATTGGCGGCACCCTCCAGCCGGCAGCCGGGGAAGATGCGGGCGCGCAGGTCGGCGTCCAGCGCGGCGTCGATGCTCATTTCGCCTTCATAGACGAAACTGCGGCTCTCCGCATCCAGGAGCGCCAGCGCCTCGCGCATCCGGCGGCCGGAATCGCTGTCGAGGTTGCCGAAGTTGGAATGCGAGCAGAGCGCAACCTTGGGTGTTACGCCGAAACGTTTGGCATGGCGGACGGCGCCCAGCGTGGTGAGGGCGATTTGTTCCGGCGTGGGGATCGGGTTCACCTGGGTATCGGCGATGAACAACGGCCCGTCCTCAAGGATCATCAGGCTGAGCGCGCCATGCGCCGACAGGCTGCCCCGGCCCAGAACCTGCGAAATGTAGTTCAGATGCCAGAGATATTGTCCGAAGGTGCCGCAGATCAGGCTGTCAGCATCGCCACGATGCACCGCGATGGCGCCGATGGCGGTGGTATTGGTGCGCAGGATGGCGCGGGCCAGATCGGGTGTAACGCCGCGCCGGGCCATCAGCTCGTGATAGCTGCCCCAGTAATCGCGGTAACGGGCGTCGCTTTCGGGATTGATGACCTCGAAATCCCGGTCCGGGCGGATCGGCAGGCCCGCGCGTTCGCAGCGCCGGGCCATGACCTCGGGGCGGCCGATGAGGATCGGCTTGTCGGTCATTTCCTCCAGCATCGCGTTGGTCGCCCGCAGCACGCGCTCATCCTCGCCCTCGGCAAAGATGATGCGGCGTTCGGCATTGCGCGCGGCCTCGAACACCGGGCGCATGATCAGCGCGGATTTGAAGACCGAGCCGTTCAGCCGCTCGCGATAGGCGGCGAGGTCGTCGATGGGGCGGGTGGCGACGCCCGACTCCATCGCGGCCTTCGCCACCGCGCTGGCGACGACGCCGATCAGCCGGGGGTCGAAGGGTTTCGGGATCAGATAATCCGGCCCGAAGCTGAGTTTTTCGCCGCGATAGGCGGCGGCGGCTTCGGCGCTGGTGGTGGCACGGGCCAGGGCCGCGATTCCGTCGATGCAGGCCAGTTGCATTGCATCGTTGATCTGCGTCGCCCCCACGTCCAGCGCGCCCCTGAAGATGAAGGGGAAGCACAGCACGTTATTGACCTGATTGGGAAAGTCGCTGCGGCCGGTGGCGATGATCGCGCCGGGGGCGACGGCGCGCACCTCGTCGGGCAGAATTTCCGGCGTCGGGTTGGCCAGCGCGAAGATGATCGGATTCTCCGCCATCCGCGCCACCATTTCAGGTTTCAGCACGCCGGGGCCGGAGAGGCCGAGGAACATGTCGGCGCCGTCGATCACCTCGTCCAGTGTCCGCTTGTCGCTGGCCTGAGCATAGGCAGCCTTCTGGGGGTTCATGTCAATCTCGCGACCCTCATGGACCAGACCGTGAATGTCGCAAAGCCAGACGTTTTCGCGCTTCACACCCAGCTTCAGCAGCATGTTCAGGCAGGCGATGCCCGCCGCCCCGCCGCCGGTGCTGACGATCTTGATATTCTCGAACCTTTTGCCCGCCACATGCAGCGCATTGGTCGCCGCGGCGCCCACCACGATGGCGGTTCCGTGCTGATCATCATGGAAAACCGGAATGTTCATCCGTTCGCGGCACAGCTTTTCGACCACGAAACAGTCGGGCGCCTTGATGTCCTCAAGGTTGATCGCGCCGAAGGTCGGCTCCAGCGCGCAGACGATATCGGCCAGCTTCACCGGGTCCGGTTCATTTAGTTCAATGTCAAAACAATCTATGTTTGCGAACTTCTTGAACAGGACGGCCTTGCCCTCCATCACTGGCTTGGAGGCCAGCGCACCGATATTGCCAAGGCCAAGTACAGCGGTGCCGTTCGTCACCACGGCAACCAGATTTCCTCTTGTTGTATAACGGCTTGCAGTGGATGGATCTGCCTTGATCTCAAGGCAGGCCTCGGCCACGCCAGGCGAATAGGCGCGCGACAGGTCGCGACCGTTGGCCAGCGGCTTGGTTGCCCGGATCTCCAGCTTTCCCGGTTTGGGGTATTCGTGATAATCCAGCGCGGCCTGACGCGCGCTGTCCTGGCGGGTCTCGTCCATTCCGTCCTCCCGAAATCTGGTTTAGGGTTAAACCAGATTCTCCACTCAATAAAAAGCGGCTTTGCGCGCTGCATGGCGCCTATGCGCCGGATGCCGCATCTGTTCCGCCTTCACTGTGCCGACAAGCTTGCCCCGCCGCAATCGCGGAAAACCGCAAGTCGCGCCGGGCGGGGCAGGGGCGGCGGCTTGCGCCGGACGCGGGGCTGCCGCACAATCCGACCTGTTGGTCAAATTCGCGAGGCACCCATGTCCACCCCCGATCCTGCCCTGCTGCATGCCGCGACGGCGGTGCGCGAGAATGCCTATGCGCCCTATTCGCGCTTCAGGGTGGGGGCGGCGCTGCGGGGGGCCTCGGGCGTGGTCTATTCCGGCTGCAATGTGGAAAACGTAGCCTACCCCGAGGGCACCTGTGCCGAGGCGGGCGCCATTGCCGCCATGGTCGCGGCGGGAGAAACCCGGTTCACCGAGGCGCTGGTCATCGCCGACAGCCCCGACCCGGTGCCGCCCTGCGGAGGCTGCCGTCAGAAACTGGCCGAGTTTGCGGCAGGCGATGCGCTCGTCACGCTCTGCACCACCCAAGGCGCGCAGATGCGGACCAGCGTGGCTGAACTGCTGCCCGGTCGGTTCAGCGCCGCGCATATGGACCGCACATGACCGACGCCCGCGCGATCATCGCCACGTTGCGCGACGGCGGGCATCCGGGGCGCGAAGACCTGCGCGGGTTCGCGCGCGGCCTTGCCTCGGGCGAGGTGACGGATGCGCAGGCCGGGGCCTTTGCCATGGCGGTGGTTCTGCGCGGGCTGGGCGAGACGGGCCGCGTGGCGCTGACAGAGGCCATGCGTGACAGCGGCAAGGTGCTGCGCTGGGATCTGCCGGGGCCGGTGATCGACAAGCATTCGACCGGCGGCATCGGTGATTGCGTCTCGCTTCTGCTGGCGCCCGCGCTGGCGGCCTGTGGGGCCTGTGTGCCCATGATCTCGGGTCGCGGGCTGGGCCATACCGGCGGTACGCTGGACAAGCTGGAATCGATACCGGGGTTCCGTACCGGGCTGGATGAAGCGGCACTGCGGCGGCAACTTGGCCAGGTGCGCTGCGCCATCGTGGCGGCCAGCGCCGATATCGCGCCGGCGGATCGGCGGCTTTACGCGATCCGTGATGTGACATCGACGGTGGAAAGCATCGACCTCATCACCGCCTCGATCCTGTCCAAGAAGCTTGCGGCGGGGTTGCAGGCGCTGGTGCTGGATGTGAAAGCTGGTTCCGGCGCCTTCATGAAGACCGAAACCGAGGCGGAGGCTCTGGCTCAGGCGCTGGTCAGCACGGCGAATGGGGCGGGGTGCAAGACCTCGGCCCTGATTACCGACATGACGCAGCCGCTGGCGCCTTCAGCGGGCAATGCGCTGGAGGTGATCGAGGTGATGGAGGTGATGACCGGCGGCGCGCTGCGCACGCGGCTTGGTGCGCTGACTGCGGCTCTGGGCGGCGAGGTGCTGGCGCTGGCGGGCCTTGCCACCGATGCGGCGGAAGGCGAGGGACTGGTGACCGAGGCGCTGGAAAGCGGGGCTGCTGCCGAATGTTTCGGCCGGATGGTCGCCGCGCAGGGCGGGCCTGCCGATTTTGTGGATCGCTGGCCCGACCGGCTGCCCTCGGCACCCGTCATGCGCCCGGTTCCGGCGCCGGAAGCAGGGTTTCTGGCTGCGGTGGATGGTTTCCGGCTGGGTGAGGCGGTCGTGCATCTGGGTGGCGGCCGCTTGCGCGATGGCGACCGGGTGAACCCGGCCGTTGGTCTCGCCGGGCTCCCCGAAATCGGGACCGAGATCTTTCGGGGGCTGCCGCTGGCGGTGGTGCATGCGCAATCCGAAACGGCGGCGGAGGCGGCGGCTGCGGCGGTGCTGGCCGCCTGTCGCATCACGCCCGGGCGGCCGGAACTGCCGCCCCTTGTCTTGAAAAGGATCGCCGTATGAACCGGGCCTTTCTGATCGTGATGGACAGCGTGGGCATCGGCGGTGCGCCGGATGCTGCGACCTTTGGCGATGAAGGGGCGAATACCATGGCCCATATCGCCGAAGCCTGTGCCACGGGGCAGGCCGAACAGGGGCGGAGTGGCCTGTTGCGGATGCCCGTGCTGGATGCGCTCGGGCTCGGTGCGGCACTGCATCTGGCATCGGGCGCGCGGGTGCCCGGATTGGGGGCGGTGCCGACCGGCCTTTGGGGGGCCGCGACCGAAGTGTCACGCGGCAAGGACACGCCCTCGGGCCATTGGGAACTGGCAGGGGTGCCGGTGCCCTGGGACTGGAGCTATTTCCCCGATGCCACCCCCGCCTTCCCGCCCGAGATCGTGGCCGAGGTCTGCCGTCTGGCCGGGACAGCGGGCATCCTTGGCAATTGTCACGCCTCGGGCACCGAGATCATTGACCGGCTGGGGCCGGAGCATATGCGCAGCGGCTGGCCCATCTGCTATACTTCGGCGGACAGCGTGTTCCAGATTGCCGCGCATGAGGAAAGCTTTGGCCTCGACCGGCTGATCGCGCTGTGCGAGGGGCTGGCACCTGTGCTGCATGCCCGGCGTGTAGGGCGCGTGATTGCACGGCCCTTCGTCGGTCAGCCCGGCAGCTTCAGCCGCACCGCCAATCGCCGGGACTTTGCCATCGCACCGCCTGCACCTACGCTGCTGGACTGGGTGCAGGAGGCAGGGCGCCCGACCCATGCCATCGGCAAGATCGGCGACATCTTCTCGCATCGCGGAATTGGCAAACTGCACAAAGGCAAGGATGACGCTGCACTTTTCGATCATCTGGACCGGCTTGCGACGGAAGCCGAGCCGGGAAGCTTGACCTTTGCGAACTTTGTTGAGTTCGACAGCCTTTATGGCCACCGCCGTGACGTCTCGGGTTATGCCCGTGCGCTGGAATGGTTCGACACACGCGCAGGGGAATTTCTGGCGCGTCTCCGGCCCGGGGACCTGGCGCTGTTCACGGCTGACCACGGCAATGATCCCACCTGGCGCGGCACTGAACACACCCGCGAACGCGTGCCGGTGCTGATTGCCGGAAACGACGCGGGCAGCTTCGGCCTGTGCGCTTTTGCCGATGTGGCCGCAAGCCTTGCCACCCATCTGAACATCCCGGCGCAAGGGCCGGGGCGGAGCTTCCTGTGACCCTGAAAGACCAGTCCAAGATCGAACTGCACCTGCATCTGGAAGGTGCGGCCCCGCCCGCTTTCATAAGGGGGCTGGCGGCGGAAAAGCACGAAGATATCTCGGGCATTTTCAACGAAGGCGGCGGTTATGCCTGGCGCGACTTCCGGCACTTCCTGCGGGTTTACGAGGCTGCGACCTCGGTCCTGCGCAGCCCCGAGGACTATCGCCGCCTTGCGCTGGCTGTGCTGGAGGAAAGCGCCGCACATGGCGTGATTTACAGCGAAACCTTCCTCAGCCCCGATTTCTGCGGTGGTCGGGATGTGGCGGCCTGGCGCGACTATCTGGCCGCCATCGAGGATGCGGCGGCGGAGGCCGAAGCGAAAATGGGCATCACGCTGCGCGCCATCATCACGCCGATCCGTCATTTCGGGCCGGAAAAATCGCGTGATGTGGCGATCTGTGCCGCCGAAACCGCCGGGCGGTTTGTCACCGGCTTTGGCATCGCGGGGGATGAGGCGGTCTGTGAGCCCAAAGATTTCGCCTGGGCCTTCGACTGTGCCCGCGAGGCCGGGCTGGGTCTGACGGCGCATGCGGGGGAATGGCGCGGGCCACAGCATATCCGTGACACGCTGGCGGCGCTGGCGCCAAGCCGCATCGGCCATGGTGTCCGTGCAATCGAGGATCTGGCGCTGGTCGACGAACTCGCAGAACGCGGCACGGTGCTGGAGATTTGCCCAGGCTCCAACATCGCATTGGGGCTTTATCCTGACTGGCGCAAACATCCCATCGGGCAGCTTTACGACCGGGGTGTGAAGGTCACGGTCTCCACCGACGATCCGCCCTTCTTCCACACCACGATGACCCGCGAATGGGACCGGCTGGCCGATGCTTTCGACTGGGATCAGGGCGTGTTCGACACGCTCAACCGCACCGCGCTTGACGCCGCCTTCTGCGATCGCGACACCAAAGAGAAACTTGCCAAGAGACTGGAGCCCCGCGCATGACCGAACATCTGACCGTCGTGAATCACCCGCTGGTGCAGCACAAGCTGACCATCATGCGCAACAAGGATACATCGACTGCCGGGTTTCGCCGCCTGCTGAAAGAGATCAGCCTGCTGCTGGCCTATGAGGTGACGCGCGAACTGGACATGACCACCACCCGCATCGAGACGCCGTTGCAGCCAATGGATGCGCCGACGCTGGATGGCAAGAAACTAGCGCTGATTTCCATTCTGCGGGCGGGCAACGGGCTGCTGGACGGCATTCTGGAGCTGATCCCGGCGGCGCGCGTGGGCTTCGTCGGATTGTATCGTGACCCGGAAACGCTGCAACCCGTGCAGTATTACTGCAAGGTGCCGGACCGGCTGGACGAACGCATCTGCATCGTGGTCGATCCGATGCTGGCGACCGGCAATTCCAGCGTGGCGGCCATTGACCTGCTGAAACAATCGGGGGCGAAGAACATCCGCTTCCTCTGCCTTCTGGCGGCGCCGGAAGGCGTGCAGCGCATGAAGGAGGCGCATCCCGATGTGCCGATCGTCACGGCCTCGTTGGACAGCCACCTCAATGACCATGGATATATTGTACCTGGCCTAGGGGATGCGGGCGACCGTATGTTCGGCACAAAATAAGCCATTACCCCTTTACCCGAGAACAATCCTGTTGCATGATTCGCTTACTCGATGAGGGGGTCTTCATGCTTCGCAGGTTTGTTGCCGCTGCGGTTCTTGCCGTGTTGTCCGGTACAACTGTCGCCCAGGCGCAAACAGTGTCTCAGATCGGCGGGCCGCGCGAGCTGCCTCCTCCGGGTTTCAAGGGGCAAATGTATGTCGACAGCCGGGGCTGCGTGTTCCTGCGGGCGGGCCTGAACGGTGTCACCAGCTGGGTGCCGCGCGTCAGCCGGGACCGCCGGGCGCTCTGTGGGTATCCGCCGACTCTGGCCACCCTTGGCAAGCCTGTTCCGGTCGCA